>NZ_JBEOWK010000012.1:0-299751 GCF_040295985.1 Streptosporangium sp. NPDC002524 | reverse complement strand
GGCCCCCCGCCCCCCCCCGCCCCCCGCGCCGCGCGGGGGCGGGCGGGCCCCGCGCGGGGCGCGGCGGCGCCGCGGCGGCGGGCCCGCCGCGTGGCCGCGGGGGGGGCCCGCCCCCCCCCGCCCGGCGTACGGCCGGAGCCGCGGGGCGGGGCCGCGGGACCACCGGCCGTACGGCGAGGAGCCGTAGGAGCCAGAGGAGCCGGTGGAGCTAGGAGCCGGTGAAGTCGGTGGGGCTAGGAGAGGGTGGGGCTGGGCGGGGCGCCGGTGCCCGACCAGGTGCCGATGAAGCCGAAGGTGGTGGATCCCCCGGCGGGGACGGATCCGTTCCAGGCGGCGTTGGTGAAGGTGAAGACCGGCGGGGCCGCCGACAGGGTGGAGCTCCACGACTGGCTGACGTTCACGCCGGAGGGATAGGTGAGGACGGTTCTCCAGGTGGTGACGGCCGCGGTGCAGCGGACGGTGACCTCGCCCTGGAAGCCGCCCTGCCAGGAGTTGGTCATCCGGTACGTCGGGGTGCAGCCGCTCGGCGGGGTCGAGGTGGTCGTGAAGGTCGTCGCCGCGGAGGCGGCCGAGGTGTTCCCCGCGGCGTCGCGGGCGACCACGGTGACGGTGTAGGCGGTCTGCGCGGTGAGCCCGGTCAGGGTGATCGAGCTGGTCGCGGACGAACCGAGCTTGGTGGTCCCCCGGAAGACGTCGTAGCCGGTGACCGCGCGGTTGTCGGTGGAGGCGGTCCAGGACAGCCGGGCGCCGGTCGAGGTGACGTCCGAGGCGGCGGGCGTGCCGGGCCGGGTCGGCGCCTCGGTGTCCGGGGTGCCGGTGCCGCCGTAGACCGTGGCCTCGACGGAGGTCTGCGCGATGCCGTTCGCCCCGTTGAACAGGCGCTGTCCCCAGGTGGTGAGGCCGGCGACGTTGAAGTTGGTCACCTGGTCGAGATACTCGACGCCGCCGCCGTTGCCGCTCCACGACCAGCCGAGGTAGCCGACCCCCCTGGCCTGCGCCTGGGCCATGATCGTGTCCTCGTCGGGGTTGCCGTCGGAGTGGTTGAAGCCGAACTCGCCGATCACCAGCGGCAGTCCCGCCGTCTGGAACGCCTGCAGGTAGGAGGTGACCTCGGCGGCCGTGTCGAACACCCCGTACATGTGGACGGAGAAGAGCGTGTTGCGCTGCGGGTCGGCGGCGGCGACCGTGGCCGCGTTGTCGCGCATGGTGAAGCTCCAGTCCTGGCCCCAGTTGGGCGCGTCCACCATGATCAGGTGCTGGAACCCGTTGCTCCGCAGCCGGGTGATCGCGGCCGAGGTGGCCTGGGTCCAGCCGGGGGTGGTCGCGTTGTTGCCGAAGGGCTCGTTGCCGATGTTGAGGACGACGTAGTCCTCCTGGCCGACGATCGCGCTCTTGACGCCGATCCAGTAGTCCACGGCCTGGTCGAGGGTGTAGGCGCCGCTCTGCTCGCCGTACCCGGTGGTGTCGTGGTTCTCCAGGACGCAGATGAGCCTGTTCTGCTTGCAGAGCGAGACGACGTTCGCCACGTCGGCCGCGCCGTTGGCGGTCCACCGGCCGCCGCTGAGCACCACCCTGACGGTGTTCGCGCCCAGCGACTTGATGTCCGCGAACGAGCCGGTCTGGGTCGCGTACCAGGCGTGCGGGTGGCTGGTGCCCCGCATGACGAACGCGTTGCCGTTCGCCTCGAGGATCCGCGTACCGCTTACGCGCAGGCCGACGGCGGCGTGGGCGGGCGGTATGGAGACGATGAACGGGAGAAGGAGCGCCGCGAGCAGCGCCAGTCTGATGCGCATGACCTACCTCGGTTGGGGAGTGCCCGGCCGGGCGGAGGGGTCGTCGCGCCCGGCCGGGGCGGTGAGGCGTCCTGGGGATCCGGGGGATCAAGGGAGGATCGGACGCCTGGACAGGGGGAGCGGGAGTGCCGGTCCGCGCCGCGGACCGGCACCGTGAGGAGCAGGAGGAGCCGGAGGAGCCGGTGGGTCAGCCGGTGGCGCAGGTCACCGGGGTGGGGACGCCGTTGGTGCCGTTCTGGCTCGCGGTGAAGCCGAAGGACGTCGAGGCGTTCGGGGCGAGGGGGCCGTTCCAGGCCACGTTCCTGACCGACACGTCCGCTCCCGTCTGGGTGTGCGTGCCGTTCCAGAGCTGGCTGATCGTCTGGCCGTTGGGGAACCTCCAGGTCACCGTCCAGCCGGTGATCGCCGAGGTGCCCGCGTTCGTGACGGTGACGTTCCCCTGGAAGGCGCCCTGCCAGCTGTTGCCGACCGTGTACGTGGCCGTGCAGCCGCCCGCCGGGGCCGTCGTCGTGGTGAACGCGGTGCTCTCGGACGCGGTGGAGGAGTTGCCCGCCGCGTCCCTCGCCACCACGGACACGGTGTACGCCGTCGCGGGGGTGAGCCCGGTGAGGGCGTACGAGGTGCCGGTGGCGGTGGCGACCTTCGTCGTCCCCCGGTAGACGTCGTAGCCGCTGACGCCCACGTTGTCGGTCGAGGCCGCCCAGGTGAGGGTGGCGCCGCTGCCGGTGATCGCCGAGACGGCGGGCTTGCCCGGCCGCGACGGCGCCACGGTGTCGTCCTCGGGCTCCTCCGGGGGAGGCTCGTCGCCGGGCGGGTTGCCCCAGATCTTCGTCGTCCCCGCGTAGACCGTGATGTTCTGCACCCGCACCGGGGTCGCGCCCGGCGTGGTGGCGACACCGGTGTACGACCAGTCGTTGGACGGGTCCCACGTCCCGGTGCTGGCGAGGCGGAACTGCACCTCGCGCCGGTGCTGCGACTGCCCCGCCGGGGCGATCGAGGTGTTGGAGCAGTCGACGGTGACGTAGTAGGTCTTCCCGGACAGCAGGGTCGGCCCGGTCGGGGCCTTGCACTGGTTGTAGGCGGACGTCACGGAGACCTGGCTCGCGGTCGTCGCGCCGTCGAGGGTGAAGTAGTAGCGGAACGAGCCGTTGGCGAGCGGGCGGGCCGGCCAGGCCGACTGGTTCCGCACGATGGCCTTGATCTCGGTGAACGCCGAGCCGGAGGCGTTCACCCCGGCCTCCACGAAGATCTCGGGGCCGTCGGGGGTCTCCGCCACGGGGAAGTTCGCGGCGGGGGCCCCGCCGTACTCGCGGTAGAGGCGGGCGAGGGCGCTGGTGAAGCCCGCGTTGTAGTCGGTGGCGACCTCGTTCATCACGTAGTCGTCGCGCCTGTCGGTGTAGGCGTCGTCGGGGTCGGGCGGGCCGCCGACGAGGGCGCCGTACAGGGTGTGGCGGGTCTCGGCCGGGTTGGTCATCTGGTCGGTCCACGAGCCGTGCGCGGTGCGGTGGTGCGGGTTCCTCGGCGGGTTCGCGCCGAACCCGATCACGTACGAGGAGTTGCGCGGGTTGTCGCCGAGCGCGTAGTTGATCTGCCTGACCGCGAAGTCGTGGTATCTCGCCTTACGGGTCGCGTCGGTGATCGCGTCCGAGTGGACCAGCGCCACGAACGAGGTGTTGGCCGCGTAGCGCAGCGACCCCCACCGGTCGAGCACGGCCTGCCCGCCGGGGGAGTACCTGATCCGCTGCCCGTTGACCCCGACCGTCCAGAAGTCGAGCCAGCGGTTCGCGTCGTCGAGGTACTTCTGCTTGCCGGTCAGCTTGTTGAGCAGCACGTAGGCGCCGTAGGACTTGTCGTCCCAGGCGATCGTCCACTTGTAGGACTTGACGGTGGACTGCGGCTCGGTGCCGAGGTTGTCGTAGTACGACTCCGCCTTGGCCAGGTAGGAGGCCTCCTGGGTGGCCCGGTGCAGCCAGATCGCGCCCCAGACCAGCTCGTCGTTGAAGCCGCTCCACGACTGGTAGTAGCCGGACGCGTCGGTGATGCAGTCGCTGTACTTCTTCCGCACGGTGTCGGCGAAGGTGTAGAGCTGCCTGGCGTGCGTCACCAGCGTGTCGGCATAAGTCGGATTTGTCGGGCGGAAGACGATCGACGAGGCCGCCATCGCCGCCGCCGTCTCCCCGGCCAGGTCCGACCCGCCGCAGGAGGCGTCGATCTTGTACGCGGGCCGCTCCATCTGCATCGCCTCGGCCGGGCCCCACCACGCGTGGTCCTTGCCGCCGTTGCCGACCTGCCCGTACAGCACGTTCGCCGACGGGTGGGCCTTGATGAAGTAGTCGTTGACGAACTTGAGGTTGTTCAGCAGGTGGGTGAGCTGCCCGGAGGAGGCGTACGCGTCGCGGTACTCCACCGCGCCCCAGGCCAGCATCGTCGCGCTCGCCGCCATCGGCAGGCCGAACTTGACGTGGTCGCCCGCGTCGTACCAGCCGCCGGTCAGGTCGAGCCCGGCGTCCTGGCCGTCGGTGAGCCCGGAGGGGCCGCGCCAGCCGACGCGGTTCCAGCTCGGCAACGGCCCCGACTGCTGGGCCTCGTAGAACCAGAGGGACTTCTGCAGCGCCTCGCCGTACGCGAAGGCGGGCGCCGCGGCCTGGGCGCCGGTGGCGGGCACCGTCACCGGCACGGCCGTCAGCGCCAGCAGCGCGAGCGCCGCGAGGGTTCTTCTCATGGGGGGTGCGCCTCTCGGAGATGGTGCTCGGGGCGTGACGGCAGGTCAGGGGTACCGTCACGCCCCGAGGTCTCAGGGGGTCGGACCCGGGTCCGGTTCGGGTCCGGGTCCGGTTCGGGTCCGGGGCCGGGCAGGGCTCGGGCCGGGGCTCGGGCGGGGCTCGCGCCCCGGTTCGAGGCCGGGCCGGAGTCCGGGTCGGGCTCGGGGAGAGCTCTGGTCGGGCCCGGATAGGGCTCGGGTAGGGCTCGGGTCCGGCCCGAGGGAGGGCCGGACCCGAGGTCGGGGAATCAGGGGAAGAGGCGGCCGTACTCGGCGAGGGCGACGGCGACGTCCACCTGCGCCCAGAACCGGTGGTAGTTGAAGGACGGCGCGGGGCCGGTGCCCTTCAGGTAGGCGTCCACCTTCGGCCAGTCCGGGTCGTTCTTGTAGAAGGACCGGATGGACATGAAGGTCGAGCTGGAGTTGATCGTGTCGCCGTTGGGCATCTTGCCGGTCCAGCCCGGGGGCACGTAGACCGGGTCGTTGAGGCGCCGGTAGTCGGCCTTGGTCTCGACGACCGACACGCCCTTGGCGTCCTGGTTGTTGCGCCACATGCCGTCGAGCAGGCCCTTGGCGACGTTCTTGGCCGTGGTGTTGCCGGACTTGGCCGCGTAGTAGGTCAGCACCTTGGCGTACGAGCCCGCCACGCCCACGTCGGTCGTGTAGTCCCTGATGCTCACGTGCAGCCCGGAGTTGGAGCCGGGGCTGGTCGGGTTCCAGGTGTCGGGCTGGCCGGTCCACACCAGCGTCGAGGGGATCTGGTAGGTCCCGTCGGCGTTGATCGTGGTGTTGTCGGTGGCCCACTTGACCCACTTGTCCAGCACGAGCTTGGCGTCGGCGTTGCCGGTCGCGTAGTACAGCTCCGCGACCCGCTCCATCGACCACGCCTGGAAGCCGAACCACTGGTTGGACGGCGGGTCGTGGTAGACCGGCTGCCAGTCGTAGGCCATCCCGTAGAAGGTCGGCAGCGTCGACGGCGGGGCCGCGTAGTGGCCCTGCCAGCTGTTGGTGGCGCCACCGGCGATCGCGCCCTCGGTCGACTGCAGCCAGCGGTAGAACTCCAGCTGCCGCTTGGTGCTGGTGGTCCAGTCCTGCACGGCGGTCGCGCCCTTGGGCTTGAGCACGTCCACGCTGGACAGCGCCCAGGCGGCCATCGGGTTCTGGTAACCGGAGTGGTTGTGGCTGGAGCCGATCCGCCAGGCCCATCCGGCGGAGCTGTCCATGGCGCCGCCCCAGGCGTAGTACCAGCTCAGCAGGTAGGCCGAGCTGTCCTTGCCGGTCCCCGCCGCACACGAGGTGCTGGTGCAGCCCTGCTTCTTGAAGTACTTGTCGTACATCGCGTAGCGCAGGTAGTCGCCCATCTTCGCGGCCTTGGCGACCGTGGCCGAGACCTGCGAGGCCTTGCCCTGCTCGGTGGCCCAGGTGTGCGCCCAGTAGGCCACCTGGACGGCGCGGGCGTCGGCGTCGGGGGCGTTGGTGTACTTCCACTGCTTGGCGTAGCTGCTGTCGCCGGTGAACAGGTCCAGGAACCCGTTCGGGCCGCCGTGCTTGAAGGTGTCGCAGGACGGCTGCGGGATGGTCTCGAAGACCGACTCCTCCGGGCCGCGCTGGTAGGTGTTGATGTACGCGGGCTTGGTGGTCCCGTCCCCGCAGCGGCCGAAGCCGTAGGTGTTGTCCACGTCCAGCAGCCAGTGCATGCCGTAGACGTCGCTGGTGCCGTACGCCGTCTTGAGCTCGTTGGCGATCGGGTCGGTGCCGACGCTCACGCCGCTGTCCAGCCTGGACGGGTACTGCTTGATGTCGTCCCACTCACCGGCGTACGTGGCGGGCTTGGCCGGGTTGTAGAAGGAGTTGGTCGGCTGGTCGGCGGTGGCCGGGATGATGTATCTCTCCATCGAGGCCCAGGCGTCGTTGAACCTGGTCCAGTCGCCGGTCACCTTGCCGTACGCCGCCTCCAGCCACAGGTAGTAGCTGTAGGCCTCGGAGGTGGTCTCGTGCCCGTGGTCCGGCGCCTCGACCATGAAGGTCTCGACGGAGTGGTAGGGCACGCCCTGCGGCGAGAAGTAGCCGTTCGCCGGGTCCTTGATCTTGTTGTACATCGTGGTGAAGCGCTGGATGTACTCGTTGTTCCCGCCGCCCGAGTCGTTGTCGACCTCGGTGGCGGTCGCCTTGGCCGAGGCGTGGCCGGTGGCGGTCGAGGTGAACTCGGCGGTCCCGGAGGTCTGGTCGCCGTCCTCGGCCGCCGCGACCCGTACCGTCTGGGCCGTGTTCCAGTTGGCGGTGGTGAAGGTGAGCGACGCGCCGGAGGCGACGGTCAGGTCGGTGTCGCCGCTCGTCCTCGCGGTCGCCACGGTGACGCTCGCGGACGGGGCCCTGGAGAGCCTGACCGAGAGGTTGGCCGAGCCGCCCTCGGGGACGGCGACCGTGGCCGGGGTGACGACCACGGCGGGGGCCGAGTCGGCGGTGACGGTGATCCCCACCGGGGAGGAGGTGGTGGCCGCGCCCTTGTCGTCGGTCGCCCTGGAGGTGAGGGAGTAGCTCCCGGCGGCGACGCCCGTCCAGTTGTAGGCGTACGGCGCGGTGGTGTCGGTGCCCAGCAGCGTGCTGCCGTTGAAGAAGTCGACCTTGGAGACGGTGCCGTCGCTGTCGGCCGCGTTCGCGGTGATCGCCACCGTCGCGGGCGCGGCGAAGGTGGCCCCGGCCGCCGGAGCGGTGATGCCCGTGGTGGGCGGCTGGTTGACGGGGTTGGTCCCCCCGCAGGTGGTGCCGTTGATCGTGAAGGCGGCCGGCTTGGGGTTGGAGCCGGACCAGGTGCCGTTGAAGCCGATGCTGGTCGAGGCGCCGGTGGCGAGGTTGCCGTTCCAGGCGAGGTTCTGGGCGGTGACGTTCTGCCCGCTCTGCGCCCAGGTGGCGCTCCAGCCCTGGCTGATCCGCTGGGTGGCCGTCGGGAAGGTGAACCCGAGGGTCCAGCCGGTCAGCGGGTCGCCCAGGTTCTTGACGGACACGCTGGCGCTGAAACCGCCCTGCCAGTCGCTGGTGGTGTACGTCACGTCGCAGGCGACGGCCGCGAGGGCGGGGGAGGCCGCCAGCGCGGTGGTCGTCCCGGCCGCCAGGCTGAGCAGCGCCAGCGCGGCGATCCGTCTCCGGAAGCGTGGGAGCGCTCCCGCTTTATTGGGGAACAAATGCATGAAATGGGCCTCCGTGAGTGGGGATCGATGCGAATTCGCTGGTGGTGGCGCCGCATCGGATCAAGCAAGGGAGAGAGGGGGTGGGAGCGCTCCCATAAGCGATTCTGGAGACGGTGAACGGGATGTCAATGGCAGGCGCCTCCCGTTACATCGATGTTTCGTGGCCTATGCCGCCAGGCTGCTGCGATCCGGGCGGCCTCTTTCGCGGGCCGTGAAAGTTTCAGAGCTTTCGATCTTCCCGGTCGAATGCTTGCTCGTGAGCGTGCCCCCGGGTCCCCGGGCGTGGATCCGCCCCACCGGCCGACGGCCGATGGGGCGGATCCGCGGTGTCGGGAGACGCTTGCCGGCCAGGCCCTGTCGGCGCGGTCCATGTCAGCGCGGTCCTTGTCAGCCCGGCCTTGTTCAACGCGTCCCCGTCAGCCCGGCCTTGTTCGGTCCGGCCCTTCCAGCCTGGCCTTGCTCAGCCTGGCCTTGTTCAGCGCGGCCCTGTTCAGCGCGGTCCTGTTCAACGCGGGCGGCGATGGTTCCCGGGGCGTGCGTGGTGGTGACGGCCGCGGTCACGCTTCCTCGCCTTGAACGGCCTGTCGTTGGGCGGAAACGTGATGACGGTCCGGGTGTTCTTCCTGCCGTCCGGGTTGCCGGCGGCGGGTTTGCCACCGGTGCCGGCGCCGGGGCCGGTGGCGGTGGCCGGACTCGCGGGCGGTGCCGGGCAGATGCCCTCGGGGCCGACGGGCACGGACAGCACCGGTGAGGTGCTGGGCTCCAGCCGGTTCGTGCCCGCGAAGGACGCCACGAACTCGTGGGTTCGCGGCGGGATATTGGAAACGATCAGTTTCGCGTGGCCGGCGGCGTCCGACTGGAACTGGTCCTGGCGCACCCCGTTGGCGAAGAACTCGACCGGCCCGACAGGGGGGACCGGCCCCGAGGACGTGACGGTCGCGACGAGGGCGAGGTTGCCCGGCGATCCCGGATCGCAGAACGCGCCCAGCTTGGTGCTGGTCCTCCTCAGCGGCACGCCCGCGCAGGCGGAGCGGGTGACGGTGGCGGAGTCCAGGTTGACGGTGCCCGCGCGGGCCAGCAGGCGGCCGTTCACGGTCGTGCCACTGGCCGCGGTGATCGAGGTCAGCGCGAGGACGCTCCCGGCGAAGCGGGAACCGGCCCCCAGCGTGGCCGAACCGCCGACCTGCCAGATCACGTTGCACGCCTGGGCGCCGTTGGCGAGCCGCACCGTGCTGGCGGGCGAGGTGACCAGGGAGGGGGACCTGAAGACGAAGCGGGCGTTCGGATCCCCCTGCCCGTCGAGGGTCAGCTCCCCGCTGATGTAGAAGGCGCCGGAGGTGGAGTTGTAGACGCCCGGAGCCACCGTGGTCCCGCCGAGCTGCGGCTTGAGGGAGGCGGTGCCGGGCCGCAGCGCGGCGCTGTTGTAGGCGGTGGCCAGGTCGTCCTGGGCCTGTTCGGCGACGGGGTCGTCCAGGTAGACGGCGCCGGCCACGACGCCCGGCGGGAACCCGGCGGTCGTCGAACCCGGGCTCACCCCGACCTCGCCGGTGACGACGGTGGACCCGGTGCCGGCGACCGTCGTCCCCGCCAGGACCGCGAAGTCCGCGGCCGCGCCGAGCGACAGCGCCGCCGCCGGGTTCGGCTCGTTCGTCGTGCTCGCCGTACGAGCTGTGCTCGCTGTGTTCTCCGCGCTCGCCGCGTGCGGTGTCGCGGCGACGCAGCCCAGCGCGACCGCGATCGTCACGGCCCCCGCCAGCCGGGAACGGACGGTATTTCGCGAAACGATATTGGAGTGACCAATGACTGCCACAGTCTCATCCTTTTCCTTTGGTATTTCGCCTTCCAGGCGCATTGCCGATGATGCGCCGTTTTTCCGAGACTACTGATCGGCGGTGCCGTGGTCGTCGTACGACATGCGGGTTGTTTTATCGCATTACCTGTACGCGGGCACAGTGAGAATTCAGAAAATACTGTTGTTTGTGCGGATATCCAGCCGAATATCGTGACCCGTTGGCGTTCCCGGACGTCGGCCGGACGTCGGGCGGCCGCGCACATCACAGGAGGGCGTGCCGCCTGGGCGGCACGCCCTTGATGGTCCCGGGGTGCGGGAGGCCGGACGCGTGCGGGGGGCGGCACGCGAGACGGCACACGAGTTCACCGGGTGGACCCCCGGTGCGGGGCTAGCGCGGGCGGCAGCAGCGCCTCGTCCACGTGTGGTGGTGGTGATGCCTGCGCTTGCGGTCCTTTATCTTGATCGCGTTGTCGCTCTGCTGATGGTTCCTGATGCTCTGAGCGTTCTTGTTCTTCCGGTTCACTCCCTGCGCCGGGCAGAGGCCGTTCGGGCCGACGACCAGGGCGAGCGGTGGCGAGGCGCTCGGATCCAGGGCGGCGTTGCCGGGGAAGGTGGCCACGAGCTGGCGGGTTCCCGGGGCGAGGCCGGTCACGGCCAGGGTGGCGCGGCCGTTCGCGTCGAGTACGGCCGTGCCCAGGCTCACCCCGTCGGAGAAGAACTCGACCGGCCCCGTGGGCGGGGTCGGCCCGAAGGACGCGACGGTCGCGGTGAGGATGAGCCGGCCCGGCACCCTCGCCGAGCACACCGCGGTCAGCGTGGTGCTGGTCTCCCTCGGCGGCACGACCGCGCAGTTGGCGAACGTGACGAGATTGGTGTCCAGCGTGACGGCGCCGTTGCGGGCCAGCAGGCGGCCGTTGACGTTCACGCCGGTGGTCGCGGTGATCGAGGTGAGCGCGAGGATGTTCCCGGCGAAGCTGGAGCCGGTCCCCAGCGTGGCCGAGCTGCCGACCTGCCAGAAGACGTTGCACGCCTGCGCGCCGTTGATGAGGTTCACCGAGCTGGCGGACGCGGTGATCAGGGTGGACGCCGTCTTGAAGATGAAGACGGCGTTCGGGTCGCCCTGCCCGTCGAGCGTCAGCTGCCCGGTGATCCCGAAGGTGCCCGCGGCGGAGTCGTAGACACCGGGTGTCCGGACGGTCCCGCCGAGTTCCGTCGGGATGGTGGCGGTGACGGCCTGCCCGGCCGCGTTGTTGTAGGCGCCGGTCAGGTCGACCTGGGCCTGCGCGGCGACGGCGTCGGCGGAGTGGATGGTGCCGACCACGACGCCGGGCGGGAAGCCGGTGACCGCCGTCCCCGGGCTCACCCCGAGATCCCCGGTGATCACGCTGGGGCCGGTGTTGGTGACCGTCGTGCCCGCCAGGACCGCGAAGTTCGCGGCCGTGCCGAGCGGCGGTGGCGTCGCCGCGTTCGCCGCGTGCGGTGTCGCGGCGACGCAGCCCAGCGCGACCGCGACGGTCAGGGCTCCCGCCAGCCAGGAACGGACGATATCTCGCGGAACGATAGGTGGGTGACCAACTCTTATCACGATGCTGCCCTTTTCTTTTGGTATTTCTCCGTCCAGGCGCATTGCCGATGATGCGCCGTTTTCTCTGACCCTACTGATCGGCGGTGTCGCACTTGTTATACGACATGCGGGATATTTTATTGCACAGTTATCGGGGCATTTGTATGGAATGTGAGTGTGTTGCCGATTGCGAGGATGTCCTTTGTCTTCGACCGCGCGAGACCGCGTCCCCGGCTGGCTCAAGCGCGCGAGGGCGTGCCGCTCGGCGGCACGCCCTCGACGGTTCCGTGGAACGGGGAACGGGGATCAGGCGCAGGTGATGCCGGACGCGCCGGGGGTGGAGGGTCCGTTCGCGGTGAATCCGACGACGACGGACTGACCCGCCGCGAGGTTCGCCGCGTGGCCCGGGGCCCTCGCGGTGAAGGTGGTCCCGCTCTGCGTGACGGTGGCGTTCCAGCCGCTGCCGAGCGTCACCCCGGACGGCAGGGTCCATCTCACCGACCAGTTGTTCCAGGCCGAGGTCCCGGTGTTCTTCACGGTCAGCGCGGCCTGGAAGCCTCCCTGCCAGGAGTTGGTGAGGGCGTACGACGTCTCGCAGGCCGCGGTCCCCGGTGTCGGGGTCGGCGTCGGGGTGGGGGTGGGGTTGCCGCCCCCGCCGACCGGCGGGATCAGGTACGGCTGGAGGATGTCCTGCTTGTCCTGGTTGATCGATGTCCAGTCGTCCTTGGCGATGCCCCCGGTGTCACCCGAGTTGGGGTTCCACGACCAGTAGGTGAACGACATCCCGTTGACCCCGGTGCCCAGATACTTCATCAGCTCCTGGAGCCAGACCTTGTCCACGGCGGCCTGCATGGTGGTCCCGAACTCGCCGAGCATGATCGGCGCGATGTTCTGCCGGTAGAGGTAGCCCCAGTACTTGTCCCAGATCGCGGGCATGTTCGCCGGATAGTTCGGCGCGTCGAACCACGTCTGGCGGTAGACCGAGGTGGCGTAGTCGTGCGGCGAGTAGACCAGCCGGTTCGCCACGCTCAGCCGCACCGGGAACTCCCCGGCCTTCGACAGGTTGCCGCCCCACCAGCCGCAGTCCTCGTCGTTGCTCGGATCGTTGTCCCACACGTTCGACAGGCCCCCGCTCGGGCAGCTCACGCCCTCGACGAAGATCAGCCAGTTGGGGTTGACCGACAGCACCGCGTTGCCCGCCCGCTCGGCGGCGAGCCGCCAGTCGCGCGCCGTGTCGCCGCAGCCCCAGCACGCCCCGGTCGCGGCCGGGTTGGTGCCCTCGGCGTGCGGCTCGTTGTGCAGGTCGGCGCCGATGACGGTGGTGTTGCCCGCGTACCGCTGGGCGAGCGCCTTCCAGTCGTTGATCCAGGTGCTCTCCGGCGTCGCGGCGACGTACCACAGCGGCGACTGCCCGGCCGAGGTCGGCCGGTGCCGGTCGAGGATGATCCGCATGCCCTTGCTTCCGGCGTACGCGATGACCTTGTCGAGGATCTGCAGCGGGGTGTTGCCGACCAGGTCGGGGTTGACGAAGTCGTTCACGCCGCTGGCGACCGCGCCCGGCTTGAGGGCGTCGTTGGAGAACGGCACGCGGAGGGTGTTGTAACCGAGCGAGGCCATCTTGTCGATCTGGCCCCTCCACGGGTTGCTCGACCACAACCCGTGGAAGGTCTTGTTGTCGGTCTCCATGCCGAACCAGTTGATGCCGGTCAACCGGACGGTCGCGCCCGTGCTGTCGACGATCTTGTTACCGGAGGTGCGCAGGTAGCCGGTGCCGGTTCCGCCCGCGGCACCGGCCGGGGAGGAGCCGAGCGCGACCGCCAGCGCCGAGGTGACCACGAGCGCCGCGAGCGCCGCCGCCCACCTGCGAACACGCAGGACTTTCATTCAGGAGCCCTTCGAGGACGGGGTCGGTTCGCGGGGCGGGAACCCCGCGATCGAAAGGTGCGGCCGGTCGCGCTCGCCATGGTTCGGCGCCCGCCCCGCTCCCGTCAACCGCCGCCGGGACCGGTCCCGTCCCCTCGCGGCACCCGCGACCCCTTCCATCTCGCCCTGCGCGGCCACCGCCCCGCCGATCGCCGGGTGAAAGTTTCAGTGAACGACGGGCGGGGCGGGCATGTCACGGAATGCCCGGCGGCACTCCCGTGGTCTCGGCGGGTGCGGCGAGTCCGGCCGCCCCCGGCAGACGAGTCCAAGCCCCCTCCACCTTGGGATTCGAGGGGGCTCGGCGTGTGTTCGGGCTTCTCAACCGGCCAGGGCCACCGACACCAGTAGAAGCTGGGCCTCCAGGGCGTGACGGAAGTCGTCGGGCAGCGAGCCCTCCCGGTTGCGTTCGGCGATCTTCCCCCGGATCGGGGTGAGGTCGCGGGAGTCCCAGACGCTGCTGGCCATTATCTGCCGCAGGTCCAGGGCCACGTCGGAGCGGATCCTGCCCTCGTCCTCCCCCTTCGCGAGCACGGCGTTGAAGCGCCGCACGCTCTGGTTGAGATTCGGGTCGTAGGAGCGGATCGCCTTCGCTTCCGGAACGGCCTCCACTCCCGGGGCCGGTTCCGCCGCCTGCCCGCTCCGCCTGGAGGTGACGGAGGGACTGGGAAGCGGCGTCGTCCCCGGTTCGGGGTAGGCCGTGGTGGGGTCGAGGACGGTGGGCGGCACCGTCCCGCGACCCGGCGGACCGGCCACCCGTTCCTCGTAGGAGCCGGCGATCCGGCTCCACACCAGGAGACCCGCGAGCAGCGCCGCCACCGCCGCGACCACCGTCCAGCGCACCAGCCCGTGCCCGCGCGTCCAGTGGACCGGGGTCGTGGCCGGTGGCCTGAGGGCCGCCGCCAGGTCGTCGGCCACCTCCTGCGCCCTCGGCCTCGCCTCGGGCCGGTGCGACAGGCAGACCTGGCAGAGCGCGCTGATCCGCGCGGGCATCCCCGGCACCGCCGCCACCGGCGGCGGTCCCTCCCTGCGGACGTTCTCGATCTCCTCCCAGGTCCGTTCCGGGTACGGGGGATCGCCGGTGAGCATCTCGAACAGCAGCACGCCCAGCGCGTAGACGTCACTCGCCGGATCCGCGACCGTGCCGGTCAGCCGCTCGGGCGCCACGTAGGGAGGGGTCCCGTAGTCGGAGGCCCGGTCGTCGCCGTCCTCCCCGATGAAGGCCGCGATGCCGAAGTCGAGCAGCTTGGCACCCGTCGAGGTGAGCAGCACGTTCTCGGCGGTGACGTCCCGGTGCACGATGCCCCGCTCGTGGGCGGCGGCCAGCACGGTGGCCAGCCTGGCGGCGATCGTCGCCGCCTCCGCCCACGGCAGCGGGCCCTCGTTGATCCGGTCCGCCAGCGGGCGCCCCTCCAGCAGGCGCATCACGACGTACGCGGCGAGGCGACCCTGCGAGGTCACGGTCTCCCCGTAGTCGTAGACCTCGATCGCGTCGGGGTGGATGAGGCGCGCGGTGGCACGCGCCTCCCGGCGGATCAGCTCGCGCTCCCCCAGGTCGACGCCCAGCTCGCCGTCGAGCAGCTTGACGGCGACCAGCCGCTGGAGCGACTGGTCGAAGGCACGCCAGATGACGCTCATGCCACCCCACGCGATCCGCTCCAGCAACAGGTACCTGCGGGTGAGCACATCCCCCGCGCGAAGCCCGACCTGGTCAGGCCGACTCACGGACCACCAGCTCAGTGGGGAGTACGGGATTGTCGCGGGGAGCGCCGGCCGAGCTCATCGAGAGCAGCAGCAACCGGGTGGCGAGCGCGGAGAACTCCTCCACCGGCTGGCGGACGGTGGTGAGCGTGGGGGAGGTCCGCCGGGCGGCGGGGGCGTCGTCGAACCCGATGACGGCCACGTCCTCCGGCACCCGCCGGCCGGCCCGGCGCAGGGTCTGCAGCGCGGCGGCCGCCATCACGTCGGAGGCGGCGAAGACCGCGTCGACGTGTGGCATCCTGCGCAGCAGCCACTGCATGCCGTGCACTCCCGACGTGTGGCTGAAGTCGCCGTACGCGACCGGCACCCCGGTCATCCCGGCCAGGGCGAGGGTCTGCATGAACCCGTCGAGCCGGTCGCGGGCGGCCGGCAGGGCGGGCGGGCCCGCGATGACGCCGATGGACCTCCGGCCGCCGAGCAGCAGGTGTTCCGCCGCCTGCCGGCCTCCGTCGCGGTTGTCCATGTCGACGTGGGGGAGCTCGATGCCGTCCGGGGGACGGCCCGCGCTCCGCACCGGGATGCCCGAGGCGGCCAGGGTCACCACGAGCGGATGCCTGTCGCGCGCGCCGATCAGCAGGACGCCGTCGATGCCTCCGGCGACGAGCGGTGGCGTGGCGATGGTGGAGGTGGCCGCCGTGGCGGTCATCACGGCGAGGGGGACGCCGTGCCCGGTGAGGACCTCCTCCGCGGCTGTGATCATCCGCGCGTAGAACGGCTCGGTGAAGAGCCGGTGCGCGGGTTCGCAGACCACGATGGCCACGACCTGGTCGGATCGGCGGCCGGAGCCGCCACGGGGAGCGCGATGCCTTACGTAACCGAGACGCGATATTGCGTCATGCACCTGCCTACGAGTCGATGTGCTGACTCTGACTGAACCGGTGAGCACCCGGGACGCCGTGGCGGGGGAGACCCCTGCCTCTGCTGCGACCTGGGCGAGTGTGGGTAGATCGGTCATAACTTCCTCCACACCAAGATCCTGCACAGGTGGGAGCGCTCCCAGTGAACCTAGCATTGTTTCGGAAGTGTCAAAAGATGTTTCCGAAAAATCACCATGTGTATGTCAAATTTCCCTGACAACCCAGTCAGGGGCAAGTATCGACATGATTACGGAGTCATACCATTCCCCGTTTAGACGCAGGGCGTCACGGCAGACGCCCTCCTGGACGAAGCCGATCTTGCGGTAGACGTGCGCGGCCCGCTCGTTGAAGGCGTAGACCTCCAGGGCCACCCGGTGCAGCGGCGTGGTGCGGAAGACGTGGTCGAGGGTGAGCCGGATCGCCTCGGTGCCGTACCCCCTGCCGTACGCCCGGGGGCCGATCAGCGCGATGCGCAGGTTGCAGGAGAGGTTGTCGGCGTCGAGCTCGTTGAGCACGATCTCGCCCACGTAGGCGTCGTCCCCGGCGGCGCAGATCGCCAGGTCGAGCCGGTCGCCGTGGTCGCCCCGCGAGCCGTACCAGGCCTTGAGCCCCTCGTAGTCGGGCTTGCCGTGCGAGCCGGTGAGCCGGACGGTCTCGGGGTCGTTGACCAGCTCCCAGAGGCCGTCCACGTGCTCGGGGCCGACCGGCCGGAGCGTCACGTGCTCTCCGGAGAGCGTGGGTTTGCGTGCGAACATCATCCGGCGTGTCTACCGGCAGGAACCCCGCCGGGCAACCCGGCTGTCCGGAGCCGTCCCCGGGACCGTGCCATCCGGTAGCGGGAGCGGACCCCGTCCGGTCGTGTCCGGGGCCGCGCGGGACCCCGGGACCGTGCCCGGATCGTGTCGCCCGGCTGTGGAGCCGGCCTCGCCCGGTCAGGTCCGGGGCCGCGCGGAGTCCTGGGATCGTGTCCCGGCCGCGCGGGCGAACTCCGCCGACCACGGCAACGAGCCTCGCTCGGTTACGTCCGGGGCCGCGCGGAATCCCGGCCCCGGGGCCGGTTCACCAGGGTCCGTACGGCCCCTGGTTGCCGCCGCCCTTGCCGATCTCCCGCACGGCGGGACGCACGTCGGCGAGGTAGATGCCCGAGGCGATGACGGACGCGATCGTGAAGATGCTCAGCACGCTGAGATACTGCACCGCGGCGGCGAAGCCGAACAGCGCCGCCAGCCCGAGGATGACCAGCCACAGGTTCTTCGTCTGCTTGCCGGTTACCGCGAACGCCCGTGCCGGGGTCTTCACCGCGTGCACGAGCGCCCAGCCCGACAGCGCGAACACTCCGACGGCCAGGATCCAGAAGACCAGGTCCAGGGCACCGTGGATTTCGATCATCGTCTCTCCAGAACGTTCGCCTCGCCGGTCTCCCTCAGCCTAATGCCGAAAGCCCCGTTCGCGTCGTCCTCGGCCGTACCGGCCGGGCCTGACGGCCCGTTCCCGCGCCCGGCCGCTCCCCGTCCCCGCCGGACGGACGGACGCCGGATCCTCGGACGCCGAAGGCCCCCGGGGAGGACGCCGGCCGCCCGGCACGCTCCCGCGGGGCGTCGCACGGGACACCGGACGCCGAAGGCCCGCCTCGGGGAGGATGCCCGGGGCGGGCCTTGGAGCCGGGGTCCGTGAGGAACCCTTGGAACCGGGGTCTCCGTGAAAGACCCTTGGAGCCGGGGTCCGTGAGGGACGAGCTCAGCCCCTGGTCGTGGTGGACCTGCCGGTCGCGGTGGACCTGCCGGTCGTGGTGGACTTCGTGGTGCGGGTGCCCTTCCTGGGCGTCCGGGCGGCGGCGATCGCGGGCTCGGCGGCCTCGGAGACCTCCTCAAGCTCCAGGGCGATCTCGCCGCTGGTCTTGGAGACGACCTTGCGGCCGCGGTTGGCGAACTCCTCGTAGAGCTCGTTGGCCCTGCCCGCGATCTGGTCGGCGTAGTCGCGCGCCTTCACGGGGAAGTCCTTGGCGTAGCCCTCGGCCTTGCCGGCGAGCTGCCTGGCCCGCTCCGGAAGGTCCTTCGCGGCCTCGCGGATCTCCTCGCGGCGGCCCTGCAGCCTCTGGATCTGCTCGGGAAGCTCAAGGAGCTTCTCGACGGCGAAGTCGCCGGCCCCGGCGACGGCGTAGAACGGCTTGGACTCGGCCAGCTTCTTGACTTCGGTGGCGATGGGCATGGGTTAACCTTCCTTGGTTTCCTCGGTGATGTGGCCGTTGCTCGGGGGGACCGCGTAGGGCTTCAACGCGGTGAGGTATTCCCCGGGGAGCGGCGCCTCGTCGTCAGGCGAGGAGTCCGCGTCACCCCGCCGGGGCTCCGGTGCGAGGCGTGCTTTCTGGGAGGTCTGCACGTCCTCGTCCGGGGCCTCGGCCTGCTGGTTCTCCTTGCGAAACGACTCGTAGATGTCGATCAGCACCTGGCGTTGCCGCTCGGTGATGAGGTGGTCGGCCCTGATCGCGGTCAGCACGTCGCTGTCCGGCTCGCGCTCCTCGATGAGGCCCGCCTGGACGTAGAGCGCCTGCGACGAGATGTGCAGGCCCTTGGCGATCTGGTTCAGGATCTCGGCGCTGGGCTTGCGCAGCCCGCGCTCGATCTGGCTCAGGTAGGGGTTGGAGACCCCCGCCGCAGCGGCGAGCTGTCGCAGGGAGATCTTCGCGTGTGTGCGCTGCTCCCGGATGTACTCACCGATCGAGCCGACCTTCGGTAGTGCCATGACGTCGAGTCTGCCGCAAAGTGCTTGCTATTGCAAACAGGTTGGCTAACACTTGCAAGCACTTTGGGGTGAGTTTGGCGAAAGATGGACGAACCCGGCTAGAGCACCAGGCCGGACTCCAAGTTCGGTATATGGACAGGCCACACCTTCAAGACAGGTCAACGCTGACCCGCCGGGCACTGAGCCCCCTAGTACGGGACCAGCCAGAGCAGCGGCGCCGACGACGTCAGGACAACGGAGAAGGCGACGATGGCGTAGCGGACCCCGCGCGGCAGGACGGGGACCGGGTTCACCAGGCGCTCAACCCTGGCCATCACGGCGGTGGCGGAGCTCGCGGCGCCCAGGGCACCGTGCGGGGCCGGGACGGCGCCCGCCGTGCCGAAGCGCAGCAGGGCGGTCGCCAGGCGGCGCGCGGAGCAGCAGCGGCGGGCGACGTCGTCGGCGGCCATCTCCACGAGCAGGCCGACCTCGCCCTGCGCGTCCCTGACCACGCGCGACCAGGGCAGCGCCCGGCGCAGCGCGGCGAAGGGCAGCAGCACCAGGTCGTGCCGCTCGCGCACGTGGGCGGCCTCGTGGGCGAGCACCGCGCTCAGCTCGTCGGCGGAGAGCAGCTTGAGCGCCCCCTCGCTCACCACCACCTGGGAGCGCAGGCCGGGCACGCAGTAGGCGGTGGCGCCGGGGTGATCGAGCACCCGTACGCCGGGGACCACCGGGTCCTCCCTGGCGATCAGGGCGAGCAGGGTGCGGTGGCGGTGGCGGGCGCGGAACGTCTGCGCGCCCGCGGCGAGAAGCACCAGGATCAGCACGGCCAGCGCGGTGAGCCCGGCGACGAGCGCGACGACCCTCGGCAGCTCGTACGGCTGGGGCAGCCCGCGCCCGCCGACGAACGGGGAGACCGCGAACTCGTGCAGGCCGTGCAGCACGCCCTCGTCGTAAGGCTCCAGGGCGTAGCCGAGCAGGGCGCCCGTCCCGGCCAGGCCCCAGGTGACCCCCAGCGCCTGCCACAGGACGATGGCCACGTGCGGGGCGCGGTAGGTCCACCGGGCGCGGGTGAAGCGCCAGGCACCGACCGCGCAGACCAGGGCGAGCGTCGCCAGGGCTGCCGCGGTCATCTACTCGTCCTCCAGCTCCTCCAGGTCCGTCAGGGCCCTGCGCAGGATGTCGGCTTCGGTGCCGGTGACGGCCTGGGCGAACCTGGTGAGGGCCGCCGACCGGTCGCCGGTCATGTCCAGCGCCTCCAGCATAAGCTCCGCGACGTAGGCGTCGCGGCTCTCCGCCGGTGCGTACCGCCACGCGCGCCCGTCACGGGTGCGGAGCAGGAATCCCTTGCGGGTGAGCCGGTCGAGCACGGTCATCACGGTGGTGGGCGCCAGGTCGCGGTCGGCGATCAGACGCCCGACCTCCCGCGCCGTCACGGAGGATGGCTGTGCCCAGATGATGTCCATGATGCTGCGTTCAAGCTCGCCGAGACCCTTCACGCATCCAAGCCTAACTCCCGCACCACGAGGGGTAGTACTACGGGTTGTCGAGTGACTTGCGTCATAGATGTTTGACCATGTAAATCTCGTCCCTGTCGTCGCCCGGGGCAAGACGGATCGACCGCGGGATCCGGCCGACCTCCTCGTACCCCAGCCGCGCGTAGAAGGCCTCGGTCCCGGTGCCACCGCGGACCGTCAGGTGCAGCGCCTCCACGCCCAGGTCGCGGGCCGCGTCGTCGGCGGCGCGCATGAGCAGCGTCCCGTAGCCCCGGCCCTGGTGCTTGGGGTGGACCATCACCCGCAGCACCCAGCGCCAGTGCGCCCGCAGCCACGACTTCCCGTCGCCCAGGACCAGCCAGCACGCCACCCGGCCCTCCGCGTCGAACCCGGCCAGCAGGTGGTCAGGGTTGTCGCGGGTGGTGTCACAGGCGGCGAAGGTGGCGGTGGCCGTCTTCAGGATGTCGTCGGAGGTGACCGGCGGGACGAAGCCGACCGACCCTCCGGCGTTGACCACCTCGGTCCAGCACTCGACGAGCTCGTCGGTGAGCGCCGGGGTGAGTTCGGGGTCCACCACGAACCGCAGTTCTGCCATACGCGGACTTTACCAAATATATGGAGACAAGTTAGGTTTGCCTAACCAAACTATGAGGGCAATCCGGGAAAGCCGCGGCCAGGTCAGCGCAAGATGGCCCCCGACCCGGTCATCGCGGGGTGACCGCGGCCTGGCTATTCCGGGGCGACCGCGGCTTGGTTATCGCGGGGCGACCGCGGACCAGGGAAGGGTGATCTCGCCGAGCCGCCAGCGCGCCCGGCCGCCCAGCGGCGGGTGCCCGGCCAGCGGCCAGGTCCCGGCGAGCGTCCCGGCCGCGGCGATCCAGCGCTGCCGGGAGCCGTACGAGCTCAGCGGGGCGTTGACGGCCCAGGCCCGGTCGAAGTCGCGCAGGAAGGCGTGCACGGGCTCGCCGGGGACGTTGCGGTGGATGAGCGTCTTGGGCAGCCGGTCGGCCAGGTCCGAGGGGCGTTCGAAGGAGTCGAACCGGGCCGAGAGGGTGAGCGTCCGGGGCCCCGAGCGGTCGAGCCCGGCCCAGACCGCGCGGTGGCCCACCTCCGAGCAGGTGCCCTCGACGATCACCCCGCCCGGCGCGAGCCGTTCGCAGAGCATCGCCCAGTACTCCCACGCCTGCGCCTCCCCGTACTGCCGCAGCACGTTGAACGCCCTGACCAGCAGGGGCGGACGCGCCACCGGCAGCTCGAAGCCGCCCAGCGCGAAGGACAGCCCCGGCCGCTCGTACGGCTTCGCCGCCGCCACCCTGGCCGGGTCGATCTCGACGCCGACGACCTCGACCGAGGGGCAGATCGCGCGCAGCCGCAGGAACAGCTCCAGGGTCGTGGTGTGCGAGGCCCCGTACCCCAGGTCGACCACGAGCGGGCGGGCGGCGGAGCGCAGCAGGCGGCCGTGCGCGGCGACGACCCAGCGGTCGGCCCGCCGCAGGCGGTTGTGCCCGGTCGTCCCCCTGGTGATCGCCCCTACCGGTTTCGGCACGATCGGACTCGGTTTCGGCACGATCAGACGCGGTGGACCTTGTGCTGGGCGGCCTGGGCGCGGGGGCGGATGACGAGGCGGTCGATGTTCACGTGGGCCGGGCGGGTCACGCACCAGGCGATGGCGTCGGCCACGTCGGCGGCGGAGAGCGGGTCGGGCACGCCCTCGTAGACCCGTCCGGCGGCGGCGGAGTCGCCGCGGAAGCGGTTCAGCGAGAACTCCTCGGTGTGGACCATCCCGGGAGCGACCTCGACGATCCTGACCGGCTGGCCGACCAGCTCCAGCCTCAGCACCTCGGTCATCGAGGTCTGCGCGTGCTTGGCCGCGTTGTAGCCGCCCCCGCCCTCGTACGAGACGAGCCCGGCCACCGAGGTCAGCATCAGCAGCACGCCGTCGCCCGACTCGACCAGCCTGGGCAGCAGCGCCTGGGTCACGCGGAGCGTGCCGAGCACGTTGACGTCGTACATCCGCTGCCAGTCGGCGACCTGCCCGCTCGCCACGGGCTCCAGGCCGATCGCGCCACCGGCGTTGTTGACCAGCACGTCACAGCGGTCGAGCGAGGCGGCCAGCTCGTCCACCGACTCCTGCGAGGTCACGTCCAGGGTGACCGGGCGGATGCCGGGCACCTCGGCGGCCAGCTCGTCGAGCCGCTCCCTGCGCCGCGCCGCGGCCACCACCTCGAAGCCCTCCGCGGCGAGCCTGCGGGCCGTCGCCTCGCCGATCCCGCTGCTGGCCCCTGTCACCACAGCTGTCCTCTTCATGGGTCCCCATCCTGCCAGGAGCCGCGGGGTCCGCCCGATCGGGCCTGGAGTGGCCATGTGTCGGGAATGTTGCGGAATCTCCCATGGTTGAGCCCTCTCGGAGGTGGTGTCGGTGAGGCGCCGACGGGTCAACCGAGTCGCGACGATCAGTATGCACACGTCCCCCCTGGACCAGCCGGGTACCGGGGACGCGGGCGGGATGAACGTCTACATCGTCGAGGTGGCGAAACGCCTCGCCGAACTCGGGGTGGAGGTGGAGATCTTCACCCGGCAGACGTCCCGGGATCTGCCGCCGGTCGCCGAACTCGTCCCCGGCGTCTCGGTCCGCCACGTCACCGCCGGTCCGTACGAGGAGCTCGACAAGGGCGACCTGCCCGGCCAGCTCTGCGCCTTCCTGTCGGGCGTGCTGCGCACCGAGGCCATGTACGAGCCCGGCCGCTACGACGTCATCCACTCCCACTACTGGCTCTCCGGCCAGGTGGGCTGGCTGGCCAAGGAACGCTGGGGCCTGCCGCTGGTGCACACCATGCACACCATGGCCAAGGTCAAGAACCTCCTGCTCGCCGCCGACGACAGGCCGGAGCCGGCCGCCCGGGTGCTGGGCGAGCAGCAGGTCGTGGACGTCGCCGACCGCCTGGTGGCCAACACCCCGACCGAGGCCAGGGAGCTCGTCGAGCTGTACGGGGCCGCCCCGGCCCGCGTCGAGGTCGTCAACCCCGGGGTGAGCCTCAGGGTCTTCCAGCCCGCCTCCCAGGGCGCGGCCCGCCACCGGCTCGGGCTGCCGCAGGACGCCCACGTGCTGCTGTTCGTGGGCCGCGTACAGCCGCTGAAGGCCCCGGACGTGCTGCTGCGCGCCGCGGCCAGGATGCTCATCGACGACCCCTCCCTCAGGTCGAGGCTGGTCGTCGCCTGCGTCGGCGGCCCCAGCGGCAACGGCCTGGCCAGGCCCTCCTACCTCACCGACGTGGCCACCTCGCTGGGGATCTCCGACGTGGTCAGGATCGTTCCCCCGGCGCCCCAGTACGAGCTGGTCGACTGGTACCGCGCCTCCGACGTGACCGTCGTCCCCTCCCACAGCGAGTCGTTCGGCCTGGTGGCCCTGGAGTCCCAGGCCTGCGGCACCCCGGTCGCCGCCGCCTCCGTGGGCGGGCTGCGCACCGCCGTACGCGACGGCGTGTCCGGGGTGCTCGTCGAGGGGCACGACGCCCACGACTGGGCGCGGGTGCTCCGCCGGTTCGTCTACGAGCCCGCCTGGCGGGAGAGCCTGTCGGCGGGCGCGGTGGCCCACGCGGCGGCCTTCGGCTGGTCGGCCACCGCGGCCCGGCTGGCGGACGTCTACGCCGGGGCGATGATGAACCTGCACCGCCTCCCGATAGCGGTCAACTCCTGAGGCCCGCCCCCGGAGCCCGTTCATGAGGCGGGGTGCCCGTGAGGCGCCCGTGGGGTGGAGGGCCCGGGGGGCGCGAGGTGATAGGCCCGTGTGGTGAGGCGCCCGTGGGACGTGAGGTGAAGGACCCGTGTGGTGAGGGGCCCGTGGGGTGGAGGGCCCGTATAGCGAAGGGCCCGTGGGGTGGAGGGCCCTGCGCCCGTGGGGCGGGGGCGCGGCGTTCGTGAGGCCCGCTCGTAAGCTGGGCCCATGCGCGAAGTGATCGAGGCGGCGCTGAAGAGCGCGGACGCCTCCTACGAGCAGCCCCGGCCGGGCGCCTTCCTGGTGAGGCTCCCCGGCCAGCACAAGCTCGCCACCATGACCTGGCTGATCGTCGGTGACCAGGCCCTGCACGTGGAGGCCTTCTTCTGCCGTCAGCCCGACGAGAACCACGCCGAGTTCTACCGCTGGCTCCTCACCAAGAACGGCTCCATGTACGGGGTGCACTTCGCCCTCGACCCCGTCGGCGACGTCTACCTCGTGGGCCGCGTCCCGCTGGACGCGGTCACCAACGAGGAGGTCGACCGCCTTCTCGGATGCGTGCTCACCTACTCCGACGAGGGCTTCGACCGCGCCCTGGAGCTGGGCTTCGCCTCCTCGATCCGGCGCGAGTGGGAGTGGCGCGCCAAGCGCGGCGAGTCGCTCGCCAACCTCCAGGCCTTCGCCCGCTTCGCCGATCCCGAGCGCTGAGGGCACCCCCGTCAGACCGTGCTCGGACCGGGCCCAGACCGGGTCCGGAGCGGGCCCAGACCGAGTCTGGAGCGGGTCCGGAGCGGGCGGAGCGCCGGAGAACGCCAAGCAAGCGCCCACTAAGCTTGTCGGCATGTCGACTTTGGTGCTGCTTCGGCACGGTGAGAGTGAGTGGAACGCAAAGGGTCTGTTCACCGGATGGGTGGACGCGGGCCTCTCGGCCAAGGGCGAGGAGGAGGCGCGCCGCGGCGGGCGGCTGCTGCTCGACGCGGGGGTGCGTCCCGACGTGGTGCACACCTCCCTGCTGACCAGGGCGATCCAGACGGCCAACCTCGCGCTGGGCGCCGCGGACCTGCTCTGGCTGCCGGTCTCCCGGTCCTGGCGGCTCAACGAGCGCCACTACGGCGCCCTGCAGGGCAAGGACAAGGCGCAGACGCGGGCCGAGTTCGGTGACGAGCAGTTCATGCTCTGGCGCCGCTCCTACGACGTCCCGCCGCCCCCGATCACCGACGACGACGAGTTCTCCCAGGCCGGCGAGGCCCGCTACGCGCTCCTGCCGGGCGAGCTGCTGCCGAGGACCGAGTGCCTCAAGGACGTCGTCGAGCGCATGCTGCCGTACTGGTACGACCAGATCGTGCCCGACCTCGCGCAGGGGAGGAGCGTGCTGGTCGTCGCGCACGGCAACTCGCTCCGGGCCCTGGTCAAGCACCTGGACGGGATCGGCGACGACGAGATCGCCGGGCTCAACATCCCCACCGGCATCCCGCTCCGGTACGAGCTGGACGACGCCTTCCACCCGGTCACCAAGGGCGGCCAGTACCTCGACCCCGCCGCGGCCGAAGCCGCCATCGAGGCCGTGGCCAACCAGGGCAAGTAACCCCGGGCATCCCGGAGCGTACGAGAACGCGCGAAAGAGGCGAGCAGCCCTGACCGCCGGGAACGTACGAGAACGTGAGAAGAGAGGAAGGGCCCGCCGGATCCGGCGGGCCCTTCCTCTTTCCGGGCTTTTCGCGAAGGCGCTCGCGAAGGCGTTCGCGAGGGGCGGCGGGGGTCAGAAGGCGGAGGTGTCCTGGGGCCGGGAGCCCGTCACCAGGTAGACCACGTCGTGCGCGACGCGGACCGCGTGGTCGGCGTAGCGCTCGTAGTAGCGGCCGATCAGCGTCACGTCGATGGCCGGTTCGACGCCGTACTTCCAGTCGGGGGCCATCAGGACCTTGAACAGCTTGCGGTGCAGCTTGTCCATGGCGTCGTCGTCGGACTCCAGCTCCAGGGCCGACTCCACGTCGCGCGAGGCGATGCAGCTGCCGGTCTTGGTGACGAGGCGCTCGGCGATCTGCCCCATCTCCAGGATGGTGGAGCGGACCTCCGGCGGGATCGCGGAGTCGGGGTGGCGCAGCCTGGCGATCTTGGCCACGTGCTCGGCGAGGTCGCCCATGCGCTCCAGGTCGGTGCCCATCCGCAGGGCGGCGATGATCATCCTGAGGTCCACGGCCACGGGCTGCTGCCTGGCCATCAGGTCGAAGATCGAGGCCTCGACCTCCGCGAAGATCCGGTTCACCTCCTCGTCCTGGGAGATGACGCTCTCGGCGAGGTGGACGTCGGCGTCCAGGAGGGCGGTGGTGGCCCGCGATATCGCCGACCTCACGAGCCGGGTCATCTCGACCAGCCGCTCGGTGAGGGCGTCGAGTTCTTCGTGATAGGCGTCGCGCATGAGAATCACCGTAGGGCTGTAACGATGAACGAACCTCGACCGTAAAGTGAACTTTATGGGAAAGACCGTGGTCATGCCCCCCTAGCAGTCCTCAATGGGAAAAGCCCGACCTACCATCGAGGTCGTGAAGCCTACGGGAGGACCACGTGAGTGAGCTGATGGCGAGCCTGGCCGCGCTGGCCGGTTTCGTCGTGGGAGCGCTGGCCGTGATGGTCGTCCGCCACACCCAGGGACAGCGGAGCGCGATGACACCGGTCGAAGGCGTGGAGCCGGGCGCGTTGCCGCAGGGGGTCGCCTCGGTGCTGGCCGTACTGCCCTCCTCGGCGGTCGTGCTCGACAAGGAGGACCGCGTGCTGCGGGCCAGCTCGGCGGCACGCGCGTTCGGCCTGGTCAAGGGAGATCACCTGATGGCGGCGGAGCTGCTCGCGCTCGCCAGGAAGGTACGCAGGGACGGCGAGATCCGCGAGAGCGAGATCGAGGTCGCCGGCCACAAGTTCGGCCAGGAGTCGACCAACTTCGCGGTGCGGGTCGCCCCGCTCGGCTCGCACGGCCAGGTGCTCGTCCTCGCCGAGGACCAGACCGAGCACCGCCGCGTCGAGGCGGTGCGCCGCGACTTCGTCGCCAACGTGAGCCACGAGCTCAAGACGCCGGTGGGCGCGCTGTCGCTGCTGGCCGAGACCATCCAGGACGCCGCCGACGACCCCGAGGCGGTCACCCGCTTCGCCGGGCGCATGCAGCACGAGGCGGCCCGGCTCACCTACCTCGTCCAGGACCTCATCACCCTCTCCCGCATCCAGGGCGCCGAGCCCATCCCCACCCCGGGCCCGGTCCTGATCGACGAGGCGGTGCACGAGGCCATCGACCGCTGCAACACCACCGCGGCGGCCAAGGACATCACCCTCGTCGCCGGCGGGGTCGAGGGCCTGCGGATATGGGGCGACGACGAGCTCCTCGTCACCGCCCTGCGCAACCTCATCGACAACGCGGTCGCCTACAGCCCCGAGCACACCCGCGTCGTGGTCAGCGCCCGCGCGGCCGGCCCCAACACCGAATCCGTCGAGATCAGCGTGAGCGACCAGGGGATCGGCATCCCCGAGAGCGCCCAGGAGCGGATCTTCGAACGGTTCTTCCGCGTCGACGCGGCACGTTCGCGGGCGACCGGTGGCACCGGCCTCGGCCTGGCCATCGTCAAGCACGTGGCCGCCTCCCACAACGGGGCGGTCACGGTGTGGAGCAAGGAGGGTTCCGGTTCCACATTCACCCTCCGCCTGCCCGCCTTCGGCGGCATGGCGGTCACGGAACCCGTCACAGTCACGATTCCCCTGGAGGCCGCGCAGTGACTCGCGTGCTCGTTGTCGAGGACGAGGAATCGTTCTCCGACGCCCTGTCATACATGCTGCGCAAGGAAGGCTTCGAGGTGGCCGTGGCCACCACCGGGCCGGAGGCGCTGGAAACCTTCGATCGCAACGGCGCCGACCTGGTGCTGCTCGACCTGATGCTCCCCGGCCTGCCGGGTACCGAGGTCTGCCGCTCCCTCAGGCAGCGCTCCAACGTGCCCGTCATCATGCTCACCGCCAAGGACAGCGAGATCGACAAGGTCGTCGGGCTGGAGCTCGGCGCCGACGACTACGTCACCAAGCCCTTCTCCTCCAGGGAGCTGGTGGCCCGCATCCGCGCGGTGCTGCGCCGCCAGGGCGACGTGGAGGAGCTGGAGTCGGCGGTGCTCGCCGCCGGTCCGGTCCGGATGGACGTCGACCGCCACATCGTCGCCGTACGCGGTGAGGCCGTGCAGCTGCCCCTGAAGGAGTTCGAGCTGCTGGAGGTGCTGCTGCGCAACGCCGGGCGGGTGCTCACCCGGGGCCAGCTCATCGACAGGGTCTGGGGCGCCGACTACGTGGGCGACACCAAGACCCTGGACGTGCACGTCAAGCGGCTGCGGGCCAAGGTCGAGTCCGACCCCTCCAACCCACGCTGCATCCTCACCGTCCGGGGGCTGGGCTACAAGTTCGACCCCGCGGAGGTCTGAGCCTCCCCGCCCATCTCGATCTCCCGCCCGTCTCCAGTCCCCAGTCTTCCGCGCCCGTCTCCAGGCGATCGTCCGTCCCAGGGACGACGCCCGCTTCCGGCGCGCCCGCCTCCGGGGGACAACCCGCCTCCGGACGACCGAGGGGCCGTACGGCGTGCCCGCGCCGTACGGCCCCTCGGCGTGTCCGGAGGCCGTCGCCGGCCCCGGAGCGTTCGGTGTCCGTCAGTCCGTCAGTGTCCCTCGGTGTCTTTCGACGTCCGTCAGCGTCCGTCGGCGTCCGTCAGTGCCCGGAGGAGTGCTCGTCCCCCGTGGTGGCGGAGGGGGTGGGCGACGGCGTGGGGGCCGCGGAGGCGCCGGGCGCCTGCGGGTAGGCGGTGAACTCGCGGCTGCGGGTGACGACGGGGATCGTGAGCTGCACGATGCCGGCGTTGGCGAACTGCAGCTGCACCTTCACGCCCTCGCCGCCCCTGAGAGGCTTCTTCAGCCCCTCGATGAGGACGGTGGGGGTCGGCTTGCCGACGTTCACCCGCTGGTTCTGAGGGAGCGCCACGGGCGCGCTCACCTTCGCCGTACCGAGGGCGGGGTCGACGCCGAGGCCGACGAGCTGGTCGGCGCCCGCGTTGGTGTTGACCAGCGACAGGTAGAGCGGGGTGGCCCCCCCGGCGGGCAGCGTCGCGCCCGAGTCCGGGCCCAGGAAGAAGGCCTGGGAGATGTCGATGCCCTTCTCCTTGACCGAGAGCGCCTCGGTCGGCGAGTAGGGCTTGTTGGTGATCGCGTCGGATCCGGCACCGCAGCCGGCCAGGGCCGGAGCGGCTGCGAGGAACGCCGCGGCGACGATCGCCCGGTGGCGGATGTTGCGGGTCACGGTGCGAGTTCTCCTTGTCACGCGTGAGATAGGGCAAGGGCAACCCTATCGGCGACGTTTACCGGGTTTCCCGCCGACCCGCCCCGTCGTTTCGCGCCGTCCCACCTCATCAGCCGAAGGCGAGGAACGCAGGTCATAAGTGCTTTTTGCCCCTCTGATTCACACACTTGGTCACTTGTCAAGTCATAAGATGCGGCTTTGACCTGCAGTTATGGTGATTTCACTGTTCCGGGAGGCTGTGGATACGTGGTACTCTTGAGTACAGCGGAAGGGGTACTTGTCACATGACTTTCCAGGTCGGCGACACTGTCGTCTACCCCCACCACGGGGCTGCTCGGATCGAGGCGATCACGACCCGAACCATCAAGGGTGAGGAAAGGACCTACCTGGTTCTTAAGGTCGACAAGGGCGACCTTACCGTCCAGGTGCCGGCTGACAACGCAGAACTCGTCGGTGTTCGCGATGTCGTCGGACAAGAGGGCCTTGAGCGCGTCTTCGACGTGCTTCGAATGCCTCACACCGAAGAGCCCACGAACTGGTCCCGACGCTACAAGGCGAACCTTGAGAAGCTGGCGTCCGGCGACGTCAACAAGGTTGCCGAGGTCGTTCGCGACCTGTGGCGGCGAGACAGGGAGCGCGGACTCTCCGCAGGAGAGAAGCGAATGCTGGCGAAGGCCAGGCAGATCCTCGTCAGCGAGCTCGCGCTCGCGGAGAAGACGAACGAGGACAAGGCCGAGGCCCTGCTGGACGAGGTTCTCAACTCCTGAACAAGACATTTCCACGGGTGGGCGTCGGGGTCGACGTCCACCCGTTCGCTTCTGGCCGCGAGCTTCACCTCGCCGGTCTGCACTGGCCCGGCGAGACCGGCCTGGCCGGTCACTCCGACGGTGACGCCGCGGCCCACGCCGCCTGCGACGCGCTGCTGTCTGCGGCGGGCCTCGGTGACCTCGGCGGCCTGTTCGGCACCTCCGACCCCCGGTGGGCCGGAGCCTCGGGTGCCGCCCTGCTGGAGGAGACCGCGCGCAAGGTGCGCGCCGCGGGCTTCGAGATCGGCAACGTGGCCGTCCAGGTGATCGGCAACCGTCCCAAGCTCTCCCCCCGCCGTGCCGAGGCCGAGAAGGCCCTCAGCGCCGCCGTGGGGGCTCCCGTGAGCCTCAGCGCCACCACGACGGACGGGCTCGGCCTCACCGGGCGCGGCGAAGGTGTCGCGGCCGTCGCGACCGCGATCGTGGTGAACCTGTAGCGGGTGTCAGGCGTCTTCTATACGGAACGTGGAAAACGTTCCGGCGGGCGGCGCGGAATGCCCGCCGATTCATATCGAGGCGGTGGCCCGTTTCCTGGCGCGGTACGGGCCACCCCTTTTTTAGCGTGATCAGTGAATGCGCTGGGTAACCCCTTGGTGACCGTGTCTCGTAACAGGGGGAGCCAGACATGATCGTCTCGATTGTCTCCGCAATCATCATCGGCGCCATCATCGGCGCCCTGGCGCGCCTCATCCTTCCCGGGCGTCAGAACCTCAGCATCGGCCTGACGCTCATCGTCGGCATCGTCGCCGCGCTCATCGGCTCTCTCATCGCCGGAGCGCTCGGTCTGACCAACACGCGCGGGGTCAACTGGTGGGAGCACATCATCCAGCTGGTACTCGCGGTGCTCGGGGTGCTCCTCGTCGTCCAGATGCAGGCGAGAAAGACGCACTGAAGGATTTTTTGCCGCCTGTAGGAATATCCGTGACTCAGGGGGTAGCCACCTCCCTGTGAGAGTGAAGGTCTCACGATCACTGGGAGGTTGAAAATGACTATCGCGTCTATTCTCGGGGCCATCGTCATCGGCGCGGTTGTTGGCGCCCTCGGCCGTCTCCTGCTTCCCGGTAGGCAGGCGATCGGAGTGATCCTGACCGTCGTCGTCGGCATCGTCGCCGCGCTTATCGGTACCGCCATCGCCCAGGTTCTCGGCGTCGCCACCACCGACGGTATCGACTGGATCGAGCTCGTCATGCAGGTGGGCCTGGCCATCGTCGGTGTCGGCCTGGTCGCCGGCCTCAAGCGCTCCAGGGTCTAGCGAAAACCGGGTGAGACATCCCGGCGACCTCGCCGAGACTCGACTGGACCCCCTCCGGTCCGGAGGCACTCGCGATGACGCGCACGATGTCATCGTGCTCCAGGAGAAGACCCGCTCGGTTCCGTCTGGCCTGCCGAGCGGGTCTCGGCCGTTCACGGCCGGTTCGAGCAGCGTGCCGAACCGGCTTCCGGCCGATCCTGACACGGCCCGGAGGTGTGCAAATACGCCGGTCCGCAGCGGGGCGCCGTTCACACATGTGTGAGCGAATAGCTGCGGGCCGGTCCAACCCGGTGGACGAACGGCGGTTCCGGCAGGAGACCGCCGCTCGGTTCCACCACGGTGTGCGGCCCAGACCCCGCCGCCACCCCGTCGCCGCCCGGCCGCCGGACAGGCCGGCCGGGCGGCGACGGGGTCCGTACCATCCCCGGCCGATTCCCGCCCCGCCGACGAGACCGCCCGTGAAGAGGGCCGGTATCGCTCGCGAGGGGCCGGAACGGCCGAGCGGTGTGACCTCCGGGGCAACGGCGCCCCGGGTCCACCGGCCTGTTCACCCCCGGAGAACGTGGTCCTCGAACGCCTGGACCACCCACCCGGCGCGCACGGCGGGGCCCGAAGGGACGCCGACCACGTAGCCGATCTCAGCGGTCCCGGCTCTTTCCGCGGAGACCCGGCTGAGCCGACGGCCCGAAGACCGGGTCAGCTCCTCCCAGGCCCCGGAGCTGACCCGACAGGCATACGACCACGGCCGCTCCCCGTCACGCCCCGCCCCCTGCCCGGCGCGCGTTCGCAGCCGTACCGCGACACAAAGTCACCGGATCGCAGGTCGACGGGGCACTGAGGCACAGGTCACCGGAGCGCGGGAACGCCGACCCGGGTTCCCGCCGCGATCGACGGATGTGTCGGAAGCGACTCAGGCCCGCCCTCGCCCCCCGCTCGCCCGTCTCCGGCTATCACTCACCCGGTGGTACGGGCGTGCTGCGCATCCGTCCGGAGGGCGGCGCCGCGGTGCCGTCCTCGTCGTGTGACCGCGCCTCGGCCTCCTCCCCGGCCTCAGCGGCCTCGGCGCCGTGCGCCGGGTCGGGGGACTCCCCGGCCTTCCGGCCCGCGCCACGCGTCCCTCGCGCCGTCACAGGCGCCTCCGCGGCGCTCTCCGAAGCCGCCTCCGCGGTCGTCCTCGCCGCCCGCCCCGTGGTCATCTCGCCGGGCGGGACGTTGACCGGACGGTCGCTCACCGGCTGCTCCTTCGCCGGGCGCTCCTTCGCGGGGCGCTCCTTCGCGGGGCGGTCCTTCACGGCGAGGATCGGCTGGGTGTCGGCGTCGCGCTCGCTCACCTCGGCCTCCCGCTCCCGGGGAAGGTCGGTGCCGCTGTCCCACGTCTCCACCCGCTCGCTGACCCTGCCGCCGCTCTCGGGCTCGGGTGCCCGTACGGCGGGGCGGGGCGGGTGGACGAGCAGGTCGCCCTGGCGGGGCCGGACCAGGTCGCCCCAGCGCATCGGCTTGCCCGGCCGGGAAGGCGGGGGAGCCGCGGGTTCCCGAGAGGGCGGCGGGTCCTGCGGGATGTCGGTGACCTCGGGCGTCTCCGGTGCCGCGGTGGGGCCGACCACCGGCTCTCCCGCGGGGAGGTCGTGGTGCGGGGCGGCCTCCAGGGGAGGCGCGGCGTGCGGATCGAGCATGATCTCCGCCGCGGGGTGGTGCACCAGATGCCCGGGGTGCCCGGGATGCACCGGATGATCCGGATGCTCTCGGTGGCCGGGGTCGTCTCCGTGGCCGTGGCGGGCGGGCTGCTCGGGTCGGTGTGAGCGCTCCTCGGGGCCGGGCGCGTCGGGACGCCCCTGAGCCGCCCGGCTCGCCTCAGGGAACGGCACGATGTCGCGCCCGGACGACGGCAGACCGGACAGGGCCGCGTCGCTCGCGGCCCTCCGGGCGGCCGCGTGTTTGATCAGCAGGAGCCAGAGCCACAGGGCCAGGACCAGCATCACCCAGGGGGCGACGGCGACCACGACGGCCGCGCGCCCCTCGTCCACCGCCATCCGCATCGCGGTGGACACCTCGGCGGCGGCCGCACCGGCGAACAGCAGCGTCAGGACCAGGCCCGCCTGCAGCCGTACCGGCCACCAGCCGCCCCTCAGCAGCAGTACGCCGATCATCGCGATGACGAGCAGGGCGTCGAAGGCGGCGGGATACAGGTACGCGAGGCCGGCGGGCGCCCTGCCCGCCACGGCGAGGGCGCGCAGGTCCTCGAAGGAGAGGACGCAGGCCGCGGCGGTGAGCGCGGCCACGCCGACTCCGGTGACGGCGATCCCGGCGCGGCGCAGGGCGATGGTCACCCGGCTCGGCTCGGAGGCGGCGGGCGGGGGCGGGAGCGGGGACGGGCGGGAGATCGAGCCTGCCGCCCCGGGGGGTTTGACGTCCATGGCCCTTTGAGCCTACAGAATCGGCATCTAGCATGATCGGGGAAGTTTTCTGGAGGCGGCCGGGACAACCGGGACAAAGGGCAGTAAAAACCATCCGATCTCACCAGAGACGGCCGACACCGCGAACGCCGCCGTCACGACGACTTCCGACAATGACGGGAGCCCACGGTTCCGACGGTGACGGGAGCCCACGGGCGAGCGCCGTACGGGAGAAGCGGGGAAGCGGGAAAGCGGGAGAAGACGGGCGGGGGCGACATCGTGGTCCCGGCAGTCGGGGCGCGGCGCGAGGGGGCCGGTTTCACGCATGACCCGCGGACCCGCTGACCCGCGCGTGGCCGTCGTGGTGTCCGGCCTCGCCGCCCCTCACGGCACGTCATTGCCAGGTCGAGGTGCGGGGACTGTCAGGGGCGCCGATCAATCCCGAAGACGACGTGCGGATTACCCGGACGAGTGGAATCTCCGGGGGGAGGACGACCGTCAGGACCGACCCCGGCCGTGTCTTCTGTCACGGTGCCGCTCTGATGGATCAGCTGGGCGACATTTGACGCTAATGGTCATAAAACACTCTGCTGAGTGTCTTCAACGTCCCGCAACTCGGTTTGTGAGGGGAGGTGAGGCATTAGCCTTGCCTTCGTGAGCCTGCAGCTATACGACACCAGCGTACGCACTGTCCGCGAATTCGTCCCGGTCGAACCCGGCCGGGCCTCGATCTACCTGTGTGGTGCCACCGTGCAGGCTCCCCCGCACATCGGGCACATCCGCTCGGGCGTCAACTTCGACGTGCTCCGCCGCTGGATGATCAGGTCCGGCTACGAGGTGACCTTCTGCCGCAACGTCACCGACATCGACGACAAGATCATCAGGGTCGCCGCCGAGGAGAACGTGCCGTGGTTCGCCGTCGCCGAGCGTAACCAGAGGGCCTTCACCTGGGCCTACGAGGTGCTGGGCTGCCTGCCTCCCACCGTCGAGCCCCGCGCCACCGGCCACGTGCCCGAGATGATCGAGCTGATGGACCGGCTGATCGCCGCCGGACACGCCTACGCCGCCGAGGGCGACGTCTACTTCGACGTCATGTCCTACGCCGACCGCTACGGCTCGCTGTCCAACCAGAAGCTCCAGAACATGCGGGCCGCCGGTGACACCGACACCGACTCCTGCAAGCGCGACCCGCGTGACTTCGCGCTCTGGAAGGGCGAGAAGCCCGGTGAGCCGACCTGGCCGACCCCGTGGGGCCGGGGCCGCCCCGGCTGGCACCTGGAGTGCTCGGCCATGGCCACCAAGTATCTCGGGTCCACCTTCGACATCCACGGCGGCGGCGTCGACCTGATCTTCCCGCACCACGAGAACGAGCTGACCCAGTCCCAGGCGGCAGGCGACGGCTTCGCCCGCTACTGGATGCACAACGGCATGCTCAAGATCGGCGCGGAGAAGATGAGCAAGTCGCTCGGAAACTCCCTGCTGATCCCCGAGGTCACCAAGAAGGTCCGCCCGGTCGAGCTCCGCTACTACCTGGCGGCCCCGCACTACCGTTCCTCGATCGAATACTCGGAGGAGGCGCTGTTCGAGGCCGCCGTGGCCTACCAGCGCATCGAGGGCTTCGTCACCCGCGCGGCCGAGGTCATCCACGACGTCGACGCGCACGCCCCGCTTCCCCAGGCCTTCTCCGACGCCCTCGACGACGACCTGGGCACCCCCCAGGCGCTCGCCGTGGTGCACGAGGTGGTCCGCGAGGGCAACGTCGCGCTGGCCCAGGGCAACAAGGAGCAGGTGGCCAGGCTGCTCGCCGAGACCCAGAACATGCTCGACGTCCTCGGCCTCGACCCGCGTTCGGAGCAGTGGCGCTCCTCGGGCGGCGAGACCGGCATGCGGGCGACCGTCGACGCCCTGGTCGCCGTCGCGCTGGAACAGCGGCAGGCGGCGCGGGCGCGCAAGGACTTCTCGGCGGCCGACGGCATCCGTGACCAGCTTTCCCACGCGGGCATCCACGTCGAGGACACCCCCCAGGGACCACGCTGGGAACTCTCGCGGTGAAACCAGGCCGTACGCTATAGACCATGGCTGGTGGGGGTAAAGGGTCCGGGCGACCCGCGAAGAAGAAGAGTCCGACCAAGGGCACGGGCGGCAACGTCCGTCGTGGCCTGGAGGGCAGGGGGGCCACCCCGCCGGCGCATCTGCGGCACTGGCACAAGGACAAGGCGCGCGGCGAGCGGATCGAGCGCGAGGAGAAGACCGGCAGGTCCCCCTCCACGCGCACCCCGGTCCGCACCCGGCGGAGCGACGACGCGCCCGAGCACATCGGCGGGCGCAACCCCGTCGTCGAGGCGCTGCGGGCCGGGGTTCCGGCCAGCACGCTCTACGTGGCCCTGCGGATCGACAACGACGACCGCGTCAAGGAGTCGGTCCGCATCGCCGCCGACCGGGGCATCGCGATGCTGGAGGTCGGCAGGGAGAAGCTCGACCGCCTCACCGAGGGCGGGATCCACCAGGGCATCGCCCTGCAGATCCCGGCGTACGACTACGCCCACCCCGACGACCTGATCCGCTTCGCCCAGGAGGCCGCCGAGGTCCCGCTGATCGTCGCTCTCGACAGCGTCACCGACCCCCGCAACCTGGGCGCCATCGCCCGTTCGGCCACCGCGTTCGGCGCCCACGGCCTGGTCATCCCCTCCCGCCGCTCGGCGGGGGTCACCGGCGGGGCCTGGAAGACCTCCGCGGGCACGCTGGCCAACCTGCCGGTCGCCCGCGCCGCCAACCTCACCGCCACCCTGCGGGAGTACCGCGAGGCCGGCCTGTTCGTGATCGGCCTCGACGGAGAGAGCACGGTCGACATCGGTGAGGCCAACCTCCTCGACGGCCCGCTGGTCGTCGTCGTGGGCTCCGAGGGCAAGGGCCTGTCCCGCCTGGTCCGCGAGTCGTGTGACCTGGTCGTCCGCATCCCGATGCACGCCGCCGCCGAGTCCCTCAACGCCGGGGTCGCCGCGGGCATCGCCCTCTACGAGGTCGCCCGCCACCGCCGTTCCTAACGGTTCGCAATCGGCGGGGCATACCTCGGTGACGTACGGGGAGCGAGCCGACTACACTCGACTGGCGACCTTGCCGACGTAGCTCAATCGGCAGAGCAACAGTCTTGTAAACTGTAGGTCAGGGGTTCGATTCCCCTCGTCGGCTCGCATAGGACCCCCACTGACGTGGGGGTCCTACCTTTTTCTCAGAGCTGTTGGGCCGGTCCGCCCCTCGTGGGAGACCGAAGGGGGACCGGGAGTTCTGGACGGACCCTCGGGCGACTCCCCGACGGCGGCCTTCCGGGGTACCAGGGCGGCGATCGCCTCGGCCGCCTCGCGCGCCACCTCGGGCATGATCGACGTGTAGGTGTCCGCCGTGATCGTGATCGACGAGTGGCGCAGCATCGCCTTGATCGTCGCCATGTCGGCCCCGGCCGACAGGCCCATGGTCGCCGCGCCGTGCCGAAGGTCGTGCAGCCGGATCGGAGGCAGGCCAGCATCGAAGGCCAGGCGCGAGAACAGGTCGCTGACCCACGCGGGGTGGAGCTGGGAGCCGTCCTCCCGGGTGAACACCCGGCCCGTTTCCTGCCACGCCTCGCCCCACGCGAGGCGCTCGGCGTTCTGCTGGGCGCGGTGCGCGCGCAGGACCTTCACCGTGGCCCTGTCCAGGGCGATCGGCGCCTCGCTGGAATCGGTCTTGAGGTCGCCTTCCTCGACGTCCCATCCGACCTGGACGAGCTGCTTCTGCACGATCGCCTGCCCGGCGTCCAGGTCGAGGTCTGTCCAGCGCAGGCCGCACGACTCGCCCCGGCGCAGGCCGACGAACCCGATCAGGTGGAACTGCGCGTAGAGCCGGTCATTCATCACGGCGTCGAGGAACACGCCGAGCTGCGCGGGCGTCCACACCATGACCTTGCTCGGCCGGGGCACCGACGCCCAGATCTGCAGCGCGTCGACCCGGCGGCGGCCGGCTTTCTCGTGGGCCTGGTCGAGGGCACGTTCGTACTCGGCCGTCCAGGCGGCCACGCGCTCGGCCGTCCAAACCAGGCCCTTCGGCCGCTTGCCCGCCTCCAGCTTGACCAGCTTGGCCACGTTGTCGGAGACCAGGCCCTCGCGCTGGGCGTCGCCGAGGGCTGAGCGCAGGGTGGCCCGGATGCGCTGCTTCGTGGCCGGGCCGGTGACCCGCTGGCCACGCACCGACGCCCGGACCGCCGGGTCCGCCGAGGCCTTCGCGGCCAGCAGCTCGGCGTTCTTCGCGTCGATCCCGGCGAACATCTCATCGACTGTGCCCACCCGGAGCCGGTCCATCGGGACCCCGTCGAGGACGTGCAGGTGGATCCGGTGATGCGACTCGTACAGCAGCAGCGTGCCCTTGCGCAGGTCCCCGATCCGCCGGCGCCGGGCGATCCACCGCGCCCAGAACTCCCCGAACGTCTCGGGGCGGAACGCCTGCCCGGCCCGGTACTTGCGGCGGATCTCGTCGACCTGCGGCATCGGGCCGCGGTTCTTGCGGGCGTCGAGGATCAGGCTCCGGATCTCCATCCGCGCGTCGTGCCCGTCCGGGCCGGTGTCGGGGATGGAGACGAGCTGGAGGGCGTCTTCGAAGAACGTCGTCAGCTCGGCCTCTGTGCGGAACCCGCCGACGCGGAGGTCGACGCGCTTGCCGTCCGGGGCCGCGGGCAGTTCGGCCTTGCCGTACCAGGTGCCGTGCCCGGGGTTCCATGACCCGTTCTTCCGCTTCAACTCGGGGCACTGCGCGCCGAGCTCGCGGCCGTCCTCGCCGCGGCACTTGCACCGCTTGAACGTCGAGCCCTTCACGGCTACCCCTTCCCTCGTTGTCCGGACGGGAGTAGGCCACGGCGTCGCGCCTCCTTGACCCATCGGTGCACCGTGGTCACCGGCACTTCGTTCGCCTCGGCCAGCACGGAAGCAGGCCGAGGCCCGCGCGAGGCGAGCCACTGAAAGCGCTCTGCCACCTGCTCATAGAAGCTGTTCGGCTTCTTGCGATCGGTGGGGATGCTCAGCTTGAGAGGCATCCCCTGGTCGGGGCCGGGGGCGATAGGCCGGCGGGCCCATGCCTCCATGCCTGTTGGGATCCGCACGTCGAGGGAGACGAGGGGGTAGGTGGCCGTGTCGGCCTCGCCGAGGTGTGCGGCTCGCTGATTCGCGGCCGACTCCATGCGAGCCACGGGGAGAGTCCGGAGGAGGCGAGCTGTGACGTTCGCCCCTTCCACTCCACTCCTGATCAGGAGATCGCGTGCCACCAACGGGAGTCCTGTCACATAGCGGACGTTGCCGGCGACCGCGAAGCGTGCGAAGACCTGGGCGCCGGCCTCCTCGACCGCGTCGGAAAAGTAGGCGGCCCAGCCGCATGCGCCGTGCTCAGAGCTTGTAGGGGCGAAGGACAGAGCTTCGTCTTCACCCAGCCGTACGACATCTGGCGTCTCATCACTCACGAGCCGATGCTAAAGCCCATGTAACCCGATGTCTACATGTGCACTCTTAGCCGTCTGAGCTGTCACCCCTTGCAAATGAACGCGTCTGTAACTACTCTGCCACCATGCCAACATCTCAGTGCGCACACTCCGACCCCTCCGGTGACCGGGAGCCCATCCAGGGCCTTGCCGCTCGGGCGCGCGCCGCGCAGCTGCCACCCCCCAACGAGTGCCAGCAGATCCGCCAGCGGGCGCGCGTCTCCCTGCGTGAGATGGCCAGCGCCCTCGGCGTGACGGCCATGACGCTGTCCCGCTGGGAGCGCGGACAGGCCGTGCCCACGCTGGATCACGCGATCACCTACCGCGGTCTCCTCGACGAGCTGACGAAGGCCCTCGCGTGACGGGCAAGAAGGCCGGGGCCACCCTCGCGCGGTCCCTACGGCGAGCACCTCCGACCCCCGGAGCATGACCCTCGGTGAGCTGCTCTCGCTCCCGGCCGCCGTCGACCTCGTCACCGCGGGCCGCGCCTGGCAGTTCGGCCGCACGAAGAGCCACGAACTCGCCCGCCGTGGCGAGTTCCCGTGTCCGGTCCAGCGGTTCGGCAACGCCTACCGGGTCACCCGGGCCGACCTCCTGCGGAGTCTCGGTATCGACCCCGCCCAGGCGACAGGGCCCGGTGCGGAGTGACTCGCCCGCCCTCACCTGGGGGCCGAACGGGGCCGACGCCCGCACGGCGCCGACCCCGGCACGTACCCGGCCGCACCCCTGCGGGGGAACGGCGCCCACGGTACGCGCTGACCGAACCGCTCGACCACACCCCCAGCTCGCCCGGTTCCCGCACCCCACAGCACCCCAGACCACAGAACCGCGGGGGAACCATGAACGAACAACCCGCCTCCGGTCGGCCCCACGTGTACGCGGGCCCGGAGGACACCAGCACTCGGGCACTCGTCGCATGGAGAGCAGCCCGCGACCACCTGGCCGCCCTCGGCCTTCGCGCGATCCTGCCCGTCGTCATCGCCGAGATGATCGACGAGGGGTTCATCGAAGAGACGAGGGCCGCATGACTGCTGACCCCACCGTCGAACTCCGCGCCCTGCTCGACGACCTCGACCAGCACCACCGCGACCTCGCCGAGGCCTACGCCAGCGGCTACCGCGACGGCCACGCCGTCGGCCTCGACATCGGCGAGCACCAGGCCGAACACCGCATGGCCCGGGAATGGCACCACGCGTACGTCGCGGTCCGCTCCGCCAGCAGCGCGGCCACCACCGCCGACCGCGCGGAAATGGACGTCTCGACCGCCGCAGGCGTGCCCTGCTCGGCGAAGTGCGGGCGCTGCTCCAGGTGCATCCGCGCCGCCGCCGTAGCCCGGCGCGGCGACTACACAGGCGGCCCCGTCCCATGGGAGGGCCGCCCCCTACGGAGGACTGCGTGACGCCGCTCGACAAGCCCGACGTACATCGGTCGGGCCCCGGCCAGGCGGTCGGAGACATCTTCGCCGCCGCCGCCGCGCGCGGGCAGGCAGAACAGGCCGCCGAGGAAGAGCCCTGGCCTGACGAGGTCCCCAACGGACTCGAAGACCAGGTCAATGCCCTCATCGGGGAACTCCTCGACGCTGCCAGCCTCGATGACCTGCCCGCGCTGGAGCCCCTCGTGCAGGACGTGCTCTTCCTCGACACCGTCACGCGCATCTACGGCCCGTCCGGGGTCTTCAAGTCGTTCATCACCCTCGGCCTCGCCGGGGCGGTCGGCACCGGCATGGAGTGGTACGGCCGCAGCGTGCGGCAGGGGCTGGTCATCTACCTGGTGGCCGAGGGCGCCAAGGGCATGCGCAAGCGCGTCCGCGCCTGGGGGAAGCACCACGCCCGGAAGATGACCGGGGTCAAGTTCCTGCCCCGGCCGGTCCAGGCGATGTCACCGGAGTGGGCCGTGCTCATCGAGGTGTGCCGACGGCTGAGCCCCGTCCTGGTCATCATCGACACACAGGCCCGGGTGACGGTCGGGGTGAACGAGAACGACAACACCGAGATGGGCGTCGTCGTCGACCGCATGGAGCACCTGCGCAGGGTCACGGGCGCGTGCGTGCTCATCGTCCACCACAGCGGCCACGAGAACGCCGACCGCGGGCGCGGTGCCTCCGCCTTCAAGGGCGGCATGCAGACCGAGCTCGGCGTGACCCGCAGGGGCAAGGGGGTGGCCGAGACGCGCGTGACGCTGTCGACGGGCAAGCAGAAGGACGACGAGGAGCTGCCGGATCAGGTCTTCCGGTTGAAGCTGGTCGAGCTCGACGGGGAGGCCAAGGAGGACGGTACGCCCGTCACCAGCGTGGTCCTCATCCCGGTTGACGGTCGAGAGGGTCCCGCGGGGGCGTGGGGCCAGCAGGGGCCGCCCGAGGGATCCGCCGAGTGGGTTGTGATGCAACTCGACGCGGCGAGGGTGCCGACCGACTGGGGTAACCGGCGAGTCCGTGAGGCATGCGCGGAGCACGGCATCAAGGCGTCGAACTCGAAGATCGAGGAAGCCGTCAGGATTCGGAAGAACCGGACATACCAGGTTCCCCCGCATGTTCCCTACTCGCCGGTAACCCTATGTTCCCCCGATTCGGGGGAACATAGGGACGTTTTCCCAGGTCAGACGTTCCCCGGGAACGTTGGGGGAACGTCGGGGGACGGCATCCCTGACGCACGTTCCCCCGCCCCCGCCCTTAAGGGCGGGGGAACGTCGGAAGCCCGGCATGGGAAAGACGGCCCGCTGGCCCTCTGTGAGACATGCGGGACGGCCATGACCAAGCTCACCCCCGACCAGATCCGCCACCCCATGTGCGAAAGCGATGGAGAGGTCTCTGACCGGACCCGATCACACTGAGGAGATCCGCATGCTTCCCGCTCACGGCTACGTCGCCCTGTACGAGCACCAGCGCACCGGCCCGGACGGCACGCCACAGACCGTCGAGACGACCGCCCCGGTCATCGCCTGGAACGACGAAGGGCACCCGCTCGTCGTGCGAGACGGGCGCCTCCAGGGCGCCGACTCCCGGCCGGGCTACGTCGGCCTCCGGGCGGCCAGGGCCCCGGTCGTCGCGGTCATCCCTGGGGGAGGGTGGCGCGCGGAGTTCCGCAACGACGACGGCACCACCACCTCAAGGCCCCTGCTCGCCTGGACGATCCGCGCCGACGGCTCGTGCTCACCCCTCGATGCCGACACCCTCGGACGCGGCGACGACCCGACCGGCAACGCGGCCTTCGTGCGCGTCTACCCCCCGACGCCGACGAGCTTCGGGACTGGGACGACGTCGTGGAAGTCGTGCCCGCGGAGTGGAACCCGCCCAGGGTCTCGGCCGGCCACCGTCCGAACCCCTGACCGTCCGAACGCCTCCCGTACGCGATGTCACCCCTGGGGGGTTGCATGGGGTGCCCTCGGCCGCCCTGCGTTCCGGTGCCTATGCATGGGGTTGTCTCTATGCATGGGGTCCCCCCACGCATGGGGTACCTCGGGCGCATGGGGTCCCCCGGAAATCCACCGACCGTCGGAACGCCAGACCGGCCGAACGTGATCCTCATCAGCACCGGCCAACTAACGACACTCTGAGGGGAACACCATGACCGAGTTGCCTCCCGCGGTCGCGCGGTTCGTCGCCGACGCCGACCCCTTCGAGCGGGGCGCCGGCCAAGCAGCCGACGCGGCGAAGAAGTTCGGCCGCGACGCTGACAAGGCGGCCCTGTCCGCGCGGAAGATGGGCATCGCGGCCAACGAGGCTGGGGAGCGGGCCGCTCGTGCGGGCCGGATCGCGGCCGAGGCGGCCGAGAAGGCCGCCCGCGGGTTCCTAAAGGAGGAGCGGGCCGCCGAGCTCGCCGCCCGCGCGGTGCGGGAGCTGGAGCGCGCCGAGATCGCCCAGGCCGCCGCCGCCATCGCCTCGGGCGAAGCGAGCGAGAAGGCCGCCCGGGCCCAGACCCGGCAGGCCGCCGCCGCCGTGAAGGGGGCGAAGTCGGCCGCCCTCATGCGGGGCGAGCTCGTCACGCTGGTCGCCGCCGGGGTGGCCATCGCGCCGGCGTTCGTCACCGCGGGCGCCGGGGTGGCCTCCTTCGGCGCGCTCGCGGTGCCGACGGTGAAGAAGGTCGTCGAGGGCGCGACGAAGATGGGCGAGACCTGGGACTCGCTCTCCGATGGCCAGAAGGCCAGCTCGGCCTCCACGCGGATGCTGGTCACGCAGTACAAGGACCTGACCAAGGCCGTCGAGCCGGACGTACTGCGGGTCTACAACAACGCGGTGGCCGAGACGGCGCGCATCATGCCGAAGCTGGAGCCCATCACCCGGGCGACCGCCAGGGCCCTGGTCGATCTGGAAAACCAGATGGGCGACGCGCTCGACAGCGATCGCGCGGCCCAGTTCTTCTCCTTCGTCGAGGCCCAGGCCGGGCCCACCGTGCACGAGCTCGGCAACGCGCTGGGGTCCTCGGCGCACCTGGCCGCCTCGCTGACGGAGTCGCTGGCACCTCTGGCGACGACCGGCCTGTCCGTCGTCGGCATGTCGGCCAAGCTGCTGGCGAACCTGTCGGACCTGTCTCCGGAGCTGGCTCAGCTCGCCGTCCTGGGCATCGGTCTGCGCGGGCCTCTGTCGAGCGCTGGCGAGGCGATGGGCAGAGCCGGGGAGAAGTACAAGGCGGCCACCGCCGGGGCCTCTGGCGCGAGCAAGGCCACACGGCTGCTGAACGTGGTCACCGCGGCCGGGCCGAACATCTACATGGCCGCCGGGTTGGCGATCGCCTACTTCGGCCTGAAGGCGCTGAACGCGAAGTCGGGCGCGGACCGGCTGGTCGAGTCCATCAACCTTGCGAACAAGGCGATGGGCAACAACCTCTCGGGCTACGTCGCGGCGAACCGGGCGCTGGACCGGCAGCTCACGCCGTCGACCCTGCGGGCTGCTCAGGCCGCCCGGGACCTCACCGGCAACGTGACGACCACGAGCGTCCAGATGTACCAGGGCGCCCAGGCCGCGCAGGCGTTGACGAAGGAGTGGGTGAGCCAGGCCAAGAGCGATAACGATCGGAAGTTCGCCAACGTGCGGGCCGGGGCCGCCGCCCTGGGCAAGCAGTACAACGTCACCGCCGAGAGCGCCGTGCGGCTGGCGACGGCCGCCGGCGTCGACCTGTCCAAGGGCGTCATGGAGGGCGGCAACGTCTCGGCGGATGTCGCCGCGAAGATCAAGCGCTACAGCGATGCCGTGAAGCTGGCCAACGACCCGACGCTCGTGGTCTCCGAGTCCTGGAAGATCGCCGCAGACTCGGCCCTGGGCTTGAAGGTCCGCACCGACGCGCTGAACACGGCGATGAACGCCTTCTTCACGCCCGCGCTCAACGTGCTGTCGGCCAGTAACCAGATGCGCGCCGCCCTGGACGCCAGCAACAAGGTCCTCAAGGACGGCACCTCGACCTCGCTGGAGCGCTCACGGGCCCTGGAGAGCCAGCTCGGGCCGCTCGGGGCGTGGGTCAAGGCCCAGGGCGACGCGGGCAAGGCGGTGAGCCTGTCCGACAAGGCGATCCGCGATCAGTTCCCGTCACTGCTGCGCTTGTCGAAGGGCAGCGAGATCGGCAGGACCGCCGTTGACAGCCTGGTGCACTCGATGCAGGGCACGATCACCCGGGCCAAGGGCGCGACCACGATCGTCGATCGGTACGGCAACCAGATCCGGCTTCTGCCGAACGGCAAGACCACGGTGATCAAGGCGGACGCGGCTGCGGCGCAGGCGAAGCTGCTGGCGACCTGGAACGCAATCCACAAGATCCCGCCCACCAAGTCGACCGCGGTCAAGGCGAACACCGGTCAGGCCAACTCCGCCATCTCCGGTGTCCGGGGCAACCTGAACAGCCTGCGTGACCGGGTGGTCCGGGTCAGCGTGGTCTACAGCAGCACCGGCAGGGCGACCATCAACGGCACGCCGAGCGTGGGCGCGTTCGACCGGGGCGCGACCGGCGGCCTGGTCACCGGCTCCGGTATCCGGCGGGCCCGGGGCGGGCCGATCGACGGCCCCGGCACGGAGACCTCGGACTCCATCCCGGCGTTGCTGTCCAAGAACGAGTACGTGATCAACGCCAAGCAGACGCGCCGCTACCTGCCGATTATCGAGGCGATCAACGCGGGCCGGTACGCAGGCGGCGGCCTGGCCGGGTACGCCTCGGGCGGCAAGGTGACCCCGGTCGGCGGGGTCGACGTCTCCACGGCGCAGTGGAGAGCGCTGGGCGTCGCCCTGGGCAAGGACTTCATGAAGGGGATGACCGGCAGCACGGCCGAGATCGCTTCCATGGATCGCCGGATGGAGCGCACGATCGCGAAGCTGTTCGGTGACAAGAAGACGACGCTGGACACGAAGCTGATCCGCTACCTCGATCGGCACTCGGAGCGTCTGCAGGACCTCTCGGAGCGGCGGGAGCTGGCCCGGGAGGGGCTGAAGGAGGGCAAGCAGTACGCGGCCACCTTGACGTCGAACGCGAAGAGCTTCGCGGGTCTCGGTGGGCTGGACGGGCCGACCGATGCCCGGCAGATCCGCCAGGGCCTGACCATGAAGCTCTCGGACCTGACCCGCTTCACGTCCGTGATCAAGGCGCTCGGCAAGCGCGGCCTGTCCAAGTCGATCCTGCGGCAGGTTCTCGACATGGGGCCGGAGGACGGCCTGAAGTACGGCGAGATGCTGCTCTCCACCGACAAGACGACGTTCAACGACTTGAACTCGACGCAGAAGGCCCTCGACCGCGCCTCGGCGTCCCTGGGCTACCAGGGCGCCGACATCCTCTACGACGCAGGCAAGAACGCTGGGAAGGGCTTCCTGACCGGCCTCAACGCCGAGCTGAAGTCGCTGGACAAGACCATGGACGCTCTCGCCGCTCGGATGGCCAAGGGCATCAAGAAGTCCCTGAAGATCAAGAGCCCGTCGCAGTTGCCTGCCCTGCGTAACGCGGGCGCGATGACCGTCGCCGGCGTCGCCGCGGGCATGGACGACGGCCTGCCCGCCGTCGACGCCGCCGCGCAGCGCCTGGCCGCCCGCCTCGGGCAGGCGCCGGGTGTGCGCCGCGCGCCGATGGTGGCGGTCGCCGCCGCTGGCGGCGGCCGAGGCGGGACCGTCGTCCACCACCACGCGACCACCATCACCGTGCAGGGGTCCGTCTGGTCGGAGGCCGAGCTGTTCAAGGTCCTGCAGAAGCGCTCCCTGGAGCACAACCGGCGCAACAGCAGCAACGGCCTGTCTCTCGACAACCGCAGATGATCGTCTTCACACCGAGAGGAACCCATGAGCGCCGAACTGCTCGCCTTCGTCCGTGCTCGCGTCGCCGAGGCCGAGCACCCCTTCCCGCCGGGTTGGCTCGACCACCACCACCCGCCGGCCGGATCCTGTCCGGCTTGCGAGGCGCCCGCACCGTGCCGGGTGCGCGCGGTGGCCGCCGCCTACGACGACCAGTTCGAGCTCGACCACGCTCTCGTCGGCACCTACGCCGAGGCCCTCGCGCGGCACGCCGAAGACCCGGACGGCGAGAGCCCAGAGCAGCAGAACCGGCGCCGCGCGCTGGAGCTCGCCGTGCAGGACCGCGCCCAGGCCGACCGCCACTCCCTGGAGTTCCGCCCGGAGTGGGCACAGACCACTGTGCGAATCCATCTCGACACGGGCACGGCCGAGGTCCGTCCGCTGGGGGAGACCCTCGGCGCGCTGGTCCGGCTCGTCTCGGCCGGCCAGAGCATCGAACAGCCCGAGCCGGGCGACGCGCACACCCTGACCGAGGCCGTCGTCGAGCTCCAGGCCGGGACTCACCCGGGAAGTCTCGGGGCGGGGATCCTGGTCTTCGCCAACCGGCTGCTCGATGAAGCGGCCACAGCGCGTGGAGAGCGCCGTGCGGACGTGTGGCGGCGCCTGGCTCTGGAATTCGCCGTAGAGGCCGCGAGCGGCCCTCAGAGGCCCTCGTAGCGGTGGTGGCGTCCGAGGGACCTCAGATCCTGCAACAGGGCCTTGGGGAGGAGGTTACCGCCTGGAGGCGCGGTGTACGGCGGTGGTGCTGACGGGAGGCCGGAGCAGGTGCGGGGGCAGGCCGTCGTCCGGGTCGCCGCCCTCGGCCAGCTCGCCGGTTCCGGTCAGCACCACGTTGGAGGTGCGCGTACCGGCCGAGGCCGGGTCAGCGCCGACGTCGACGGCGCGCAGTCCCGCGCCCGCCAGGGCTTTCGCTGCGGTGTCGGCCGCCTCGCTGCGGCGGTCATCGGGGGACACCAGGTAGAGCCGGGCCTGGTCGTCCTGGACGAAGAGGCAGACGCCGCCCGGGAAGGACAGGTCGGCCGGGAAACCGGTGTCGTCGTCGCGGACGTCGAAGCCAGCCGCGGTGAGAGCCGCTTCGGCCTGCTCTCGGAGGTTCTGAGCGTTCAAGAGGGGGACTCGCTTTCAGGGTCAGGGGTGAGAAGGATGATCACCGCCCGAAAGCGGTGATCATCCTTTTTCGATGGTATTCGCGATCATGAACCGGTTGTTAGTCCAGCCCTCGGAGGGGCCGGGTCAGGCGGCCTCGCGCACCTCGACGAAGACGTCCACCTCGTGCCGCTCGCAGATCAGGACGTGGGTGACGGGCATGTGGTACTCCCACCGCCAGCCGCCCCGGCCGAACCCTGCCGTCCACCGGGCCGCCTTCGCCGTACGGACGTACGTGATGTCGTCGGTGTGCGGCCCGATCGGGCACACCGCCCCGATCTTCTGATGATCCATGTGGATCTCCTTGACTCGTTGGCTGGGGGTGGTGATCGCACGATGGCACGACGCGAGGGCTACCGTCGCGGCCTCGCCCGGCACCCCGGTCCGCAGGGGGAGAGGTAGCGGCACGGCCTCACCCTCGACGGGCCCGTACGGGCCGTTTCCGGAACTCCGGGCGGGTGCCGCTACCCGCTACCTTCGGCCGTTCTCGCAGATCAGGCAGGTAGCGGCAGAGGTAGCGGTGCCGCTACCTCGACCAGGCGCCGCTACCCTCCCCGGCGGCCGGTCCGCAGGATCCCGGCACCGGCCCGGCGACGGTCTCGCGAGGGCCGCACCGAGGCGCCGGGGACGCCCGGCCGGCGCAACCGAGGGGCCCTGGAGAGGGCCCGAGAGGGTCGATCGCAGGTTAGGTCGGTGAGTTAAGTCGGCCTAACCGAGTTAGATATCTAACCCGGGCTCCACGAGGGCGTAACCGGTGCCTGACCTGCGAAAAGTTAAGTAGTTAGGTGAGTTAGGTCGGCCCGCTTCACGGCCCCTGAGAGGCCCTGAGAGCGTTTCTCCAGTGGGGGGCGTCTCCACCTAACCTCTGTAGCGGCGGCCCCGCTACGGGTAGCGCAGCCGCTACGGGGGCCGCTACGCGATGACGTGCGCGGACGGGGCCCTGTAGCGCGTAGCGGCCCCCGGCGGGGAAGGCGGGAACCGGGGTCCGGGCCCGTGCTGGGGGCCGCTACGGCCGCTACCGCTACGCCTCGGTGATCGCCGAAACAGTGACTCGATATAGCCCCCTACGGCAGAGCTACCGGTGATATGTGGTCACTTGGAGTAGGTTTCCCGGATGTTCACACTCACCCTGACGCCAGCGCCGACCCCTACGGTGACCGTGACGGAGACCGTGGTGGTTCCCACTGCACTTCCTACCCCCATGATCACTATCGCTCCGCCGCTAGAAGGTGGTCTTGACTTCTGGAAAGACGTTTTCTTTGGGGACTTTTTTGGGGCACTTATTGGTGCTGGTGCGGCTATCGGTGTGGCTTATTGGCTCATCAAGCGGGAGCGTGAGGCCCGACTGGAAGAGAGGCGTCACGATCGTATCGAAGCCTTGATGGCGGCGCTTACGCGGCTGTTCAAGAGCCTGGTTCGAGAAGATGAAGAAGAGGCTAAAGTCGCATACGAGACGGTTCTGGATCATATGTTCATAACGTCTATGATTGGACGGCTAGAAGACCCACATTCTGCATTCAAGCGTTGGCTGGAAAAACATCAAAGTCTTCTGATGAAAGCATGGAGAAAACGAAAAGAAGATGGCGGATATGAGGGGGCCGCAGACGTCACCCAATCCCTAATTTCTGGCATTGCAGTATGGGCAGAAAGGCCCAAGTTGTGGGAATTTGATGCTCCCGACGAAGAGACTATTGACCAACTCTTCGAAAGCACCCTAGCTACTCCATCGCCGCGACCGTCAGAGTGAGAAACGCCAGCAGGTCGGTGCTGCGTGAGGGGCTGCTCGTCGAGCACCTCCGAGATAGGACGCTCCTGCCTGACGCCCGTATCGGTCCTCCCCGCAGCAAGATCCACTCTCTCGAGGGAGTGGACCGCCTCGATCACGGAGCAGCGCCCGTGACAGGGGCCGGGGTGTCACGGCCAGCGTGACAGGTGGAGAACTACAGGTCGGGGCCCCGTGACACCTGCGTGACACTCCCTCGTGACCCCCTCCGTGACAGTGGACATGCCGCCACGAAGCGCCAGGCGTGACACCCCGCGAGGCGTGACCAGGCTTTTTCCCGGCTCCGGGAAAAGGTCCGGGCGGTCCTGCCGGTCAAGGTCGCGGCACCTCGCCGAGGTCGCGGCGCCGCGACCCTCGCCGCGACCTGTCCGGCCTGGGGGAACGATGGAAGGTCGCGGGTCGCGGGCACCTCGCGCACCCCCGTTCCGGGGCCGGTTTCGAGGGTCGCAGGGTCCGCCGGCGCCGCGACCCAACCAGCCTGCAGGCCCCCGCACCCGAGATGCCTGAAATTGTCCGGCAGGACGTTACCGTTCCGATGTTCCACCCTGTCGGCGTCAATCAGACGGAGGAGAAATCATGGATATGGACGAAGAGCTATACACAGTCGCTGGGAAGAACTTGCGGCCGTTCGTTGAGCGGTACCTCGAAGAGCTCGACAAAGCAGATCCGATCGCGTGGCCAATGGTCGAGTTAATCCGCAACCCGGAAACGAGCGAGGAAGACCTCTCGTTCTTTGGGCCTGTGTGGGTTGCGCAACCGGTCAATACACGAACGTGGGGTCATGCGGGCAGCAATGAGGAAATCCTGTTGTTCGCAGTTCTGGCTTCATTCTCGGCTCGCGATCTCCCATGGGGCGGATCCGAGGACCACATGCGGAAGGCGTTTGAGCACATGCGCCAGATTGGAGAAGTCGAGGCGGCTCGTCGCCTTCGCGCCGAGGTGGTCACAGAGGCTACCCGCGAGCGCGATCGCGGTGACGAGATGCGCAACATACTCCTGAACGAGTCCTTGAGGCATGACCCTGGCAAGCTTGCGGCGCACGATCAGGAGATCGCCAAGAACGCGACAAGGACGCTTCGCGCAGCAGCCGCCCTCGATCCCGATGGCGGAACAGACCTTTGGTGAACGACGTTTTCTGACCCCCACGACCCACCTGTGGGTCCTACGTGGGGGCGCGGCACCCACACGACCCCCACACCTGGTGGTCGCCGTACGACCGTGCGGTCCCGGCCGACGCGCTGGGCGTCGACCGGCCGGGCGTTGCAGGAAGACGCGGGTCGCTCTGCGCGCCGGGCCGCCGGCGGAGGTGCATGGGGTCCCCGGCACATGGGGTCGGGTGGGCACATGGGGTCCCCCCGGGGCCGGGACGCGACCGGTCGCGACCACCCCGCCGGTCGCGACCGCTCCCGCGACCGGTCGCGGACCGCGACCCGGACCGGCCGGACGGTCGGCCCGGCCGCGGCCCGCCGGGAAGTCGGTCGCGGGCCGTGCGCCGTCGCCCCTGCTCGACGGCCGGTTCCCGGTCGCCGACCGGTCGCGCTCCGGTCGCGGATCGGTCGCGACCACCCCGCGACCACCAGCTCGTCGGCGACTGCGGACAGAGGGTGAATCACCCTCTCTGCGGTGCGCTTGAACCCTCGGGCCGGTACACCCTCAGTACGACCCCGGTACGGCCTTAGTACAGGGCAAACGTCCAAGATCAGTACACCCTCAGTACGGGCCGGTACACCCGGCCGGTACCCCCTTACCGCCGACCGGTAACCCCCCTTACCGGTCGGTGGTAGCCCCTCGGGGGGGGTTACCGGGGCACGTCGAGGACGCTCCGGTGCCTCGGCGCGTTCCCGCTCGCGTTTCCCGATCGGGAAACGGTCCGGGAAACGGCGAAGAAACGGTGACCCGCCTCGACCAGGGCGGATCGGGCCGGACCGGCGGATCCGGTAGCGGTCCGCTACCCCCGACTCTGTGACGAGTCGGGGGCGACTGGTCACGGAGTCGGCGCCGTCCTGTTCATCGGAAGTGACCGCGGCCGGGCCGGTGCCGTGTCCACCGGACCGCCTTCCGGGGCTGGTCCGCCGGGCAGTCCGGTGCACGGCTCGACGTCCGGCCGGCCGACGGTCAGCGTGCCGCGGCTGGTCACTCCGCCGTGCGATCGTGGCCACCCTCGGCGCCGCGCTGGCCGGTCGCCGGACCACCCCGCCGAGGGTGGTCCAGTCGGTCCCATCCGGGGCCCGCGAGGCGGTCGGCCGGCACCCTCGGCGCGCGCCTGCTCGGGCCGGGCCGTGCCACCCGACGACCGCCTCGACGGACCCGGCACGAGGTGGCCGCCTCGCCCCGGTCGGGCCGGTCGAGGCGACCTACCTGCGGACCGTCCCGCGTGTCACCCTCGGCCAGGCCCGCCTGGATGGCCGTCGAGGCGGCACACTGCGCACGCCTGGCCGGGCGTGACCAGCGGTGACCGGCCGGTCCAGGTGGCACGCCGGGTGGCCGTCGACACCCCGGCCTGAGCCGTACCGCGGCCCCTCGGCAGCCGCCCCGTGCCACCTCGACCGGCCCAGCCGGGGACCGGCGCAACGCGAAACACCCTCCCCCGGATCAGTCGGGGAAAGGCGTTCCGAAGTGGGTCATTCAGCAGCATGCGGCGGAGTCGATCGGGTACCGGTAGCTCACTCCGAGGCGTCCCCGTAGCGCCCTTCTCGCCAGGCCTGGACGTCCTCCGGCCACTTCGTCCACCAGGACTCGACGGCGGCGTATCGAACGTAGAGACGCCAGCACGTCGCCGTCAGGTCCTCCTGCCAGACCTGGCCGAGGGTCTCCCAGCTCCCGGCGACGAAGGAGAACCGGCGCCCGATGGGGTCGTGAAGGCGGTCGGAGTTGCCGCCGAAGAACATCAGGAGGTACTGGACGAGCTTCGCGATCTCTCTGGGTTGGGGGTCGGGCTTGTGAAGCGCTGGCATGTTCCCGACCAGGTTTTTGATCACGTAGTCGCTGTATGACGGGTCGCTCGGTGGTCGATCTTTCTCGGCGACCTCCTTCCAGAAGTTGGGATCGTCGGGGCCTGGCAGGAAGCTGAGGAGGTTGGAGAGGCGTTGCAGGTCAGGATCGGTGTGGGTGGTCACCCCGTCATCGTGACCGCGTAATGGCGGATTGCAATGTCCGCCCGAGAAACGTCCGGCTTCGGTCAATGAGAAGGGCCCTCGCCGTACGATGGGGAACTGGCTGGGTGGTGAAATCGTCCGAATGGGTCATTCGCCGGTCGGCCAGTAGCGGCAGTCGACGCACACGCCGGCCATGTACATGAATGAGCCCTGGGAGACGGTGACGGGCCAGATGCCGCGCTGCTCGCCGGGGGCGAAGAGGGTGACGGTGCCGCAGCCGTCGCACGTGCGGTCCCGCACCGACCCCCTGGGCAGAGAGGTCAGGTGCGGGCATCGGCTGCACACGACCAGGCCGGGCTTCCACGCGGCGGCGGTCACCGGCTGAGGGTGCCAGGGGTCCGGGGCGTGAACGCAGGTGTCGGCCTTCCCCGCGCACCAGGTCATGAGCGCGGTGAGCAGGCCGAGCCGGATCCAGCCGGGATGCTCGGAGGGCGTCCGGGCGAGCAGGGGTGTCCCTTCGGCTTCGGTGAGGGCGGCCAAGCCGGTGCGGACCTGGCGGGTAGCGGCGTCGCCCTGGTCGAGGAACCACGCCTGCCCGGCGTCCTGGTAGGCGGTCCGGAGGCGGGTCAGGACGTCGCCGAAGTCGGATCGCTGGAGTAGGTCGTCCATGGCGAGCACGGCCCGCCCGATGGCCTGATCACGCATCGCTGTCTCCTTCTTGAAGGGGGCCAAGGGGGCCAAGGGGGCCAACTTTTGTGACACACCCCTGTTTGGCCCCCTGGCACTCTTCGCAGGTCACGGGGTTACGGGTTGGCACCCTTGCCGTCCGGGGTCGGGAGGTTGGCACTCTGCTCGGGAAGCGCCTGCCACCATTCGGGCGCACCGTTCGGCCCGGTGCAGAACTTCCGGGCGACCACAGCGAGTCCTTAGCGGGCGCGCTTCAGGGTGCGCTCGGAGATGCCGTGTGCCTCGCGGGCCTCTTCGGCGATGTCCTTGGACCTGACCCATCGCCCGTCGAGGGCGTCGCGGAGGAAGTCCGCAGCGGCGACCTTGGCCTTGACCTCCTCGCGGTCGCCGCCCGCCAGCACCTCCTCTACCGACCGCTCGGCCTCGCCGTCGAAGATGAACAGGCCAACGTCGGCCATGCCTTTCGGTGTCTCGACCTTCGCCGAGTCGATGCGGTAGGCCAGCGACGGCAGATCGGACCGGCCGAGGCTGTTCTTCGTCTGGCTCATCACCCGCGTGTCGCTGTCGGGGTCGCAGGCGAAGCCGAAGACGGCGCGCGGGACGTTCTTGAACGCGCCCGATCCGGTGATCAGCGACGAGGGGTCGGTGCCGATGCCCTTGCCGAAGTGGGCAATGCCCAGCATCGTGCATCCCGCTCGGTCGGCCAGCCGCGCGAGCGGGTCGAGAACGGTCCGGGTGTCACGTTCCTTGTGAGTATCGATCTTCGCCGCGATGGTCGACATCAGCGGGTCCAAGACGACGAGCTTCGCATTCAGCTCTCGGATCGAGGCCTCCAGTAGGGCAAGGTCATGGGGCAGGCTGATGGTGCCCGTCTCGTCTTCGCTCACGACCGCCTCGACGCGCCACACCCGACTGAGGTCGGCCCCGGCCGCCATGAGCCGGGGCACGAGGGTGTGCTTCCAGGAGTCCTCTACCGCCACGTAGATCACGGCGTACGGCATGCCGAACAGGGGGCCCGTAAGAGTGCCGGTGGTGATCCGCGCGGCCATCCAGATGCCGAACGAGCTCTTGCCCGTGCCCTCGCGCCCGGCGGCCACCACGAGCGCCCCGGACGGGATGCGCCCGGCGCCATCGTCCTCCCACATCCACACGACCGGCTCGGGCTCGATGTCCGAGGCCCGGGTGAGGCGTAGGTGCCGCTGGAACGGCGCCTTGGGCGCCTCCGCCTCCTCATCCGGGAACGGCACCTCGGACGTGTCCGCCCCGCCGTCGAGAAGGCGGCGCACCCGTTCGTACTCGCTCATGCGCTCGCCTCCGTCCGAGGCGGGGGGCGCCCTCCCACTCGACCGGCCCACCCTGGTACTCGGCCTCTCGCGGCCCGGCCGCGGCCCGGCGCCGGGCGAGCTCGTCGTACGTCGGCGTGCTCGCGAGACCGCGGACACGCCGGGCCAGCTCGGCCCACGCCAGGCGCATGTCTTCCTCGGCGTGCGCCTGGCCGACGCGATGGCCGGCCTCATACCCGGCCCGGTAGCCGTCCTCGAACATCAGCCGCTCGCGCTGGCTCTGCGCATCGAGGTCGTCGAGCAGCTCCGCGGCGGCCAGCAGGTGACGGCGCTCGATCGGCGAGGGCATCAGGGTTCACCCCGTTGCGAGGTGTCCGCGCTGGTGTTCTCCGGGACGGCCCCGGCCGCCTCGGCGAGCGCGATGCCGAGGCTCCGGAGCAGGTCCGCGCGAGTCACCCGGTAGGCGTTGCCGAGGCGTTGGACGGGGCAGGGGAACTCGCCCGCGCGGGCAAGCTCGTGAGCCTTCGTCCGGCCGAGGCCCCAGGCGCGTCCGGCGGTCACCAGGTCGACGGCGACGGGGAGCGTGAGCAGCTCTTCCAGCGTCATGGCGTTCCCGGTGCGCGGCGTACGGGGACGCCGGGTGCGGGCCGCCGATTGGGTGTGCGTGGGGGCAGGCTGCGTTTTCATGTCGCGCCTCCGATCAGTTCAGGGCCGGAGCCGAGGGCGGCGAGGCCGACGGCGACCAGGGCCACACCGGTGCCGATGGCGTGGGCGGTTTGGCGGAGGATGTGGCAGGCCGTGGCCAGTAGCAGGAGGGGGACGACAACGCTGATCTGCAGGGTGCGGGCGGCCACCCGGGGCCAGCCCGCACGGCGCCGGGCGGCGCGTATCTCAGCGAAGGTGCAGGCTCGCGCGGCGGCGGGCGAGCCGACCGGCCGGGTCGAGGCCAGCACCCACGCGAGGACAGCCAGCAGGACGGTCAGGATGGTGCTCATCGGACCTCCAGGTCGCTCGTGGCGGCCGAACCGAGCAGCAGCCACACCAGCGGCCAGGGCAGGACGTCGGCCTTCGCGTGGTTGCACGGACCGCACGCCAGCACGAGGTTCCGCGGCAGGTTCCGCCGCCACAGCCGGTACGGCACGTAGTGGTCGAACGTCGCGGCGGCCAGGTCAGCGAACGCGGCCCGGCAGTAGAAGCACCGGGCGCCGCCGTCGCGCTTGGCCAGTCGGCGTTTCAGGGCGAGGCCCGGTTCCCGTCGCAGGCACCCGGGGCGGCGGCGGCTCATCTCGGCTCCCCGGCGGTGATGGCCTCGGGCTGCGCTGCCTGGCGGATGGCGTGACGGCGCGCGTCGGGAGTGGGGTGGCTGCCGACGATCCACCCGGCCAGCCGGTAGAAGCGCGACTCCTGCGAGAGAGCGGCCAGGGTCGCGGTGACGATGGCATGACCGTCCATGCCGACCGCGTCCAGCAGCCGCACCGAGTAGCGGTCGGCCTCGTACTCCTCGCGCCGCTGCACCCGGGCGGAGGCCAGGCGCGCGGCGATCGCGGCGACGGCCGCCGCGGCGGTCACCCAGACCGGCAGGCCGACGATGATGGCGGCCCCGGCGAGGCCGGCGGCGGCCTGCGAGGCGGCTTCCCACTGGCGGATGGCGCCCTGGCCGTGACGTAGAGCGTGGTGGGCGACCTCGTGGACCAGCACGCCGTACAGCCGCATCTCGTCGTCCAGCAGCTCGGCGCCCAGAATCACGCGCGGCACCGAGTCGCAGTGGACGCCGTGGGACAGGCCTCCGTCTTCCATGGTGGGGTCGATGGTGACGAGCACGGCCGGGGCGTGCGCGGCGCGGACCAGTGCACTGGCGAGCTGTGCCACGCCCGGCGGGATCACCTGATGGACGGACTCGTCCAGGGTTGAAGGCAGCGTGCTCATGCCGCCCTCCCCGCGCGTGCCTGAGCCACCAGGGCGAGGATCTTCTGGGCGAACTGCTCGGCGTCGTCCAGCGACGCCTCTTCCTGCCCCCACCACTGGAAGAGGTCGCCGTAGACCGGGTCACGGGTCAGGGTGACGTCATCGGACCCCGGCCCGGCGGGCGTCGAGTAGCACACCGGGGCGTCGTGGAAGACGCACCACGGGGCGCACTCGGGGCCGCCGGCCGCGCTCTGGCACGCGGCCCGGTGCTCGTCTGCCTGTCGCTGCCGCTCAGCCCGGGGGACCGGCATGTACAGGATCTCCGTGGCGCTCATGCCGCCCTCCCTGACACCAGCACGGTCACCGCACCCGGCCCATCGAGCCGGTAGAGCGGTACGGTCTCGCCCGTGGTGCGCTCGTGCATCTCCACGTCTCGGGCGGGAACCTCGGATGCCCAGTGCTGCCCGATCTCGTCGGTGCCGTGGTCCACGAGCACCGTGGGGAACCGGCGCCGCACCCCCGCCTCCTCCAGGGCGCCGGACAGCATGAAGGCTTGGCCCACCGCCCGGCGGAGACGACTGGGCTTCGGCCACAGGCGACGCCACGCGGACTCGTCCCCCGGCGTGTTGGTCGCGCCGAGCTTCCTGCTCTGCCAGTCGCGCCGCCACACCTCGACCTCGCCGAGGCGCTCGAGGCCCTGGAGGATCCAGGCGATGGTCTGCTCAGGCGTGTGGTCGCCGCGGCGGGTCGGCATGTCGGAGGCGTACAGGGCCACGGCCCACTCCTGCATCGGCATGGCCAGGACGGCGGCGGGAACGGTGGGGGCCGCGGGCCGGTCGAGCTGCTGGACGGCGCTCATGCCACACCCGCCTCACGGTCGATGGTCTGCTGTGCGGTCGGGTCGATCAGCAGAGCGGCCTCGACCAGGGCGCGGCCGAGCTCGGAGGCGCCGTGCATGGCGACCAGGGCCCGGCCGAGCAGGACGGCGTCTCGCGCGGTCATGCCGAACATCTGGCCGTTGACGAACTCCGTGCCGGGGTACCAGCTGGTCGACATCCACACCGCCGCTTCCTGGTCGGGCGGCTGGACGACGGCGACCATCGTCGAACCCTCGTCGGCGCCGGGGACCGTGTCGATTCCGGCCACCATGCGGTTGTGGTTGTAGCCGGGCGAGTGTCTGCGCTCGCACCACGACGGGCACGGCGTGACGGACCTCGGCCGGGGGAACGCGGCCTGGTTGAGCTGATGAACGGCGCTCATGCCGTACCTCCGGGCGTCTGGTCGTTCGTGGACTGGTCGAGGTCGCCGAGCAGCTGGCCCGGCGCGGTGATCTGCAGGTGGCCGACGGCGGCGAACGCGGCGGCCAGGTCGTCGCGGCCGAGGATGCTCAGCCCGCCGAGGATGTCGGCGAGGTCGGCGGCAGTCTGCGGGGAGATCTCCAGGCCCCGCTCGCGCTCGTCGAGGGTGTAGACGATGCGGACGAACGGCTCGTCGAGCCGCCCGCCGCTCTCGGACTGGAGCAGCAGGGCCCACACTCGGCCGGGGCCGTCGAAGGTGCCGAGGATGGCCCGGTGGGCGAGGTCCGGCCCTTCGGCGTGGCGGACCTGGCACCAGGCGTAGCGGCATCCGGAGACGCTCACACGCCACCTCCTGACAGCCAGAAGGCGCCCAGAAGGGTCGTGGTGAAGTTCCACCACGTGCGGCCGACCAGCGCGTCGATCAGCTCGCCGAGGTCGCCCGCCTCGGCCGAGCTGATCTCCGACATGCGGATCTTCCCGTCGACCATCGGGAAAGAGATCTGGACGACCGGCTCACCGGCCGGGCCGGTGAGCCCGTTGGCCTGGAACAGGGTGACGCGGATCTCCTGCGGGGCCCCGGTCTCCGCGTTGAGCGTGGGCGTGCGAAACGGGGCGAATTCCAGGCGGTGAGGCTGCGGCGGGTCATCGGTCTCGTGGGTGACCTGGCACCAGGACACCGCGCACCTCGCCGAGGCGCTCACGTCCTCGGCCGGTGGGGCGACCTCGGCCGACCGGACGGTCTTGATGGCCTTCCCGAGCGCCAGGTGCAACCGCTCGGCCACCTCCACGTGAAGGCACTCCCCCACCGGGCCGCCGCACATGACCGGCTCCATGACCACGTTCGAGTGGAATGGGAAGACGCTGATGTGTGGGCCCTGCCGGACCGCCTTCGGAGAGGCGTCGGCCTCCAGGCCGAGCATGGACACGAGGATGGGGAACTCGCTGGCGCTCATACGGCGGCCTCCTTGTTGATCAGGGTCCAGGCGTCCACCAGCGCGGCGGCGAACGCCGGGCGGGACTCCTCGATGAGCAGGGCGAGCGCCTCGTTCAGCGTGACCAGCCGCGACCCCTCCGCGCCGAGTACGACCCGGATGGTGGGCTCGTCGCGCCCGGCCTGCTGCAGCGCCACCGTCATGAGGCCGTGAGTGGAGTCGACCGGGCGGCCCACCGTGCCGAGGTGCTCACCGGGCGTCTCGTGCGAGCTCCGGCACCAGGCCGGGCAGGACCGGGCGCTCACGCCGTGGTCCCGGAGGTCTGGCCGCGACCGGCGGCCACGAGGTCGAGCAGGGCGCGGGCGTACGCCTCGGCCTGGTCGAGCGTGAACTCGTCGCGGGTGACGGCGTAGGCGAGGATCGCGGGGCCGTCGTCGGTGTTCGTGAGGTAAACGTCGCTGTGCTCGCTCGGTGCCGGGCGCATACAGAACCCGTCCTCGACGTGCTGGCCGCCGACGCGGTGCGAGGTGCACCACGGCGCGTGCTCGGTGGCGCCGCGGCTGAGGTAGTGCGCGGGCATGGTGGAATGGCTCATGGGTCAGGACTCGCTTCCTGGTCAAGTCCCCTGCACGGCGCTGGAATCGCCGTGCAGGGGGCGTTCTGGTTTCCGGGGTCGAACTGGTCAGGCGGCTCGGGGGGCCGCGCGGACGGCGAGCAGGATCCGGGCGGCCACGAGGTGGTAGCAGCGCCTCGACTTCACCCCGGCCGGGCATGTACAGGACTGCTCGGCCGTGAGGTAGGTCGTGCTCCCGTCGCTGCTCACCGACCGGAACAGGTGCGGCCGGGAGGTCGGCAGGATCGCGCCCTGCTCGATCGCCTCGCGGGCCTTCTCGACCTGGAAGGGTTTGAAGTCCGCGACCTTAGATTCAAAGAGTCAAGGCAACACATTGGGCTGGGGTCCGGTAGCCGAGGCACTTGCGGGGGCGGTTGTTCAACCGGGCGGCCAAGGCGTCGAGGTCGGCTTGGCTGTGCAGACCCAGATCGGTGCCTTTCGGTAGATATTGCCGGATCAGCTTGTTCGTGTTCTCGTTCGTGCCCCGCTGCCATGGGCTGCGCGGCGCTGCGAAGAAGACGTCGACGCCGGTCGCTTCGGTCAGCAGCCGGTGGCCGGCCAATTCCATACCGCGGTCCCAGGTCAAAGTGCTGAGCAGACGAGTATTCATCCGTGAGAACGCCTGCTGCAGGGCGGGGATGACGGCCGTGGTGTGACGACTGGGCAGCGCGACCATGGTCAGGTAGCGGGATTTGCGGTCGACCAGTGTCGCAACCTGGCTGTTCTTGGCTCCGACGATGAGATCGCCTTCGAGGTGGCCGAGCTCGGTTCGGGCGTCGGCTGCGTCAGGTCGTTCCTCGATCGGCCGTGCCCCGGTGATCTGGGAACGCCACTGGCCCTTGACCGTGTTCTTCTTGTTCTTGCGGATGGGACGGCGCGTGCGCAGCTTGGTGCACAGCGCGCGCGGGATCACCTTCCACCGGGTCGTGTAGATCGCGCGGTAGATGCTTTCGTGGCTGATCCGCATGAGTGGGTTGCCGGCGTACATAAGTCGCAGATGTCCTACGATCTGCTCCGGAGACCACTCGTTGTCGAGCAGTTCGATCACCAGCTGGCGCAGCACCGGGTTGTCCTGCAGGGCTGACGGTTTCGGGCGACGTGCCTGCTCTTGAGCGCGTTGCTCGGCGGCGACCGCGCGATACTTCACTCGGCCGCCGTTGCGGGCGACCTCCCGGCTCACCGTGGATGCCGGGCGGCCGATCGACACGGCGATCGAACGTAGTGAGGCTCCAGTCTCAAGGCCGCGAGAGATCGATTCCCGGTCCTCGGCGCTCAAACGGTCGGCCCGGCGCACCCGCTCGGTCGGCGCGATGCCGCCATGGTGCTTCAGCACCGTGAAAACCGACCCCGGGGGCTTGCCCAGTGCCCGGGAGATCACGCTGATGGAGTCACCGGCACGCCACCGCTGCCACAAGTCCTCTTTCATAGCGTCCGACATTCCCGGCCGACCCATCCGAGCCACGATCCACCCATCCACCAGCAGCGTTGCGTTGATCGTCTGAATCTAAGGCGTCGGCGGTGAGGGTGATGACCCAGCGGCCCGTGGTGTCCTTCGTGGCGTTGAGCTTGCCCGAGGCGGCCCGGCGCTGGACGGTGCGGATGCTGACGCGGAGAGCGGCGGCGGCCTCGCGAGTGGTGACCTGAAGGCTCTTGGTCATCAACATCCCCTTGATCGGAACTTATGTCCGGACCTCGCATCCGGAACTGTGTTGCGCTTTCGACGTTAGCGCAACAGGTGTAGGTTCCGCAACCGTGTTCCGGTAGCCTGTTCTCATGACCGAGGAAATGAGCCCCCTGGCGCTGCTCGACGCGACCACCACTCGATACCGCGAGACGGAACAGGCCCACGAACACGCGAGGCAAGAGGTGGTGGCCGCCGCCCTGGCTGCCCTGCGCGCAGGAGAACGGCCCACCGACGTCGCTGAACACTCGCCGTTCACCGACTCCTACATCCGGCGCGTGGCCCGAGAGAACGGCATCGAGCCCGCACCTCGTGGGAAGAGACCGAAGTCGCGGGTCGAGTAGATGGCTCAGGTGGTCCATCCGGATGGCACTCCAAGGCACTGCGAGGGTTCATGTCTCTACGTAGTCAAGCCGCGGCGCGACCCCGGGACGATGCACCCGCGGTGCACCCTCGGTGCTCTCTGAGCGCTGCCAGTGCATCGCCGGTACGACCCTCAGGGAGGCGAACGTGGACGTCGTAAGCGAGTGGACCGGCCGCCACGCATGCGCCCTACAGGCCGCGCTACGCCTGTCACAGGAGGAGTTCGCCGGACAGCTCGGCGTCGCCCGTCGAACGGTCGCCTCCTGGCACGCGCGACCGGCCATGGTCCTCCGGCCGGATCTACAGCGCGCCCTCGACACCGCCCACGAGCGCGCCGCGACGGCGGCTCGCGCACGCTTCGCCCACTACCTCAACCCGGTCCCGTCTCAGGACGCCGGCCAGGGCCGAGCGCTCACCGTCGCCATCGCCATCGTCACGAAGCCGGGGCATGTCCTGCTCGTCTGCAGGCGCGACGTCGAGACCTCCGGCCTGTCGTGGACCTTCCCGGCCGGGGTGGTCAAGCCGGGCGCCGGCGCCGAGCTCGCCGCCGTACGCGAGACCCTCGCCGAGACCGGTGTTCACTGCGCGGTGCGCGCGACCCTCGGCAGTCGCCTCCACCCGGTCACCGGCGTCCACTGCGAGTACTACCTGTGCGACTTCCTCACCGGGGACGCCGCGAACCGGGACGCCGACGAGCACGTGTCGGTGATCTGGGCGCCCGTCGCGTCCCTCACCCGCTTCATCCCCGCCGAGCAGCTCTTCCCGCCGATCCTGCACGCCCTTGAGGAGGAACCGAGTGAACGCCCCTGACGAGCGGCCAGCGGTCGCGGCTGCGGTCATCGTCGAGGACGGCCGGGTCCTGCTGATCCGCCGAGCCGTGCGAGAGGGCGACCTGTCGTGGGCGCTGCCCGCCGGCCAGGTCGAGCCGGGGGAGTCCGGAGAGCAGGCGGCCGTACGGGAGGCTCGGGAAGAGACCGGCCTGGAGGTCGCCGCCGTCAAGAACCTCGGGGAGCGCACTCACCCGGCCACCGGCCGCCGCATGATCTACGTGGTGTGCGAGGTCGTCACCGGCACGGCGTACGTCGCGGACCCGGAAGAGCTCGACGCCGTCGCCTGGTGCGACCGGGCCGGGGTCGCCGAGCGGGTGCCGTTCCCGTTCTTCGGGCCGGTACAGGAGTACCTCGATGGCGCCCTGGGGTGATCGAGGGGGCGCCGGTGACGCTGACGGTCGGCGCGGCGGGCGGTGACCCCGGCCGCCGACCCGCGCGACGGCCAGGGTCGCGCGCTCGTCCCGGTCAGCCCCCGGCCGTACCCGATGAGCTGATTCATCTCGCCCCCGTAACGAGCAGAAAGCCTCGCCGTTTAGGAGAGCGGCGAGGCTTTCTCGTGTGCGCTCTGCGGACGACAGTAGGCCCGAATGCCCCGGACGCTTCGCGAGTTCCAGGGCATGGCGGCTGGAAGTGCCGTTGAGGTTATGTGTCCCCACAAGCATGCTGCTGCTTGATGCGTCCACGCCTGCGAGCGTCGGAGATGGTGGAGGCCAGCTCGCGACCGTGTTGCATGACGGTAGTCACGAGCCATTGAACGTCTTCCTCGTCCAAGCTTCTAAACACATCCGGGGGAACGAGGATTGGGACCATCACGACGTTCGCATCCTCAGGGGCCTGCACATGGTCGATGGAGGCGTCATCCTCGGCTGCGCTCGGTGCGATCAAGCCAAGTTCCAAAATGCTCGTGGGGTATGACATCGGCCATCCCAACACCTCAGCGACGGCATTCAGGCTGGTCAAGCTGATCTGCTTGCCGGACTCCAATCTCTGCCACGTGTTATGAGAGAGATCGGCTAACTCTGCGGCGGCCCGCTGTGTGGGGATGCCTAACTCGCGGCGACGGTTTCGGACCGCTTGCCCGAGGAGAGCTCGGTGGCGGTTGGCCACTGATCTTGGGTCTTCGTGATGTGACACGGGTGCTCCGGTGGTGGAAAGAAGGAGGGGTACTCAAGATCGTTCTATGAGTTTTTTCCACGTTTGGTAGCAAATGTACCGTAATAGACGGTATTCCTATGCGGATCTATCGCGACCCAGCCGGGACAGTGTGGCTGATCGCGTATCATGCAACACCCAATTCGATCATGATGATGTCGGATTGCAACCCGATTGGTGTTCCTGGGGCAAAGAGGAGTAAGATCCACCACCAAGAGCGCATGATCCACAGGGGTGCACCGTGAGCAAGCTCGAACGGGAAACCCTGCGCACTTGTCTCGAACCGTGCCTAAAAAGGCAAGGCGCCCAGGTGTCCTACCACCAGGGCGCCTCAGGTTCCTAACCAGCAACCAGCAGATAGGAACGGATGTCTTGACCGACATTACTACGCCGTATGGAAGGCCGTCCGGCGAGCCCCCGGATTCCCCCTTCGACTCCATCCGCCACGTCGACGACTACGGGCGCGAGTACTGGCTCGGCCGCGAGATGCAGCCCCTCATGGAGTACTCCCGCTGGCATGAGTTCGCGGCCGTCATCGAGAAGGCGAAGTCGTCTCTCGCCTTGATTCAGGGCGATGAGCAGGCAGAGCATCACTTTGGCATCTGCCACAGTGATGGGGGCCGCTGGGGCAAGCAGCAGCTCGACGACTTCCAGCTGACCCGTTTCGCCGCCTACCTCGCGGCGATGGCCGGCGACGACACCAAGTCGGCCGTCGCCCACGCCCGCGTCTACTTCGCGGTCCGCGCCCGGGAGGCCGAGCTGGGCGCCCTGACCGTCGAGGAACTCCGCCGGACCGCGCTCGCCCGGGCGCGGGAGATGACCGACTACAAGATCTTCCGCGACATGATGGTGGAGAACGCCACTGACTACGTGCCCAGCACCAAGGCCAGCCAGATGTTCTTCGCCATCATGCAGAACCGGCTCTACCGGCACGTCACCGGCATGAGCGCCGCCGAGATCAAGAATGCCCGAGAGATTTGCCACTGGCCGGGCCGGGAGACCGGCAAGATGCAGCCGGCCAAGAAGGACCGGGACATCGCGAAGAACTACCTGACAGTGGGCGAGCTGAAGAAGCTGGACCGGCTCGTTGGCCGCCTGTGCCTGCGGGCCGAGGACATCGCCGACGACGGACTCAGCCTGACTCTGGCCGCCTGGGAGGGGCTCGTCGACGCCGAGCTCATGGTGGGGGTTCAGCAGGGAGCCGTCGCCTGACCAGGAACCTCCGCGAAGTAGTCCACACATGAGAGCGCCCCGTCCTCTTCGGAGGGCGGGGCGTTCTTTGTGCGCAGGGAAGCTCCTCATCAGGGCGGGAACAACAGCTGTGGCCCATACGTCACACCGGCATGCTCAGCGTCGAGAAGAGGTCACAGCGCACCGTACGAGTGTGCTCCTCAATCCAGTACGAGCAGCAAACGATCTGTCCGTCATGCTCAGTGCCCGCGATTTTCCCAAACCACAGATTGGGAACCTCAGCCTCGCGCTGCACATTCTTGTACGGATCCGCCTGCCGCTCCATGATCCATGGCAAAATCGCCCAACGAACATGGTCAAGAGCGGCCGACGCTGGCTCGTTCTTCTCCCACAGCTCTAACCGTTCCATGAACCCCACCAGCGTCCAGCTGGCCCCGGCGTTAACCACGGGCGGCCAGCTTCGCGCGAAGCGCATCCAGATCATCAGGTTGCAGTGGATCGGCCAAGCGCTCTTTGGCGTCGCTGAGCCACTTGGTGACCTCGTCAGAGTCCAGCACGACGTCATCGTCTTCGTCGCCGGCCGCCGAGGCGAAGTACTCCTCGATCCAGGCGGGTTCGATGCGGGCGCTTTCGCGGGGCCGTCGTTGGCTGTCAGCTCTCTGCCATGGACTTTCGCTGTGGGTCAAGTGTTCAAGATCCTGACCACTGAGGGCGCCGTAGCGGCTGATCACGTAGCCGATGGTGTTCAGTTCGGACTCCCCCAGCGGCGGCGGGTCGCCCTCCACGGGGATACCGCCAGGGCCGCTGTCTTTCTCCTCACGCCAGAGGCTGCCGACGACGGGTCCCATGTCCCAGGCGGAGATCGTCTCGCTGAAGAGCGGCTTGCCGAAGGCGGCCAAGTGGTGCCCCTGGCAGTAATAGAGGAGCTTGTGAAGCTTTTTGGTGGTGAGTCCTGGGAGACGTTCGCGGAGTGCCGAGGCGACGGCGTGGGCTGAGGCGGGCATGGCGTCAGGATACGTTTCATGCCCGGTGGGGTGAAGGTTCTTGGTCATTCTTCGTTTCCCGAACATAGGTTCCATTATGGCTGCTAGGTGCGACAATTCCTCACCTGGGGTCCAGGTAATCCCCACCATCCGTAAACCTCTCGCGGCCCCACATGATCGCCTCCTGGCTCGGCCTGGGGTCCATGACGCCATGTTCGCCGCCAGTGCTGATCGTCCGCAGGAACCTGTAAGAACCGGTCTTCCGTACGCCGCGAAGTCCGAACCCACTCGCGCGGGGCCCGTGCCCGCTGGGCTGATCCACGACGAAGCCCCGCCGCTCCGGAGAGCGGCGGGGCTTCGTCATGTGCTGGGGTCAGGGGATGTGTCGCCCGACCGAGTTGGCCAGCACGGTATCCGGCGCCGAGCCGTCCGGCAGGTTAGAGGAAAAGGGGCCAAAGGGCGTCTGTGAACCCGCAGGACCGTGGCGCTGGCCAGCGCCACGATTTGGAGCTGTCGCCGCTCTTCTGAGATCCTCGGGCGGGGGACCGGGGGAGACCGAGGGGGGACCGGCAGGAACATACGGCGCCGGTTCTGAGCGGAGATTCCGACACGAAATGAACCAGTAGGCCCCTATCTACCAGCAGGAACGTGCCGGGACGGCATCACCCATCACCGCCCGGCACGCCTTCTAACGCTCTTGTAAACTGTAGGTCAGGGGTTCGATTCCCCTCGTCGGCTCGCAACGAAGGGCCAGGTCAACCGGCATACGGTGACCTGGCCCTTTGATCGTTGAGAGGGCTTTCCGCCCTTCCGTGCCACCCGCGTGCCATCGGCCTTCTTCGTGGCCGTCTTGCGTGCCTTGTCTGGAGCCTCCGCGATGGTCCTGTCGCGGTCCTGACCGGCGTGCTGGTAGATCACCGCCTCAGGGAAAACTCACCCCGGAGGCGGCCGAGCTGTTTGAGCTACGTGTCTACGACGAGACTGATCCGCTTCAACATCCTCATCGTGGACGGGACCACCTGCGTGGTCCAGCCCTACCTCCCGCACGCTCGTGGAGTCGACTCACCTACCATCGTGATCGACGACAACACGGCCGCCGATGGGCTGTTCCCCGTCTTCGGCCAGGTGTTCACCTCGATGTGGGAGCGGAGCAGCCCCGTATGGCCGTCGACGCCCGCAGACTCCTGCCGATCGCCGAGCAGGCCGTCACCATCGCCGGCGAGATCGTGAAGACCCGCCTGCCCGGCGCCGTCACCGCCAAGGGCGATCGAGACATGGCCACCGAAGTGGACTACGCCGTGGAGCACGCGGCCCGTGACTTCCTGAGCCGGGAGACACCCGAGATCGGATTCGTCGGCGAGGAGGAAGGGGCTAAAGCCGTTGCCGAAAGCGGCCTCAAGTGGGTACTCGACCCGGTCGACGGAACCGTCGACTTCCTACATGGGCTCCCGTTAGCGGCGCTGCGGGCCGCCGCCGCGCGTGCGGCCTGGGGGCCGTTCTCGCGCGCGGCCCGCCACTCGGGCCGCCCATCACATCAGCCATCTCCCAGCCGTACACGTTCCATGATGTCGATCACGTAATGCACGACGTCATCGACACGATTCGTGCCGCCGAAGATCATGGGGTCGACACCCAACGTGGGATCAAACCGCGCCGCGTGGATTACGACCGGCAGGTTGATCCCTCTCGCGCGGAAAGTGTGGAGCATCTTGATCCCGGCCTGACCATCCATCTCTCTATGGATGTCGCTGATCACGAGGTCGTACGCATTCCGTTCGAGGTGCGCCAAAGCCTCATCCGTTGAAGTGACCTCGTCCACCACCATGCCCAGCTGCCTGAACAGTGCGGTCAGATATGAATTTCCTTCTGGGAGATCATCCACCCAAAGTATCCGGCCACCCTTGAGATACACGGCCGCGTGGTCCAGCCTTCGGATAACCGCCTGGCGATCTGCGCGACTGACCAGTGGCTCTGTCTCCTCCTGCCCGCTGCTTTCGACGGCCTTGGTCAGCAGTCGCTCAACCTCCGCGAACTCGACCTCGACAACACCTAACGCCCCGATCTTCGTCATTCGCGGTAGGGCTTCCCTGAGTGGTTTCCGTAAGCCCAAATACACCACGAATGCAAAAACCACCCAGAGCATCGCTGGAACCATGTCGATCAGCTTGCCCCACAACGCTTCGGACACGAGACCTCCGAAAATTCAACACCGTCCATTCCCTCCGAGGAATAGCACCCTAAATAGGGGACGTATTGAGTAATCGAGATCCGTTACATCACTGTGCCTCCGGCGGGGATACTCGGCTCCGGAATGATCGACGTTGCACCACGAAGGCCGTAATGAGTTCAGGTGGAAGCCGGATCTTCCCGCCTGCCACGTCCCAGGCGAGCCCAACATCTCGACTCCTCCGGACCAAGGCCGTCTGTGACCGTTGGCATCTCAATGGCCGAAGAACGTCTACCGGCCGGCGTACACGCGAAGACGGCCTGGGTTCTGTCCCACGTTCGACGGAATCCGAGAACTTCGACAGCTCGTCTCACCCGGGCTCGTCGCGCTCGCGGAATGTCAGATAGCAAACGAGCGCACACACCGTGAGCACGGGTACTCCGACCAGGATCGGCGCGGTCAGCCCCCAGCCGGCCGCGATGAACCCGCCGCCGAGAGCACCGAGAGGCGCCACGCCCATCACGATGGTCATCGACGCGCTACTGATCCGGCCAAGCAGTTCAGGCGGAGTGAGCCGCTGGCGAAGCGTCCGGGCCGCGACTGCCCACACCCCGAACGCGCCGCTCGTCATCACCAACCCGGCGGCCGCGACAAAGGCCGATGTGGTGAGCCCGAGCGTCAGTTGTCCCACCGCGGCACAGGTGAGGCAGCCTGTCAGAACCGCGGTGGATCCGATCGAGCGCGTGAGACGTGCGGCGAGGTAGCCGCCCGCCAGACCGCCTACGGCGCCCACACCCAGTAACCCGCCGTAGGCCCACGCGGGCAGTCCGAGAGTCTGATCGACGTAGAGCACGAAAATGGGGAACCAGGCGCTGTCCGTCAACGCGAACAGGGCGCCCAGTACGACAAGGGTGCGCAAACGCCGATGACGCGCCAGCCACCGCAGGCCCGCACGCGTGTCAGTCAGTATCTGTCTCTTGGAGGTGAAGGATGTGGCCTTCTGCGCGAACACGTTCGGCAGGCTGAAGATCAGGGCCGCCGCCAACGCCAGCGTGCTGCCGTTGACCGCGAACGGGAGCACCAAGGCGACACCGAACAGATATCCGCCGAGCGGTGGCCCCACCAGCTCGTTGCCCGCGACCTCGGCGTTGACCAGACCACCGTTGGCCCGATCGAGATCGGCATCGCTGACCAGGGGAGGAAGGAGCGTCGCCGTCGCCGTATCGCGCAAGGTCTCTCCGACACCGCACGCGAACGCCACCGCGTACACCACGGCGATATTGGCGACGCCGAAAGCGAGCGCGATCACCAGGACGAGCAGCAGCAGCACACGTGTCACATCGACGAGAACCGTCAGACGACGCTGATCGTAACGATCGACAATGGTTCCCGCGAACAACCCGAACATCAACCATGGGCTCTGACCGGCGACGGCCACACCGGCCACCACGACCGGGTCCGAACTCATGACCGCCGCCAGCAACGGCAAAGCCGCCATCCGGATTCCGTCACCGAGGTTGGACAGCGCCGTCGCCAACCATAAACGGCGGTATGCCGGTCCTAAAGATGTCGAAGTCATGGCCACCTCCGGCTCAGGATCCTTTCAACGGCGGACTTGATCGCCAAGCCCGCTGACACGCCTCCGGCGGCGGCACTCCGGCTCCGGGGTGATCGTCAATGGAAGTGAAGGCCGGGGAGCCAGGCAGCCTTGCGGGTCCTGTCCCGTGTCCGGCGGAACCCGAAGCGCTTCAACGGCTCCGCCGATGGGACGACTGCTCGAGCGGCGGCGCGCCTCGCCGCCGTACCCGGCCCCCTGCGGCCCGCCGTACCCGTCGAATGCGCCGATCCCGGCGACACGCCGTCGCGGGCCGTGCCGTTCCACCAGGCAGCGGCTACTCACAGGGTGAGATCGCGGCGCCATCTGTACAGAGTGATGTCCTGGCCCCCGCGCTCAAAGGTGACCGGCTCGTCGTCGGCCAGGTGAAAGCCGGTAGCCCGCGCTACCGCGACGCTTGCCGCGTTTGCCGGATCGATCCGTAGAACCAGCCCTCGCATCCCGAGCGAGGTGCGGGCGTAGTCGGCCATCAGCTCGACGGCACGGGCCGCCAACCGCTCTCCCCGGTGCCGAACACCGATCGCGTAAGCGAGTTCGGCCACCCCGGGCTCGTCGGCCGTACGGAAGAGCAGCACCTCTCCTTGTGCTTCACCACCATCCCTGGTGATCGCGAGTTGCATGCCGCGATCAGCGGCACGCGCTCTCCGCGCCTGAGCCAGGTACTCCCGAGCGGCGTCGAAGTCGAACGGCGAACGGAGCGGAGTCCAGCGAGCGACCTGCGGTTCGTCGAAAAGGACGACCATGACAGGAAGGTCCTCGTCGGTCCACTCACGGAGGTGAATCCCGAGGTCCGACAGCCTGACATCGGAAGGAAACCGGCCTTCGGTGCCGTCCAGCGCTGTCATGAAGGTGATTCTGCTTGAGAACGCATCCTGTGATCAAGCTTTTGGAGACTCCTCGGGCCGGCGAGGAAGGGCCGCAGCCGGTACAGCCCCCACGATCGACGGCGCGTTGAACGCCGCCGAGGTCGCCCGAGTTCTCCTCCCCGGCGGCCGGCTTCTCACCCAGCGGGTCGGCATCCACAATGATCTGGAACTGGACATCGCCCTTGGCGCACCTGCCCGTACGGCGTCTGGCGGTTACTCGTGCCGAGGGGGTGTCTCGGACGGTGAGGCCGAGGGCTCCTGGTCGAAGGTGATCACGATGTATCTGCCGTTGGCGTAGCTGACCACGGGCCGCTGGAGCATGTCGCCCACGGTGCGGGCGACCCTCTGCCACAGCTCCACCATCTCCGGGGTGTCGGCGGTTATCCTGAACCGCCCTTCGGCGACGAGGCTCTGGGCGACCAGGGAGGCGAAGTTCGCCTCGCCCCGGGTCTTCTCCTCCTCGGTGAGAGGGGTGCGTCGGGGCGCGAGCCGGGCGCCGAGGGGGTGGGTCATCGCTGATCTCCTTGTGATCGCCGGCTTCCCAGCATGCCATCCGCGCCTTCCACCGGCTTCCTCCGCTGCGAGTTCACGAGCCGAAATGCGGGGTCGTCGCCGGTGCGGAGATCGGGCCCGGTGGTCGTCAGGCGGATCGGCCGGTGTGGGGGTGCCGTTATGACGGTGGCTCGATCTCTCGTTCCCGCTTCGTGCGCTTGAGTACGTACAGCAGGGCGTCGGCCTGCTCCCGTTGCTGTTCCGCGCGCTTGAGTGCGAGCAGTCGTCCCGACAGGAGGCCCCCGGGCAGCTTCGCGGTCAGGGCGAGGAGGAGGGGCACAGTCAGACCGAGAAGCAGGGGGGTGAACCCTGAGGAGGGATCGAGCTGTTCGAGCAGCCACATGAGTACGAAGGTCACTCCAAGAGCGATCGCCAGATCGCGGAGGAGGAGAAGCCAGAGCTTGGGATGTCTCCTCATCAGGCGGGCGAAGTCTCGAAAACCCACGCGACCGGCGAGGTCCTTGCGCAGCCATTCGGTGACCGCGTATCGCCTGGAAATCGGCTTCGCCACGACACCTCATTTCGCAGGAGCGGGGGAATGAGCGCACCACTCTTTCCGAGTGCAACGAGAACATTCCCTGACCGTTCGCGCAAGGAGCCGAGGTCATAACCGTCGGCCGGGTGGCCGGAGTCGCGGCGGTGGTCCGGCCGGACGTCGGGGGTGTCCGCGCGGAAGCCGGTCTCGTGGGTCTCGCCAGGCTGGAGCTTCATCGAGGGGCCCGTCGTCTTTTCACCCTTTCACCGCGTTTCCTCGTGGCGGCCCCGTGCCGTCGGCGGGCGCGTGGGGCCGGGGTGGCCGGAGCTCCGCGTGGCCGCGACGATCCTGCTCAGGACGGTTGGGTGATCCCGATTCTCGATCTTCCGTGAGCCTCGCCAAGGGGCGGTGACGGGGTTCGGTGAGGCCCGCGGTATGCCGCAAGGGGCGCGAAACGGTTGCTTCCCTCCCCAGGGGCCTCTCGCGTCGGCAGATCGGGGAGGGCAACCCTGTGGATTCGCCGCGTACGGGTGGCTCTTCGTCACATACTGAGACGCTAGATAAGCGGAAAGTGACCGACGAGGGGCGCGGCGGTGACAGTGACGATCCTCCAGCGGGTCCGCACCGAGCGGGGCGGCTGCGACATCACGAGCACGGGGCGGGGTGGCCGTGACATCACGAGCACGGGGCAGTGCGGCCGTGACATCACGAGCGAGGAGGCGATCCGGTCCGACGTCGACGTCACCGTGATCGTCCCCCTCCACAACTGCGGACCCTATCTCGACAGGTGCCTGACCTCGCTGCTGATCCAGCGCGTCGCCCTGGAGGTGGTGGTCGTCGACGACGGTTCCACCGACGGCGGTGCCGCGCTGCTCGACCTGTACGCCTCCTGCCACCGCGGGGTGATCCGCGTCGTCAGGCAGGAGGCGTCCGGCGGCGCGGGGCGCCCGCGCAACGTCGGGCTCTCCCACGCGCGCGGCAGATACGTCTTCTTCTGCGACGCGGACGACTATCTCGGCCCGCAGGCGCTGGAGCGAATGCTCGCGATGGCCGACCGCAACGGCTCGGACATCGTGCTCGGGAAGATCGTCGGGCACGACCGCAAGGTGCCGATCTCGATGTTCAAGGAGAACGCCGAGCGGGTGCCGCTCGGCGACAGCGCGGTCTACAACAGCCTGAGCTGCTTCAAGCTGTTCCGCAGGGAGATGCTGGAGCGGCACGCCATCCGGTTCGACGAGACGCTCCTGGTGGGGGAGGACGTCGTCTTCACCACCCACGCCTACTGTCACGCGGACGTGATCTCAGTGGTCGCCGACTACGACTGCTACCACCTGGTCGCCCGGCCCGACGGCACCAGCATCATGCAGCGGCAGGGGAGCCGCGACCCGGTCTCCTGGCTGCGGATGATCAGGCGGCCGATCGAGCTGATGCTCGCCCACGTGCGTCCCGGGGATCTCCGCGACCACCTCCTGCGGCGCCACTTCCGGATGGACGCCTTCGGCAACCTCGGCAGGCCCTTCCTGGACGCCGGGGAGGTCGAGCGCAAGGAGATCGCCGCCGAGGTGGCCGACATGTGCGAGCGGTGGCTGACCGACGGGGTCCGCGAGCGGCTCCCCGCGATCGACCGGAGCCGGATCGCCGCGCTGCAGGACATCGACCGGCTGGTGCGGCTCGCGCACATCGAGTCGGCCTCGGTCCGCAGGGAGCTCACCGCGCTCCGCTGGGAGCGCGAGCGGGAGGGGCGGCTCGCGATCTCGGGCAAGGTGGCGCTGAGCACGCTGGAGCGCTACGACCGCCCGGAGATCACCGGCGGGGACCTCGCCCTGGTGCTGCGGCGACGGCACGTCGACCCCGGCCCGTCCGACGAGGTCGTGGTCCCGGTGACCGGCGACTGCGCGGGGTTCACCGGGATCGTCGACGTCACCACCCTGTCCTCCGGCATCTGGGACGTCCACGTGAGCGTCGCCTTCGAGGGCGTCCCCCGGCTCGCGCGCCTGGGCGCCGACGGGGAGGGGCTGGTCGCGCCGCCCATGCCGCGCGTGGTCGGCGAGGTCGTCGCCCTCCCGTACTTCACCCATCCGTACGGCAACCTCAGCCTCGACATCGGCGGGCACGTGGTCGCGGTGCCGGGCAGCGCCAGGCTGGTACGCGCCCGCTGGGCGGCCGGGCACCGGCTGGTGCTCGACGGCGAGGTCAGCGTGGGCGCGGCGGCCCCGGCGGCCGACGCGGTGCGCTACCTGGTCTGGCGGGAGCGCGAGTCGAGCCGGGAGCGGCGCGAGCCGGTCACGGTCGGCGAGGGCGGCAGGTTCACCGCCTCCCAGGCGATGGGGCGGCTGGCGCCCGGCACCTGGGACGCCTACCTGGAGCTCGACCTGGGCGGGCCGCCCGCGCGCTTCAGGATCGAGGCGGTGCCCGAGGTGATCGAGCAGCCGCGCACGTGGTGGCGCGGCGCGATCCGCTGGAGTGTCAGGCCCTACGCGACGGCGGGGAAGGGGCGGCTCAGCACGGTGGTCCGCACCCTCGGCCCCAGAACTTTCATCAGACGTATCGTTCGTTAATGCCACATTCTTGCAACTACAAGCCCATGGCCTAAAGTTGAGGGCAAATCCGCACCTCGGAGGCTTGTAGTGCACGTACCCGATGGCTTTTTCAACGCCGCCGTCTCGGTGTCGGCGGGAGTGGTCGCCGCCGCGGGCGTGGCCGTCTGCCTGCGCGGCGCCCGCCGCGAGCTCGACGACCGTACCGCTCCGATGGCCGGGCTGGTCGCCGCCTTCATCTTCGCGGTCCAGATGCTCAACTTCCCGGTCGCCGCGGGCACCAGCGGCCACCTCCTCGGCGGCGCGCTCGCCGCGATACTCGTCGGCCCGTACACGGCGGTGTTGTGCGTGGCCGTGGTCCTCCTGGTGCAGGCGTTCTTCTTCGCCGACGGAGGGCTGACCGCGCTGGGCGTCAACATCACGCTGATGGGCCTCGTCGCCGTGCTGGTCGGGTGGGGTGTCTTCCGCCTGATCACCCGGAGCGTACGGAACCGGGGGGCCGTGGTGGCGGCCGCGTTCGTCGCGGCGCTGGTCTCGGTGCCCGCCTCGGCGCTGGCGTTCACCCTGCTGTTCTGGGCCGGCGGCACCGCGCCCATCGAGATCGGCACGGTCGCCGCGGCGATGGGCGGCGTACACCTGCTCATCGGGGTGGGCGAGGGCCTGATCACCGCGGTCACCGTGAGCACCGTGCTGGCGATCCGGCCCGACCTGGTCTACGGCGCCCGCGAGCTCGTCACGCCGCTGGTCCTGCGCGGCGCGGACGGCGACGTGACCGTCACCCCGGAAGCCTCGAAGCCGGTCACGCCGGTCGCCGCCCGCCGTCCCGGCTGGTTCCTGCCCGCCGGGATCGCGACGGCGGCGCTGCTGGCGGGCGTCGTCAGCTTCTACGCCTCCTCCTCGCCCGACGGCCTGGAGTGGGTCGCCGAGGACAAGGGCTTCAGCGACCAGGCGACCGACCACTCGCTGGGCGAGCAGCCGCTCGCCGACTACGGCGACGTGGGCGGCATCCCGGTCGGCGTGGCCGGGGTGATCGGCGTCGGGGTGACCCTCGCCGTCGGCGGCGGGGTGTTCTACGCCGTGCGCCGCCGCGAGGACGGCGGCACCGGCACGGACGACAGCGACAAGAAGGTCTCCGTCTAGTGGGATCGGGCCATCACCACCAGCTGCACCGGCCGGGCGACACGCTCGTGCACCGGCTGCCGCCCCAGTGCAAGCTGGCGGCGGTGGCCGGGTTCGCCCTGGTGGTGGTCGCGACCCCGCGCGAGTGGTTCTGGGCCTTCGGGCTGTACGCCGTGCTCCTGGTCGCCGTGGCGGCCCTCGCGCGCGTCCCGGCGGGGTTCGTGCTGCGGCGGATGGTGGTCGAGGTGCCGTTCGTGGTGTTCGCGCTCGCCATCCCGTTCATCGGGTTCGGCGAGAGGACGACCTTCATGGGCCTCTCGCTCAGCGTGGCGGGCCTGTGGGCCGCCTGGAACATCCTGGCCAAGGCGACCCTGGGCGTGGTCGCGAGCGTGCTGCTCGCGGCGACCACCGAGCCCCGGCTGATCCTGCTGGGCGCACAGCGCCTGCGGCTGCCGCCGCTGCTGGTGCAGATCGCGATGTTCATGCTCCGCTACATGGACGTGATCCTGGACGAGATGCGCCGGATGCGGGTGGCGAGGGAGTCGCGCGGGTTCGTGGCGAGGGACGTGCGGCACATCCCGGTGATCGCCAGGTCGGCGGGGGCGCTGTTCATCCGCTCGTACGAGCGGGGCGAGCGGGTGCACCTGGCGATGCTCAGCCGGGGCTACACCGGGTCGATGCCGGTCATCCAGGATCTCTCCGCCGCTTCGCGGCAGTGGCTCGTCGCCGGTATGTTGCCGGGTGCGGCACTCGCCGTGCTGCTCGGGAGCTGGGGGTTCGCGTGACGGTGTCGTCCTCACAGCCGGTGCCCGCCTCGACCCCGCCTTCGCCGCCGCCCTCGCTGGAGGTGAGCCGCCTGGCGTACGCGTACCCCGACGGCACGCAGGCGCTGTTCGGCGTGGACCTCCGGGTGGAGCGCGGCGAGCGGGTCGCGCTGCTCGGGCCGAACGGCGCGGGCAAGACCACGCTGGTGATGCACCTCAACGGCATCCTCACCGCCGGGCACGGCACGGTGGCCGTGGCGGGGCTGCCGGTCGGCAAGGGGTCGCTCATGGAGATCCGCAGGCGGGTCGGGCTCGTCTTCCAGGACCCCGACGACCAGCTCTTCATGCCGACCGTCCGCGAGGACGTGGCCTTCGGCCCGGCCAACATGGGGGTCGCGGGCGAGGAGCTGCGGCGCCGGGTCGAGGACGCGCTGGAGCGCGTGGGCATGCTGGAGACGATCGACCGGCCGCCGCACCACCTTTCCTTCGGCCAGCGCCGCCGGGTCGCGGTGGCGACCGTGCTGGCGATGGAGCCGGAGATCCTCGTCCTCGACGAGCCGTCGTCCAACCTAGATCCGGCCTCCCGGCGCGAGCTCGCCGAGATCCTCAGGGGGCTCGACGTGACCGTTCTGATGGTCACCCACGACCTGCCGTACGCGCTGGAGCTGTGCGAACGCTCGCTCATCCTCTCCGGGGGCGTCATCGCCGCCGACGGTCCGACCCGCGAGATCCTCGCCGACGCGAGCCTCCTCGCCGCCCACCGGCTGGAGTTGCCGTACGGTTTCGCCGCGCCCTGACTCCGGGGTCTCCGGTGCCCGGGTCACGGGCGCGGGAGTGTGGTCGGCGCGAACTTGCTGTGAACAATCGCGCATGACCTCGCGTGGAGTGACGGCGAAGTAAAGTAGGTCTGCCCTTCGGGCGCGAGGAGGACTGATGAAGCTACGGCTGGCTCGCCGCGCCGTCGGGGACGCCGTGGTGGTGGCTGTCGAGGGCGAGCTCGACCTGTTCACCGCTCCCTTCCTGCGGGACGAGGTCCGTGACGCGATCAAGCTGGACGGCGCGCGGCTGGTCCTCGACCTCACCGCCCTGTCCTTCATGGACTCCAGCGGCCTCTCCGTGCTGATCGAGGCGTGGCGGCTCGCCACGAGCGAGGGCGGCGGGGTCTCGCTGGCGGCTCCCCAGGCGCCGGTGGCCCGGATCCTCCGCACGACGGGGCTCGACCGGCGGATCAAGGTCTATCCCGACGTGAGCAGCGCCGTCGGGGAGATCTAGAGGGGATCAGGGGGAGGTCCGGCCGCACCGGCCATGGGCGTGCCATGGGTGTCGGTGACGGAGAGTTTTAGCCACCCCCAGTAGAACTTCATTCGGTCGGCGCGTTAAAGTCCGCTCATGGACCTGAACGGAGCAGCAGCAATCATCTCGGGCGGTGCCAGCGGCCTCGGCGAGGCCACGGCCCGCGACCTCGCCGCGCACGGCGCCACCGTCGTCATCGCCGACCTCAACGAGGAGCGCGGCAAGTCACTCGCCGACGAGCTCGGCGGCGTCTTCGTCAAGGCCGACGTGTCGGACGAGGAGCAGGTGCAGGCGGCCGTGGACGCGGCCGTCGCGACCGGCAGGCCGCTGCGCGTCGTGGTGAACAGCGCGGGCATCGGCTGGGCCAGCCGGACCGTCGGCCGTGACGGCTCGCCGCACGATCTGGCCTCGTACCGCAAGGTCATCGAGGTCAACCTGATCGGCACCTTCAACCTCATGCGCATCGGCGCCGCCGCGATCGCGAAGACGGAGCCGGTCGACGAGGACGGCCAGCGCGGCGTCGTGATCAACACCGCCTCGGTGGCGGCGCTGGAGGGGCAGACCGGCCAGGTCGCCTACTCGGCCTCCAAGGGCGGCATCGTCGGCATGACCGTCCCGGCCGCGCGTGACCTCGCCGCCATCGGCGTGCGCGTCAACACCATCTGCCCCGGCATCATCGACACCCCGATCTACGGTTTCTCGGCCAACGCCGAGGAGTTCAAGGCCAAGCTCGTGGCCCCGGTGGTCTTCCCCAAGCGCATGGGACAGGCCTCCGAGTTCGCCCACCTGGTCCGCTCGCTGATCGAGAACGACTACATCAACGCCGAGACGGTCCGTTTCGACGGCGGCATCCGCTTCCAGCCCAAGTAGGAGTCACCCGGTGTCTGACGAGGTTCTGGTCGAAGTCGACGGCGGCGTGGCCGTCATCACGATCAACCGCCCCAAGGCGAGGAACGCCGTCAACGGCGCGGTCGCCAGGGGCGTGGCCGGTGCGCTGGACGAGCTGGAGGAGCGCAAGGACGTGGCCGCCTACGTCCTCACCGGCGCCGGAGGCACGTTCTGCTCGGGCATGGACCTGAAGGGGTTCCTGACCGGGGACTTCCCGGTCGTGGAGGGCAGGGGGTTCGGCGGCATCGCCGAGGCGCCGCCGAAGAAGCCGCTCATCGCCGCCGTCGAGGGCTACGCCCTGGCCGGAGGCTGCGAGCTGGCGCTGGCCTGCGACATCATCATCGCCTCCGAGGACGCCAAGTTCGGGCTCCCCGAGCCCAAGCGGGGGCTGGTCGCGGGGGCGGGTGGCGTGATGCGGCTGCCGAGGCGCATCCCGTACCACGTCGCCATGGAGATCGCCCTGACCGGCGACCACTTCCCCGCCGCCCGGCTGTACGAGCTCGGCCTGGTCAACCACGTCACGCCCGCGGGCGAGGCGCTGGCCACGGCCGTCGAGCTCGCGAAGAGGATCGCCGCCAACGCCCCGCTGGCGCTCGCCGCCACCAAGCGCGTGATCGTCGAGTCGGCGGACTGGAGCCGCGACGAGATGTTCACGAAGCAGGGGGAGATCATCAGCCCGGTGTTCGGCTCCAAGGACGCCATGGAGGGGGCGGCGGCCTTCGCCGAGAAGCGCGCCCCCCAGTGGAAGGGTGAGTAGTTTCCTCTGACGGTGGCCCTTCCGGCGGTAGTCCCTCCGGTGGCAGTCCGCAGTCCCTCCGGTGGTAGTCCGCGCGGTGGTGGTCCTTCCGGCGGTGGTTCCCGCGGTGGTGGTCTTTCCGGCGGTGGTCCCCGCAGCGGTGGTCCTTCCGGCGGGCCGGTTCTCCGGAGGGGCCGGAGGAGGGGCGAGGAGTGAGCGGTCCCCTGGAGGGGCCGGAGAAAATTCGGCGGGCCGGGCGCGATCCAAAGGGTCGCGCCCGGCGCGTTCACGGCCAGGAGTGCGTACGGTAAAGGTGTGGACGGGTGCGGCGGGGGCACTTGACATCCACGCCACCGCTCCAAGGCCAGGAGAGTGCATGAACGACCACCCGACCGGTATGTCCCCCACCGGCCGATCCTCCGGTGATCTCCTGAAGCGCAGGGCGGGAAATCTGGCCGCGGGCGCGCTGGGTGCCGCGATCATCAACGTTCTCATGGTCGCCGCCATGTGGGTGATCGAGGTCGCCGACTACGTCCTGCCCGGGGAGTTCGACGTCTACGGCATCCGGGCCTGGGATCCCGAGGGCCTGGGCGGCATCTTCCTCGCCCCCTTCCTGCACGCCGGATTCGGTCACCTGATGGCCAACTCGCTGCCCCTGCTCATCCTCGGCTTCCTCGCCGCGCTGCGCGGGATCGGCCGGTTCCTGGCCGCGAGCCTCATCATCGTCCTAGTCAGCGGCCTGGGCGTCTGGTTCACCAGCTCGCCGCTGGCCATCACGGTCGGCGCCAGCGGCCTGGTCTTCGGCTACTTCGGGTTCGTCGTCGCCCGGGGGCTGTTCGACCGCCGCGCCCTCGACATCGTGATCGGTGTCGGCGTGGCGATCGCCTACTACTCGATCATCTGGGGCGTGCTCCCCGGCGAGGCGGGCATCTCCTGGCAGGGGCACCTGTTCGGGCTGGTCGGTGGCATCATCGCGGCCTGGGTGGTGCGCCGCAGGCGCCGGGCCGTCGCCCCCGCTTACTGAGCGTTCTTTTTTACCGGGGCCATCCGGGGATATCGGGCCGCTCAGGTTTCACCGAGGCTTCCGGTTTTTACCGGGACGCCCCTCCGGTGGACCCTTTCCGGTCAAAAGGTCCTCCTGAGGGGGCCTTTTCCGGTCGCCCGCTTTCGCTTATCGGGCTCCTGCTCGCCGGGCTTCTCCCGGCCGCCTGCTTCCGCTCGTCGAATCCCTCTCGCCGGGCCTTTACGGCCACCGGGTTCCTGCCAGTCGGGGCTCGCCGGTTGCCGAGACGGTGCCTTTCCGGCCCCCGCGGGCTCGTCACCGCTCGAACGTGGAGGGCTTCCCCGGAGATGGGCGCTGTATGGAGCTGTGGGCGCTATGGGGCGCTTCGTAGCACCACCGGAATCCTTCGGGGTCGGATCGCCGGATGTGGTCTCCAGGGGCGAATGAGGTCGATCCGGGGCGTTGTCCAGCGGCGAAGCCGACAGGGGGAAGGGGAGAGATCCGGCGTTCAAGTGGCCGGGCCCGGCATCGGCGCGTTTCGGGTGGACACCTTTTGCCGGCGGTTTCTTCCGTTACGACGCGGCAGAAGATTCTGCTGGAATTCGCCAGCTATGGCCGCATCGGTTGATTTAAGTGACAATATGACAAAATTTCATGTGTGAACCTGCCTGGCCGCGTGCCCGTACATGTTCCAGGGCCACCGGCCGGGCGCGACCCTCGAAAGGTGGCCGCGGGTGAACCTGGGATCCCTGGAACGCGCGATCATGGACGTGCTGTGGGGCTGTAAGCAGCCGCTGCTGGTCCGCCAGGTGCAGGACATGCTGAACCAGGACGCGGAACGAAGCCTGGCCTACACCACGGTGCAGACCGTCGCCGAGCGTCTCGTCAGGAAGGGCCTGCTGGAGAGGGCACCCGTACGCAACGCCTTCCGCTACACCGCCAGCCGTTCACGGGACGAGCACGTGGCCGGGCTGATGCTCGCGGCACTGGAGGGAAGTCCCGACCGCGCTCCGGTGCTCTCGCGGTTCGCGGAGGGGGTGGATCCGGACGACGCCCTGCGCCTGCTGCACGAGCTGGCGCGGCGCGCGGGGGAGCGGGCGCACGCCCCGGGGACGGGCGGGACCCCGAGCACACTGCCCTAGATTCCCGGAGATCCCGATCACGTTGCCCGGGTTTCCCCCTCGGGGGCTCCGGGCCGCCGCCCCGGACCTCCCGCCCGGGAGCCGGGGATCGTGGCCGCCCCGCCCGCGCGGCGGGGACGGATTCCGGCTTCCGGGCGGGAGACGGTGACTACAGGCGCTCGACGACGTAGTCGACGCAGGTGGTCAGGGCCTCGACGTCGTCGGGGTCGATGGAGGGGAACATCGCGACGCGCAGCTGGTTGCGGCCGAGCTTGCGGTAGGGCTCGGTGTCGACGATGCCGTTGGCCCGCAGGACCTTGGCGATCGCGGAGGCGTCGACGTCGTCGGAGAAGTCGATCGTGCCGACCACGTTGGAGCGGAACTCCGGACCCGCGAACGGGCTGGTGTAGGAGGTCTTCTCCGCCCAGGTGTAGAGGCGCTGGGCCGAGTCGGCCGTGCGGGCGGTCGTCCAGGCCAGGCCGCCGTTGCCGTTCATCCACTCGATCTGCTCGGCGAGCAGGAAGAGCGTGGCGACCGACGGGGTGTTGTACGTCTGGTCCTTGGAGGAGTTGTCGATCGCCACCGGGAGGCTGAAGAACTCGGGGACGTAGCGCCCGCTGGAGGCGATCTCGCCGACCCTGGCCAGCGCGGCCGGGGACATCAGGGCGATCCAGAGGCCGCCGTCGGAGGCGAAGCTCTTCTGCGGCGCGAAGTAGTAGACGTCGAACTCGCTCGCCTCGACGGGCAGGCCGCCCGCGCCCGAGGTGGCGTCGACCAGCACGAGCGAGCCCTCCTCGCCCACGCGCCTGATCGGCATCGCGACGCCGGTCGAGGTCTCGTTGTGGGTGAGGGCGTAGACGTCGACGCCCTCCTCCAGGCGGGCCTCGGGGTGGCTGCCGACCTCCGACTTGATCACGGTCGGGTCGCCCAGCCACGGGGCCTTGGCCGCCACGGAGGCGAACTTGGAGGAGAACTCGCCGAAGTGCAGGTGCTGGGACCTGTCGCGGATCAGCCCGAAGGCGGCGATGTCCCAGAACGCGGTGGTGCCGCCGTTGCCCAGGACGACCTCGTACCCCTCCGGGAGGGAGAACAGCTCGGAGAGCCCCGCGCGGACGCGCCCGACCAGCGACTTGACCGGCTTCTGGCGGTGAGAGGTGCCCAGGACGCTGGATCCGGAGGCCGCGAGAGCCGAGAGCTGCTCGGGGCGCACCTTCGAGGGCCCGCAGCCGAAACGGCCGTCGGCGGGCTTGATGTCAGAGGGAATCACGATGTCAGCCACCTGACCAGCCTACTGAGCCCGGGGATCGGACCAGGACGGGGTCCGGATTTTGAGACGAGCCGTGGGAGGCTTTTGGGCGGGGCTGGGTGATCGCGGGGTCGGCGGGACGACCCGGGACCGGGCGGATGATCCGGGAAGGGGCGGAGTGACCCGAGGTGGGCCGGGCGATCCGGGACCTGTGGGGATGGGCCGAGCCGGATGGTCCGGGGCGGCGGGACGACCTGGGAGCGGCCGGGGGGTTCGGTGCCGGGCCGGGTGAGCCGGGGATTCCGGGGATTCCAGGGATGCCGGGGATTCCGGGCACGCGGAGGGCCGCCACCGGCGACGGCTGCCGCGCGAGGCGCCGCGCGACAGCCGTACGGGAGGGGGATTCAGAAGGGGTGGACGACCTCGGTGGCTCCGGGGACGTCCTGGACCGAGCGCTGAGACGGACCCACGTAGTCGGCGCTGGGGCGGACGAGCCTGCCCGTGCGCTTCTGCTCCAGGATGTGGGCGGCCCAGCCCGCGGTGCGGGCGCAGGTGAACATCGAGGTGAACATGGACGAGGGGACCTTGGCGAAGTCCAGGATGACCGCCGCCCAGTACTCGACGTTGGTGGCGAGCACCCGGTCGGGCTTGCGGGCGTGCAGTTCCTCCAGCGCGGCCTTCTCCAGCGCCGCGGCGACCTCGTAACGCGGTGCGTCGAGCTCCTTGGCGGTGCGGCGGAGCACGCGTGCCCGGGGGTCCTCGGCCCGGTAGACGCGGTGACCGAAGCCCATCAGGCGCTGGCCCTTGTCGAGCTCCGACTGGACGTACTTCTTGGCGTCGCCGACCTGCTCGACGCCCTCGATCATGTGCAGCACGCGCGCGGGCGCACCGCCGTGGAGCGGGCCGGACATGGCGCCGACCGCACCGCTCAGCGCCGCGGCGACGTCGGCTCCGGTGGAGGCGATGACCCTGGCGGTGAAGGTGGAGGCGTTCATGCCGTGCTCGGCGGCGGACGTCCAGTAGGCGTCGATGGCCTTGACGTGCTTGGGGTCGGGATCGCCCTGCCAGCGGATCATGAACCGATCGACGATGCTCTCGCCCTTGTCGACCTCGCTCTGGGGGACCATCGGCTTCCCCAGGCCGCGCGAGGACTGCGCGACGAAACTCAGGGCGTTCACACTGGCCAGGGCCAGGTCGGCGCGGGCCTGGTCGTCGTCGATGTCGAGCAGCGGCTTGAAGCCGTACGCGGGGGCCAGCATGGCCAGCGCGCTCTGCACGTCGACGCGGATGTCACCGGAGTGGACAGGAATGGGGAAGGGCTCTGCCGGGGCGAGGCCCGGCTGGAACTTGTTGTCGACAAGCAGGCCCCACACGTGTCCGAAAGAGACGCGACCGACCAGCTCTTCAATGTCGACGCCCCGGTAACGAAGGGCGCCCCCTTCTTTGTCCGGTTCCGCGATCTCCGTCTCGAAAGCTACAACGCCTTCGAGCCCGGGTTTGAAGTCGGACATTCTCGGCTGCCTCCCTTTCTTGAAGTCAAAGCCTTGATGTCGAGATACCGGCGGGTCATATTCAACCCCCTGGGCCGAGGCGGTGTGCCGCCGGACCCGCCGGAACGCGATCGCCCCAGGTGGGGGGCGCCGCGCGGGCTTCCTGCTCGGCACGGGAGAATACCTTCCCGTGGATGCCACCTCGCGACCGCCTTCGATGGCGGGCCTTCGACGCACGTACCAGGGGCTGCCCCTGGTCGAGGCCGATCTCGCTCCCGACCCCTTCTCCCAGTTCGCCCTCTGGTTCGGCGAGGCCGTGGACGCCGGGCTTCCCGAGCCGAACGCGACCGTGCTGGCGACCGCCTCGGCGGGCGGCCGGCCGACGGCCAGGACCGTGCTGCTCAAGAGCTACGACGAGAACGGATTCGTCTTCTACACCAACTACGAGTCGCGCAAGGGCAGGGACCTGGCGGAGAACCCGCGGGCCGCCCTGCTGTTCCCCTGGCACTCCATCCGCCGCCAGGTGCGGGTGGAGGGCGCGGTGGTGCGGCTGCCACGCGAGGAGTCGGCCGCCTACTTCAGGTCCCGGCCCTACGGGTCGCGGATCGGCGCGTGGGCGTCGCGGCAGTCGGCTGTCGTGCACACCAGGGACGAGCTGGACGCCCGGTACGAGGAGCTGGCGGAGCGCTGGCCCGAGGATCCGCCGATCCCCGATTTCTGGGGCGGGCTGCGCGTGGTGCCGTCCGAGGTGGAGTTCTGGCAGGGGCGCACCGACCGCATGCATGACCGCCTCCGTTACCGGCGTTCCGGCGGGACCTGGATCATCGAACGTCTGGCTCCCTGACACCCTGCCCTCTCTTTACTGATATATCCATGTATGTCAGGTAGAGAGGTAACGGGGTGGGTTTCGGGGACTTCGTCCGCAGGCACGCGGCTGATACGCGTCCCCTCGCCATTCCCGCCTACCGGCGGCTCTGGGCCGGTCAGGGCGTGTCGTTCATCGGGTTCCAGCTCACCTCGGTGGCCGTCAGCGCCCAGATCTACGACATCACGGAGTCGTCCTTCTGGGTCGGGATGCTCGGCCCCGCCAACCTGATCCCCCTGGTCGTCTTCGGGCTGTGGGGCGGCGCGATCGCCGACGCGGTCGACCGGCGCAGGCTCCTCGTCATCGGCGCGCTGATCGCCTGGTCGGGGACGCTCGCGCTCCTCGTCCAGGCCGCCCTGGGCTCGACGAGCGTCGGCCTGCTGCTGGCCACCGTGGCCGTGCACGCCACCGGGTTCGCCATCACCGGGCCGACCAGGGGCGCGATCATCCCCAGGCTGGTCCCCGCCGGCCTGATCCCCGCGGCCAACACCCTCAACTTCCTGGTGGGCGGCCTCGGCACCGTCATCGGGCCCCTGGTCGGCGGGATCGTGCTCGCCCGGAGCGGCTTCGCCACCGCCTACCTGATCGACGCGGTGCTGTTCGGGGCCGGTTTCTACGCCGCGGTACGGCTGCCGAGGCTCGAACCGGTCGGCGAGGTGACCCGCCCGGGGCTGCGGTCGGTCGTGGACGGCCTGCGCTACGTCTCCGGGCACCCGGTCGTGCTGATGTCGTTCGTCGTCGATCTCATCGCGATGGCGTTCGCGCTGCCGAGGGCGCTGTTCCCGGAGATCGTGGCCGAGCGGTTCGGCGGCTCCCCGATCGCGTTCGGCTGGCTGTCGGCCAGCATCGCCATCGGCTCGGTGCTCGGCGGCCTGCTGTCGGGCTGGGTGGGCCGGGTCCGGCGCCAGGGACTGGCGCTCACGTACGTGATCGCCGCCTGGGGGCTCACCGTCGCCGCGGCCGGGCTCGCCGGCCAGCTGTGGGTGATGGTCGCCCTGCTGGCGTTCGGCGGGGCCGCCGACCTGGTCTCCGCGGTGTGGCGGCAGACGATCTTGCAGACCCACGCGCCCGACGACATGCGGGGGAGGATGCAGGGGGTCTTCATGGTGGTCGTCGCGGGAGGCCCCAGGCTGGGGGATCTGCGGGCGGGGGCCACCGCCTCGTGGTTCGGCGCCACCGGGGCCTGGGTGGGCGGCGGGATCGCCTGCGCGGTGGCCGTGATCGCGGTGGGGCTGGCCGTCCCGGCCTTCAGAAAATATCGCCCGCTCGCGCGTAGCGTTTGAGCAGCTAGGGAAGGATTTGGCGCCCTCCGGCGTTGCCGTCCTTTGTCATCGCGGGCCGTTCTCCCAATAGGGTCGTCTTCTCAAACTTCCGAGGTCCCGCGTCGCCCTCCCGGGAACACCGCGCGATGGACGTAGCATCGAGAGAGGACGGGAGGAACCTTGACCGCACACGGCCTGATCGACACGACGGAGATGTACCTTCGTACGATCTTCGAGCTGGAGGAGGAGGGCATCGTCCCTCTGCGCGCCCGCATCGCCGAGCGCCTCCAGCAGAGCGGCCCGACCGTAAGCCAGACGGTCGCCAGGATGGAGCGCGACGGCCTGGTCCGCGTCGAGGGCGACCGCCACCTGACCATGACCGACCTGGGGCGCACGCTCGCGACCCGCGTCATGCGCAAGCACCGCCTCGCCGAGTGCCTGCTCACCCAGGTCATCGGGCTGCCCTGGGAAGAGGTGCACGTCGAGGCGTGCCGCTGGGAGCACGTGATGTCCGAATCCGTGGAGGCCAGGCTCGTCAGCCTGCTCAACAATCCCACCGAGGATCCGCACGGCAATCCGATACCGGGGCTTGAGGAGCTCGGCGTCGTCGGCGCTCCCGGCGGGAGGCCGGAGTCGCTGCCGTCGATGGCGGCGATGGCCGGACCCAGAGATATACCCGTTGTCGTGCGGCGAATTAGCGAACAAGTGCAAAGCGATCCGGCTGTGATGCTTAAACTCAAGCAAGTTGGGATACAACCCGGACGCGAGGTGACGCTCGCGGCGAGCGACGACGGTGTGCGGGTGACAGGTGACGACGAGTCGGACAATTTTCTTGCGGATCTTCCGCGGGAGATTGCCGCGCACGTTTTCGTCTCCACTCGCTGACCGAGGCCCCTTAGCTCGGTTGGATCCCGTTCGGGAGTCCCTCCGCTCCCAGGCCGAGACTGCAGGAGCAACCGTGGTTCGCTTTGCACACACCCGCCCACGACGGGCGGTCACCGGATGAAGCGGTGGGGGGATGTTTCCCAGGACGCCGCAGACCACCTTACGGCTGGTTCCGTCCTGGATCACGCTGAGATGGCGGTGGTCGTCACCGACAGGTTCAGCAACCTTCTCTACTGGAACCCGTTCGCGGAAAGGCTGTTCGGGCGCCCCGGCACATCGGGGCCCCGTGACCAGTCCCTCTCCCTGGGCATCATGGAGAAGGATCACCCGCTCGCCGTCGAGCTCTCCAAGCACGTCCTCAAGGGCGGCGTCTGGGAGGGCACGTTCGACGTCAGGCGCGGGGACGGGACGATCATCTACGTACGGGCACAGGCCGTGCCGCTGCGGCACCCCTCGGGAGCGGTGACGGGCATCGTCATCACCGCCCGCGAGGCGATGCGCAGCAACGAGCGGGAGAAGGACCGCTTCGGCCTGCTGGAGCGGATCGGCGAGCGCCTCGCCGGATCGCTCTACGTCGAGGAGACGCTCAAGCGCGTCGCCGAGATGCTCGTCCCGCAGTTCGCCGACCACTGCTTCATCGAGCTGATGGAGGAGGGGCGGCTGACCCGCAGGGTCTCCACCCACGTCCAGGGCTGGAGCCCGCCGCCCAATACCTGGGCGCCGCTCGGGGCGGAGATCCGCTACCCGGTGGGGCACTACGCCGAGATCGCGCTGCGCCGCCAGGAGACGATACTCGTCGAGGACTTCTCCCAGACCAGCTATCCCAGTCCGGGCGAGGCCAACACCCGCCTCGCCGCCGAGATCGGGATGACCTCGGCCATCGTCGCGCCGCTGTGCGTGCGCGGCGAGACCCTCGGGCTGATGTACCTGGGGCTGTCCAACCTGACCGACCGGCGCAGCCCGCACTACGACGCCTTCGACCGCGACTTCGTGGGGGCCATCGCCACCCGGGTCGCGCTCGCCGTCGACAACGCCCTGCTCTTCGAGGAGGAGCGGCACACCGCGGAGTCCTTCCAGAAGCACCTGCTGCCCCGCGCGCTGCCGCAGCTCGACGGGCTGGACATCGCGGTCCGCTACTACCCGGCGGCCCCCCTGGCCAGCCACGGGCAGGGCATCCAGACCCAGGTCGGCGGTGACTGGTACGACGTCATCCCGCTGTCGGCGGGCCGGGTCGGCATCGTGATCGGCGACGTCGAGGGCAGGGGCGCCAAGGCCGCGGCGGTGATGGGGCAGCTGCGGGCGGCCCTGCGGGCCTTCGCCCAGGACGACAAGCCGCCCGCGGAGATCCTCGCCAGGCTCGACGAGTGGACCCGCATCATCGCCACCCCCGAGCAGGACGAGAGCGGCACCGACATCAGCGTCCCGCCCATCGTCACCTGCCAGTACCTGGTGTACGACGCCTGGTCGCGGCAGCTGTCGTTCGCCAACGCCGGTCACGCCCCCCCGTTGCTGCTCATCGGCAACACCTGTACCGAGCTCGACATCCGCGAGGTCGGCCAGCCGCTGGGGGTGCGGGCCAAGGGCATGCACGCAGACCTGGTCTACAAGGAGGAGACGCGGACGCTGCCCCCCGGGGCCGCGCTGCTCCTCTACACCGACGGGCTCGTCGACCGCCGCCCCATCCGCGACGCCGACGGCAGGCCGCCCAACGTCGAGGAGACGCTGGCGCAGCTCTGCGGCAAGCTCATCGAGATCAGCGACGCCTCCGTCGAGCGTCTCGCCGACGCCGCCACCGTCGCGGTGCCCGGCGAGATCGACGACGACATGGCCATCCTCGTGCTCAGGTCCGCCTCCGAGGACCTCGCCGTCGAGGAGCGCACCTTCCCCGCCCAGCCGATCATGGTCGGGGAGGCGCGCCGGATGGCCTCCGAGGCGTTCATCGGCTGGAACGTCCCCGAGGAGCGCGCCGAGCTCGCCTGCCTGCTGGTCTCCGAGGTCGTCACCAACGTCGTGCTGCACGCCGCCACCGCCAGCATCCCGCGCAGGGAGCTGACGATGGACGGCCCTCCGCTGCCGTTCGACGAGTCCTGGGACGTCCCCGGCTTCGAGGACGAGATCGTCAACGAGAAGGAGTTCACGCTCAGGCTCCGCCGGGGCGGGGAGTCCGTCTGGGTCGAGGTCTTCGACCAGGATCTCCGGCTGCCGCGCATCCGCAGCGCGGGGGAGAACGACGAGGGCGGGCGGGGTCTCTACCTCGTCGACCAGCTCGCCAAACGCTGGGGTTCCCGCCCCACCAAGGAGGGCAAGGCCGTCTGGTTCGAGATCCCCACCAGATCGCGCTGAGCCACCCGCGGCAGAGCTGGAACACCTCCCCGATCGATGGTTGACTCGGGGGTATGGAGCTGGCGTTCGAACGGCGTGGGACGGGATCCCCGCTGGTCCTGCTGCACGGTATCGGGCATCACTGGCAGGCATGGCTGCCAGTGCTCGACAGACTCGCCGCCGAACGGGACGTGATCGCCGTCGACTTCCCCGGTTTCGGCGTCTCGCCGCCGCTGCCGCCCGGCACGCCGTACACGGCCGAGAGCCTGGCGGACGCGATCGAGTCCTTCTTCGCGGTACTCGGCCTGCGCGACCCTCACGTGGCGGGCAACTCCCTGGGCGGTTACGTCGCCCTCGAACTGGCCTCGCGCGGGGCGGTCGGCTCGGCCACCGCGCTCTCTCCGGCCGGGTTCTGGAACCGCAGCGAGCTCGCGTACGCGCGAGCCGTCCTCCGCGCCACCCGGGCCTCCGCCCGCCGCCTTCCCCCCGGACGGGCCGCGACCCTCGCGGAGGATCCGCTGGGCCGCCTCCTCTGCGCCGGTGTCATGGTCGCCCACCCGGTACGCCTCACGCCCGAGGCGCTGCTCGCCGCCCTCCAGGCGCTCGGCGACTCCTCCGGTTTCGACGAGACCCTCGCCTCGTTCGCGGGGCTGATGCCTCCCGCGCCGCCGAAGGCTCCGGTCACGATCGCCTGGGGCGAGCACGACCGGCTGCTCCCGCGCCGGCAGGCCATCCGGGCGGCCAGGTGGTCGGGGCAGCGGGTGAAGCTGCTCAAGGGCTGCGGGCACCTGCCGATGACCGACGACCCTGAGCTGGTCGCGAGCGTGCTGCTGGAGGCGTCCCGGTAGGGGTGTGGTTTCGCGACGTCCCGGCCCGGCGGCGGGGGGTCAGCGGATGGTCTGTCCCCAGATGGCGAGCATCGCGATGACGAACGCGACCATGACGCCGAAATAGGCGACCGGGCCGAACCTGAGGGCGCGGCGCACCCGGTTCAGGCCCCAGGCGAACAGGAACGCCAGGAAGATCAGCAGAATCAGCCCGCTGTCCATCGTCACCACCTCGGGGGAGTCTCCGCTGACCAGTATGCGTCGGCGGGGCCGCCCGTGCGGCCGGTGAACGCAATCTCCAACCCATGGGATCGTTACCTTTCGTGAACAGAACATCGAAGGTAACGCGTGCCCTGCTGGTGGCAGCCCTGGGCGCAGGACTCTCCGCATGTTCGGGCGGGGCCGCACCCGGGCCGTCCGGTACGTCGGCGATCGCCACCGTCACGGTGACCGCCACCCCGTCCGCCTCCGCCAGCCTCTCCCCGTCTCCTTCCGCGTCCCCTTCGCTCTCCCCGTCCGGTTCCGCCTCCGTTTCCGCTTCCTCGTCCGCCTCCCCGTCCGCTTCCCCGGACATCGACGCGCTCGTCACGGCGTCGCCGTCCACGAGCATCCCCGGGGGCCGGGACGTCGACGCCACGGTGAACGGGAAGATCGCCCTGCGCGGGGTGGACGGGATCACCGTGACCTCCGGGAGCGACGAGGAGGTGAAAGCCCTTCTGCTGCCGTACACGGTCGTGCGCGACGCGCGGGGACTGGTCTGCAAGGAGGGGAACGCCCCGTACAGCTGCTCGGTGGAGCAGCTGCAGAAGGCCATCAAGAAGGGGGGCGCCTTCTTCGCCAAGGTGACGATCAAGGACGGGGTGGCCGTCCAGGTCGAGGACATCAGCGAGAGGTGACGGCCCTGGCCGGTCGCCGGGAGCCGCCGTCCCGCGGGCGCGTGGACGGCGGCTCCCGGTGGTGGCCGTCCCGAAGCGGGCACGCTTTCCGGGAGCCGGGTATTTCTCAGAAGCCGAAGGAGCGGCCGATGATCTCCTTCATGATCTCGGTGGTGCCGCCGTAGATGGTCTGGACGCGGCTGTCGACCCAGGCCTTGGCCACGGGGTACTCCATCATGTAGCCGTAGCCGCCGTGCAGCTGGAGACAGCGGTCGATGACCTTGGTCTGCAGCTCGGTGGTCCACCACTTCGCCTTGGCGGCGTCCACGGCGGTGAGTTCCCCGGCGTTGAGGGCCAGGACGCACCTGTCCACGTAGAGGCGGGCGATGTCCACCTCGGTGTCCAGCTCGGCGAGCACGAACCGGGTGTTCTGGAAGCTGCCGATGTTCCGGCCGAAGGCGGTGCGGCTCTTGCAGTACTCGATGGTCGTCCGCAGGACCGTCTCCGCCGCCGCCACGGCCATCACCGCGATCGACAGGCGTTCCTGCGGCAGGTTGGCCATGAGCTGGAAGAAGCCCTGCCCCTCCTGGGGGCCCAGCAGGTTGGCCGCGGGGACCCTGACGTTGTCGAAGAACAGCTCCGCCGTGTCCTGGGCGTGCATGCCGATCTTCTCCAGGTTGCGGCCCCGGGTGAAGCCCTCCATGCCCCGCTCGACGACGAGCAGCGAGATCCCCCTGGCACCCGCCGCCGGGTCGGTCTTCGCGACCGTGACGACCAGGTCGGAGTTGATGCCGTTGGTGATGAAGGTCTTCTGGCCGTTGACCACGTAGTGGTCGCCCTCGCGTACGGCGGTCGTCCTGATGCCCTGCAGGTCGCTGCCCGCGCCGGGCTCGCTCATCGCGACCGCGGTGATCAGCTCGCCGGAGGCGAAGCCGGGCAGCCAGCGGGCCTTCTGCTCGTCGTCGGTGAGGTCCACGAAGTACGGCGCCATCACGTCGTTGTGCAGCGAGTAGCCCAGGCCGGTCGCGCCGATCGCCATGACCTCCTCGACGATCACCGTGTTGTAGCGGAAGTCCGTGATCCCGGCTCCGCCGAACTCCTCGGGCACCCCGAAGCCGAACATCCCGATCTCCCCGGCCTTCTTCCACACCTCGCGGGGGACGATGCCGTCCTTCTCCCACCGGTCGTGGTGGGGCGCCACCTCGCGAGCCAGGAACTCGCGCACGGTCTCCCGGAAGAGCTGGTGCTCCTCCTCGAAGAGGTCTCGCTGCATGGTGTGCCTCCTAGGGACTCGTGGCGACTCGTGATGACTCTCGTACCAGTTCATGACGGCTCGTGACACAGAATACGATTCTGTTACCAGCAGGTACACCCGGACCCGGGGCGTTCGTGTGACGTGCGGAGGTATGTGGAGGTACATCCAGATCACAAGTGCGCCACGGTCTTCGGATCCACCCGCGATCTCGCTGCGGCGAAGATGGTAGAAACCGTACGATCTACCCTCGGTGTGCTATGGGTATGCCCGTTGACGGCAGCCTTCGTGATCGGAGTGTGTGGTGGTTCGGTGGCGATCTGGGCTCCGTAGGTCTCTCGCGGTTTCAGCCCTGTGCCTTCTCGGCGGTGCGCTGGTCGCGCTGCCTACCGGTGCGTCCGGTGCCAGCAATGCCGAACTCGTGGTGGATTACAGCTGTAAGGGGGGAATCGCCCTCGGCAACAGCGAGGTGCACCTCCGGACCAAGGTGTCGATTCCCACGACGCTCACGGTCGGGCAGCCGCTCAACATCGGCTGGGACCTCAACTACAAGAACGGCACCCCCGCCAGGTTCGGCTCTCCGGGCTTTTTCGGCCCCGGGGGCAAGGTTTTCGTCACCGGGAACGTGCAGCTCTCCGGAAGCTGGGTCGGTGTCCTCCAGCCCAAGGGCTTCGTCGACCAGCCGGGTAAGCTGCAGCCGGGAAAGATCCTGAAGCTTCCCGAGGGAATCTCCGACTCCGCTCACCTCGCCCAGGCGGGCACGGTCAATGTCAGCCCCCGGAAGCTGTTCGTGGACTTCATGCCTCCGGCCGGTGAGGTCATGGTCAACAACGACGACCCCCGGGTGGGTTACCACGGGGCGGCCGATTGGTACGAGCTGAACGACGAGGCGCTGAGCATCGGCGACTACGGCCGCGACCTGCACCGTACGGACAAGGTGAACTCCTTCGCCACCTTCAAGTTCACCGGCACCGGGATCGAGTACATCGCCCGGCGCAGCACGAAAGCGGGACAGGTCGGGTTCAAGATCGACGGCATTGACGCCACGCCGTCCTTCATCGACGCCTCCAAGAACCCGGACGGCACGCCGACGAACGCCGAACACGAGGGCGGGCTCACGCTGTGGCGGTTCAACGGTCTCAAGTACGGCGAGCACGACCTCCAGGTCACGAACCTGGAGGCCGGTAAGTTCGCGCAGGTCGACGCCTTCCGGGTGATCACGAAGGAACTGGCGAACCCGCCGGACGACTACCGGGCCACGTGCTCGCTCGTCAGCACGCCGGTCTCGGTGAACGTCACCATCTCCGAGCCGGGCGGATCTTCTTCGCCCAGCCCGACGGTCACCCCTACCGTCACTCCCACGGTCACCCCCACCGTCACTCCCACGGTTACTCCCACGATCACCCCCACGCCTACGATCACCCCGAGCGGGACCGGTGGCCAGAACGGCAACCAGAACGGGACGAACAGCACCACCAGGAGCACGACCACCTCGACGCCCAAGCCGACCCTGACCGTGACCGCCACCGTCACCCCCACCAGGCCCACCCCCACCGCGCCACAGGTGATCATCACGCCCAGCGGCGGGGCGCAGACCGGTGAGGCTCCCGAGGGAGGCTCCGGGCTGGGGCTTCTCGGGGCGGGCACGGCGATGGTGACGGGCAGCGCGCTGGGCGGTGTGGTCTTGATGAGGCGGCGGGCGGCACACGCTCGCGGCCAGCGGGACAGCTGAAGGAGGCGCCGGATGTACCAAGGACCCGTGCAGGGCGGTCCCGACCCCTACCAGGGGCGGGGCCCGGCTCCCAAGCCCAAGGGGAGCATGCTGATGGCCGGGCTTCTCGTGGCCGGGTCGCTCGGCGGGGTGGCCGCGATCATGGCGGGTCTGCTCGCGTACCTGGCTCCGGCGCTGGAAACCGACGCGCCGTACGGCCCGCCCGTGCCGCAGGCGGCGGACAGCAACATCCAGATCCAGGAGGTCCCGGCCGCCGGTCAGCAGCCGGTGGGCGTGACGCCGTCCTCGGTGGGGCCCGGCGGGCTGGACGCTCCGCTGACGGCCGCCGCGCCCACGGCGGCGCCGCCGTTGCCGGTGGTCATGCCTCCGGAGCCGTTGAAGAGCGACGGTGTGAAGCCGCGGCGGCTGGCCATCCCGAAGATCGGCGTGCTGGCCCCGCTGATGGCGCTCAGCGTCGACTCCAAGCGGGAGATCCAGACGCCTCCGCTGAGCAGGCCCAACCAGGCGGGCTGGTACAAGCACGGCCCGATCCCCGGCCAGCAGGGGCCCTCGGTGGTTCTCGGACACGTGAACACCAAGAAGGGCGCCGCCGTCTTCAGCCGGCTGAAGGAGATCAAGCGCGGGGACCAGATCAAGGTCTCCCGGTCGGACGGGACCATCGCGGAGTTCACGGTCGACGGAGTGGAGCAGGTCAGCAAGGCGGCCTTCCCGTCGAAGCGGGTCTACGGCAACACCGGTGAGGCGACCCTGCGGCTGATCACCTGCGGCGGTGTCTACAACAGCAAGACCGGTCACTACACCGACAACATCATCGTCTACGCGACCCTGTCGAAGACCCGCCGCGCCTGACCGCGCCGCCCGATCGCACCGCATCGACAAGATCGGACCGTGCCGACCGATCGCATCGCGCCGACCGCATCGCACCGCCCGGCTCACGGGCGGGGCGCGGTGCTCGCCGAATCCGCAGGTCACGGCCCCTTCGCCGCCCTCCTCTGATCGTTAGCCTCCCCGGCAATCCGGGTAGGGAGTTGTTCAACAGGAGACATCCCCCCGAACGATCAGAAGGCGGGGGTGTGCCCAGGTGAGCATCGTGCGGGCCGGGGTCGTAGCCGTACTCATAGGGGTGGCCGCTCTCGGCGCGGTCCAGCACTCGAAGTCGGGGAACGACCGATCCGGGGGCTGGGGTGCAAAGCGTCCCGCGCACTCGGCGCCTAAGCACGCCGGAGGCTGGACGACCAAGAACTGGGGCAACGGAGGACGGACGGCCGAGCGCTCGGAGACGAGGATCGAGCGCAGGGGCAACTGGGGACTCGGGCGGCCGAGGCATTCGGATCGCGGACGGCACCGGGCCAGGGAGGCCCGGCGGGATCCGGGATGGGGACGCCACGGGAACCGCGGGTTCTGGCGCCGGGATCCGGGCGGCGAGCGCGGCGACAGATGGAGGTTCGGGCGCCCGAGGGACCGAGAGTCCGAGCGGCGAGGCTCGGATGCCGGGAGCGGTGATCGCTGGGACCATGAGCGGCCGGGAGATCCGGCGTTCGAGCGGTACGAGGGAGACAGGCTCGGGGAGCGCGACGACGGGTGGGAGCCCGGACGTTCGCGGGACCGGGAGCTCGGACGGCCGGAGGGGTTGAGGTCCGGGCGTTACGAGGAGGAGTACGGGTTCAGGCGGGCAGGTCCGGGCGGCGAGCGCGGCGAGGGGTGGGGGTTCGGGCGCCCCGGAGACCGGGAGTTCGGGCGGAGAGGTCCGGAGACCGGGTGGTACGGGGGCCGCGGGTTCGGCCGGTACGGGGCCGACGCCCGGCGCCACCGGGATCGGGAGTCCGCGCGGCCGGCGTGGGCCGGGAACGGCGCGCGGCACCACCGTCACCGGCACGGATACCGGAACGGACACGGACACGGACGCGGACACGCGTACCGGAACGGATACCGGCACGGTCAGGGGCGCTCGGGCGAGGGGCGGGGTGGTCGCGGGCGGTGATTTCGAGATCCCCCGCCCGTCGCCGGGAGCCGGTACGGTGCCCGCTCGGCGGCCGGGGGCTGTGCTGTGATGCGTGCCGGTTCGCCGTTCGGGACCGTGCGGTGCCGATTCGCCGTTCGGGGCCGTGCGGTGCGGTACACCGTTCGGGGCCGTACGGCGGTTCGCCGTTCAAGGCCCGTGCGGTGCCGGTTTCCCGCCCGGGACCGATGCGGGGGCGTGCGGCCGAGGACGGTCACGGGTCCGGAGGCGGGGGGCGCGTGGCCGTCCGTTGACCCGGGTTTCCCTTTTCCGTGCGGAGGAGTGAGCGGTCGGCTTTTCGCGCTTAGGAGTGAGCGATCGGCTGCTCACTCCTTTTTGTGATCGGCAACACTACATCGCGTCCAGGGAAATGCCCCAGGCGACGGTCATGTGGTGTTATCTCAGTCAGAATCGCTTCTGATCGTTAATCGCATGTCCGGTCCGGGTATAGCCGTTTATGCGAATGTGTCTCCCCCGCTGAACCAGAGCGAGGGGTGTACACAGGTGAGCAGGGTGCGGGCCGGTGTGCTGGCCGTATTCATAGGGATCGCCGCGGTAGGCGCCCTTCACCACGCCGATTCCACGGGCACGCGGTCCGTACGTTCCGCGGACGAACGGTCCGGTGACTCGACGGCCAAGCGGCACGCGGGTTCCGGGGCCGGACGGTCCGGCAGTTCCACGGACGGACGCTCCGTGAGCTCCACGACCCGGCATTCCGTGAACCCCGAGGCCCGGCATTTCGGCCGCCACGAGGTCACGCCGATCGTCATCGCGCACCGCGGGGCCAGCGCGTTCCGGCCCGAGCACACGCTTCTCGCCTACACGGTCGCCATCTCGATGGGCACCGACTACATCGAGCCCGATCTCGTCTCGACCAAGGACCACGTGCTGGTCGCCCGGCACGAGAACGAGCTCTCGGCGACCACCGACGTCGCCAGGCACCCCGAGTTCGCCGACCGCAGGACGTCCAAAATCATCAACGGCATCCGGCACACCGGCTGGTTCACCGAGGACTTCACGCTGGAGGAGCTGCGCACCCTCCGCGCCAGGGAGCGTTTCCCCAAGGAGCGGCGGGACAACACGGCGTACGACGGGACGGAGCGCATCCCGACGCTCGACGAGGTGGTCCAGCTCGCGCAGCGGCACGGGGTGGGCGTCTACGCCGAGACCAAGTTCCCCACCTACTTCGCCTCGATCGGGTTGCCGCTCGAGGAGCCGCTGCTGGAGACCTTCGCGCGGTACGGCTGGGACGACGAGCAGGATCCGGCCTTCATCCAGTCCTTCGAGACCGGCAACCTCAAGCGGTTGCGTCCCCTCACGCGGCTGCGGCTCATCCAGTTCGTCGGCGCGACCGGGGCCCCGTACGACCTCGCGAGCACCGGTGACCCCCTCACCTACGACGACATGGTCACCCCGGAGGGGCTGCGGGAGATCGCCAAGTACGCCGACGGCATCGGGGTGGTCACCAAGCGGATCGGTCCCGGCGATCCCGGGGGGCTCGACGGGAGGCCGGTGACGCCGGTCGTGCTCGTCAGGAGCGCCCAGCAGGAAGGGCTCCTGGTCCACGCCACCACGGTTCGCAAGATCGCCGCGCGGCTCCGGGCGGACCTCAGGGGCGAGGCCTCCGGCGGGCGCGCCACCAAACAGGTGAAGAGGTGGCTGGAGCGCCTGTGCAGGCTCAACGTGGACGGAGTGATCGCCGACGACCCCGGCCTGGCCCGCGCCGTACGGGATCAGCTCCGCGCCGGGGACTGAACCCGCGCCGATCGGGATCTCGGGCCTTACCGGGTATTGTCGTGCATTTCGGACACCACCGGTCCGCGCCGGAGGCCGAAGCGCGCCGGTCGGGTGTCACGGGGCGCGAACGTCGCCGGGCACCCGGGCATCCCGGGCATCACCGGTCCGCACCGGAGGCCGGCGCGCGCGCCGGTCGGGTGTCGCGGGGCGCAAACGCTGCCGGGCACCCCGGGTGCCCCGCGTGCCACCTGGGCCGACGCCGCGTGGACGGCCGCCCGGTCCCGGCGTCCCATGGATCCCGGATTACCGTGGAGCTGTGAACAGTTCATCTCCTTTCCGGGACGTCGATCCCGAGGTTCTCGCGATGCGGGCCTCCTCGTTCGGCAGCGAGGCGGAGGCGTACGCGCGGGAACGGCCCGACTACCCCGACGCGGCCGTGCTGTGGGCCCTGGAGCCGGTACGCGGGCGCGAACCGCTGCGCGTCCTCGACCTGGCGGCGGGGACCGGGAAACTGACCACCGTGCTGTCGCGGTACGTCGCCGACGTCGTCGCGGTGGAACCCGACCCGGCCATGCTCGGCGAACTCCACCGCCTGCTGCCCGGCGCCCGGACGATGGCGGGTACGGCGGAGGAGATCCCGCTGCCGGACGGGTCGGTCGACGCGATCCTCGTCGGGCAGGCGCTGCACTGGTTCGACCTCGATCGGGCCCTGCCCGAGATGGTGCGGGTGCTGGCCCCCGGTGGGGTGCTGGCGGGCCTGTGGAACCTCGACGACGACGAGGTCCCCTGGGTGAACGGCCTGAAGGAGGTCTCGAAGAGCCCGGTGTCGTTCCGCCGCTGGCGGCCCGAGTCGATCCTCAGGGAGGGGCCGCTCTTCCCGGTGATCGAGCACACCCGGTTCCCGCACAGCCAGCGCCGTACCGTGGAGTCGATGGTGGCGACGATCTGCACGCACTCGCACGTGCTGACCCTCTCCGAGGCCGAGCGGACCGAACTGACGGACCGGGTCACCGACTACCTGCGCTCCATCCCCGAGACCGCGAGCGGTGAGTTCGATCTCCCGATCACCACCGCCGTGGTCCGCGCCGTCCGCGCCGTCCGCCCAGCTTGAACGGAGCGGCCCGGAGCTGGCAGCCCTGAGCAGGACAAATCTGAGCGGGACGGGTCCGAGCAGGGCAGGCCCGAGCGTGGCGGGTCCAAGCGGAAGGCGGCCCGTCAGCCGGTGCGCATGGCCGCCCGTACCCGCTCAAGGGTGATCGGCAGGTCGCGCTGCCGGAAGCCGGTCGCGTGGAAGACGGCGTTGGCGACCGCCGCGGCGGTGCCGACGATCCCTATCTCGCCGATGCCCTTGGCGCCGACCGGGTTGAGCTCGTCGTCCCGCTCGTCGATCCAGTCGACCTCGATCGCGGGGACGTCGGCGTTCGCCGCGATGTGGTACCCGGCCAGGTCGTCGTTGACGAAGTCGCCGAACCTGGGGTCCACCTTCAGGGCCTCATGCAGGGCCATGGAGATCCCCATCGTCATGCCGCCGAAGAACTGCGAGCGCGCCGTCCTGGCGTTGATGATCCGTCCGGCCGCGAAGATCCCCAGCAGCCGCCGGACCCGGACCTGCCCGCTGTCGAGGTTCACCCCGACCTCGGCGAACTGCGCCCCGAACGAGTGGCGGGCGAAACGCTTCCACACGGCGAGGTCCTCGGCGGTGTCCGCCCGTGCCTCCAGGCCCTCCGGGGGGACCAGGCCGGACCGCTCGTCGAGGTCCTTGACCAGCGCCCGGCAGGCCTTGCTCACCGCCCAGCTCCACGAGGCGGTGCCCATGGACCCCCCGGCGAGCGCCGCGGGACCGAAGACGCTGCGGCCCACCCTGACCGTGACCCGGTCCATCGGCACGCCGAGCTCGTCGGCGGCCACCTGGGTGAGCGCGGTACGGGCGCCGGTGCCGATGTCGGCCGCGGCGATCTCGACCACGAACCTGCCCGTGGGCTCGGCGTAGGCGGTCGCGGTGGACGCCCTGGTGTAGACGGGGTAGGTCGAGGCCGCGACGCCGGTCCCGACGAGCCACCGGCCGTCCTCGCGGACGCCAGGCGTGGGGTCGCGCCCGGCCCAGCCGAAGCGCGCCGCCCCCTCGCGCAGGCAGGCGACCAGGCCGCGGCTGCTGAACGGGAGCCCCGACTCGGGTTCGGCGGAAGGCTCGTTGACGATCCGCAGCTCGACGGGGTCCATCCCGAGGGCGTACGCCAGCTCGTCCATCGCCGACTCCAGGGCGAACATCCCCGGAGCCTCGCCGGGAGCGCGCATCCACGAGGGGCTCGGCACGTCCAGCCGCAGGAGCCGGTGGGCGGTGTGGCTGTTGGGCGTCGCGTACATCATGCGGGTGGGCGAGACCGTCTGCTCGGTGAACTCGACGAGGTTCGAGCTCTGCTGGAGCGCGTCGTGCCACACCGCCGTCAGCCTGCCGTCGCGCTCGGCTCCCAGGCGTACGCGCTGCACGGTGGGCGTCCGGTAGCTGACGAGCGGGAACATCTGCTGCCGGGTCATCGCCACCTTGACCGGCCGCCTGACGGCGCGGGCGGCCAGTGCCGCCAGCACGGTCGGCGGGCGGGGCGCCCCCTTCGACCCGAAACCGCCGCCGACGTGGTCCGCGACGACGCTCACCGCGCTCTCGGGAAGGCCGAACAGCCGGGCGATCGCGGTCGCCGACATCCACGGTGCCTGGTCGGCGTTGTAGAGCGTCAGGGTCTCGCCCTCCCAGAACGCGATCGTGGCGTGCGGCTCCATCGGGGTGGCGTGCTCGGCCGGGGTCGTGTAGGCGGCGTCCACGCCGACCGGCGCCGCCGCCAGGGCGCTCTCGGCGTCACCCCAGTCGACCGTCCCCGTGAAACCCGCGTTGACCTTCTCCGGGGAGAAGATCCGCGGGCTGCCGGGGTCCAGCACGACCTCGTACTCCTCCTCCTCGTAGTCCACGCGCACCGCCGAGGCCGCCTCGCGGGCCCCCTCCAGGGTGGTCGCGACCACGGCCGCGACGATCTGCCCCCGGTAGGCGACGTCGGCCGACTGCAGGACGGCCAGCTCGGCGTCCTGTACGGGACGCAGCCGGGAGACGTTGCCGCTGTCCAGCACGGCGATCACCCCCGGCTGGGCCAGCGCGGCGGCGCCGTCGACGGAGCGCACCCGCCCCCGGACGATCGTGGACTGCACCGGCCAGACGTAGAGGGCGTCCGGTACGGGGTACTCGTACGCGTAGCGGGCCGCGCCGGTGACCTTGTCGCGTCCTTCGATCCTGACCGGTGCCCCACCCACCACCTTGTCGAGCGTGGTCATCCTCGCTCCTCCCACGTGAAGTCGTTCCCGTTCCCGGTGGACCCGCCGAACCCGGCGGACCCCGTGGGCCCTGTGGACCCCGTGGACCTCGCGGGCCCCGCCGGTTCCGTGAGGTCGCGGACGCTCGCCGCGATCAGGTCGCCGGCCAGCCCGATCTTGAACTCGTTCCGGGGGAGGGGACGCGCCGCCGCGAACTCCGCCTCCGCGGCCGCCAGCAGCAGCGCCCTGGTCGGCCGGTGGCCGGTCAGCATCCCCTCGGCCTGCCGGGCCCGCCACGGCACGGGGGCCACCGCGCCCAGCGCGAGCCGGACCTCCCGCAGCGAACCGTCGGCCTCCGTCGCGACCACCGCCGCGACCGAGACCACCGCGAACGCGTAGGACCAGCGGTCGCGGATCTTGCGGTACAGCATCGCCGCGCCCTCCGGGGGCGGGGGCAGCTCGATCCCGGTGATCAGGTCACCGGGCTCCAGCACCGTCTCCCGGTCCGGGGTGTCGCCGGGCAGCAGGTAGAAGCGGGAGAGCGGCACCGCCCGCTCCTCGCCTCCCGCGAGCCTGATGTGCACCACGGCGTCGAGGGCGGCCATCGCCACCGCCATGTCGGAGGGGTTGGTGGCCACGCAGGCGTCCGAGGTGCCGATCACCCCCAGGTCGCGGTGGTCGCCGCCGATCGCCGAGCAGCCGGTGCCCGGCTCGCGCTTGTTGCACGGCTTGGTGACGTCCTGGAAGTACGGGCAGCGGGTGCGCTGCAGCAGGTTCCCGCCGGTGGTCGCCATCGACCGCAGCTGCCCGGAGGCCCCGGCCAGCACGGCCTGGGAGAGCGAGGGGAAACGTTCCCTGATGCCCCGGTCGCCGGACAGGTCGCTGTTGCGGACCATCGAGCCGATGAGCACGCTCCCGTCGGCGCGGTGCTCGATCCGGTCGTACGGCAGCCCGGTGACGTCCACCAGCGTCGCAGGCCTGGCCACGCCGAGCTTCATCAGGTCCACGAGGTTGGTGCCGCCCGCCAGGAACATCGCGTCGGTGCCGTCGAGGACGGCGGTGGCGGCGGTGCCGGGGTCGGTGGCGCGCTCGTAGGTGAAGGGCCTCATCGCGCGCCCCCGGGGTTCCGCCCGGCGAGAACGCCCCCGCCTGCCGCGTCGAGGACGGCCTCCACGATTCCGGCGTACGCCCCGCAGCGGCAGAGGTTGCCGCTCATCCGCTCGCGGACCTCCTCGGCGTCCAGGGCGCCGCTGGAGGCGACTCCCGCGGCGACGTCCTCGGTGACATGGCTCGGCCAGCCCCGTTCCGCCTCGTCGAGCGCGCCGATGGCCGAGCAGATCTGGCCCGGCGTGCAGTAGCCGCACTGGAAGCCGTCGTGATCGAGGAACGCCTGCTGGAGGGGGTGCAGATCGTCCGTGCCGGCGAGACCGGCCACCCCCTCGATGGTGACGATCTCCTGCCCGGCGGTCGTGACAGCGAGTGTCAGGCAACTGTTCACCCGGCGGCCGTCCAGCAGGACCGTGCACGCCCCGCACTGCCCGTGGTCGCATCCCTTCTTCGTCCCCGTCAGTCCGAGATACTCCCGTAGCGCGTCCAGGAGGGTCACCCGGTTGTCCAGGGATACGGAGTGGTCGGCACCGTTGATGCGCAGCGTGATTTCGCTGCTGAACGTTTCGACTGCCATGCGTTTATCCTGTCAATTCCCCGACGATGGGGGGATTTCTGATTAATCTGAAAATTCAAAAGAAGCGGCAATCGCGACGCTTCGAGAATCACGGGGGAGCCAAGAAGTCGCCAAGACCGGCGACACCCCGGCCCGGACGGCCGGGTGTCAGCGGGGCCCGGTGAGCAGGTGCCGCGCGACCTCCACGTCGGTGATCAGCACGTTGACCCACCCGCCCCGGAGAGCGGCCCTGATCGCGGCGTGTTCCCGCTCGCCACCGGCGACGGCCACCCGGCGCCCGACGGAGCGGAGGGTGTCGGCGCCTATCCCGACGACCCGCCGGTCGAAGGCCGAGTCGACCGGGTCGCCCCCGGCGTCGAAGAAGCGCAGGCACACGTCACCGACGGCACCGAGGGAACGAAGCTCCTCCCGGTCGGCGGGATCGACGTCGTGGCCGAGGGGGCTGCCGGTTCCCGGCGGAAGGTCCCGGCCGGCGGGATCGACAGCGTGGCCGAGGGGGCTGCCGGTTCCGGGCGGGCGTTCCCGGTCGGCGGGACCGACGGCGTGGCCGCTTCCGGGCGCGAGTTCCCGGTCGGCGTGGCCGAGGGGGCTGTCGCTCCCGGGCGGGCGTTCCCGGCCGGTGTCGCCGCTTCCAGGCGGGAGCGGGGGCGGGAGTAGGGGCGGCTCCAGGCTTCCGATGTCGACCAGCACGACGGTCAGCTCCCGCCACTGCGCCGTCACCTCGGCGACGGCCGGGTCCCGCAGCAGCGCGTCGCGGGCCGTCGGCGTGCCGGCGACGCCCGCGGAGGGGGCGAAGACGGGCCTGGCGCGGGTGACGCCCGCGAGACGGCTGATCAGCCGGGCGGCGTGGCCCCGCGCCCCCGGGCCGCCGAGGTCTCCGACGACCTGTACGACGCGGTCGGCCGCCTGGGTGTTCCTGGAGTGCATCCGGTCGACGGCCGCGGGCAGGATCCCGCTCCGGGAGGAGACGCCGATGACGTCCCCGCACCGGAAGGTGGTGCCGAAGTAGAACGCGGCGGCCGAGGCCAGGGCGACGTCGCCCGTGGTCCCGCCGGTGTCGACCACCACGGCGTCCCGCAGCGCGTAACGGCGCTGGAGCCGTTCTTCGAGCTCGGTGTGCACTCCCTCGGGGAGGGCCACGACGGTGCGGACGACGCCCCGGGCGATGGCCTCCTTGAGCAGGCGGGAGACGCGCGGCTGCGAGATGCCGAGGGCCGCGGCGATCTCGGGTTGCCGCATGCCCTGCTCGTGGTACATCCGGGCCACCCGTGCCAGCAGGCGCAGATGGCCGGAGCCCTGGCCCCGCCCCGGCTCGGGGACGACCATGCACCGCCTCCTCGTCAGCCGGGTACGGGTACGACCGGCCCTTTCCGATGCGGCCGGATGGGACCGGTCCTCTCTGATGCCGCGGCGCGCCTCGATCCGCCGCTTCCCGAGGGAGTCGCTTCCCGAGGGAGGGGACAAGGCGCCGCCTCGCCCGCGGTCGGCCACTCAGCGTACCGGCCCGCTGCCTCTCCGTGCCGGTGAGCCGGAAGACGTGATCCCCGGCCACGGGCCCGCGGGCACCCGGCCACGCCGACCGGGGGACGAACCGGTCAGCCCGGCCGCCTGCCCGCGGCCATCGCCGACACGGTGGCCCCGCGCCGCTGGAACCGCTGCCGGCCCCGATCCAGCACCACGACGAGAACGAGCACGGCTCCCTTGACGAGGATCTGCCAGAACGCCGACAGGCCCACGAGCACCAGGCCCTCGGAGAGGAGGCCGATGACGCAGGCCCCGAGGAGGGTGCCCCGCACCGTGCCGAGCCCCCCGCCCAGCGCGGCGCCGCCGAGGATCACCGCGCTGATCGCGTTGAGCTCGTACGCCTCACCGGCCAGCGGTGTCGCCGAGGTGAGCTCCGAGGCGATGACGAGACCCGCGAGTGCCGCGCAGGCGCCGGAGATCACGTACACGGTCGTCCTGACGCGGTCGATCGGGACCCCGGAGAGCTCCGCGGCCCGTTCGTTGCCGCCCGCGGCGTACAGCCACCGTCCGAAAGGCGTCTTCGTGAGCACCAGGGTGACGGCGACGGCGAGGAGGGCCGCGATCCAGACCGCCATCGGGAGGCCGAGCGGTCGCCCGTGGCCGAGCACCTCGAAGCCGGTGTTGCCCAGCCCGGGGTTGCCGTCCAGGTTGGGGTAGGTGGAGCCGTCGGAGATCAGCAGCGCGATCCCCCGCGCCACGTACAGCATGCCGAACGTCGCGATGAACGGCGGCACCTTGAAACGGGTGATGACGACGCCGTTCACCAGGCCGACGAGCATGCCGACCGCGACGCAGAGCACGATCACGCCCCACACGGGCGGGTAGGCGACGGCGTCGGCGAACCCGAGTTCGAGTCCTTCGAGCAACTCGCCGGCGACGACCCCGGAGAGCCCGGCGATCGAGCCCACCGACAGGTCGATGCCGCCCCTGACGACGACGAGCAGCACGCCGAGCGCGATCACCGCGTTGATCGCGATGTGCTTGGCCGTCATGACGAGGTTCGGCATGGAGAGGAACGAGTCCGACAGCAGGTAGAAGACCACGACCATGGCCACGAGCGCGATGGGCGCCCGCAGCTCGAACAGGCCGTTCACCAGGGAGAGGCGGCGGGCCTCGGTCGCGGCTCCCTCCGGCGGGGAGTGGCCTGGCGACGCCGGCGCGGGGGGCGTTTCCCGAGGTGTCACCCCTCACCGTCCCTGCCCGCGCGCCTGTCGAGGCCGATGTGAAAGCCGGTGTCCGTGCCGAGGTCGGCGTCCATGCCGGTGCCGAGGCCGGTGTCGAGATCGGTAGCCGTGTCGAGGTCGGCGGCGGTGCCGTCCGCGACCCTCAGCAGCTCCTCACGGGTTGTCGTGCCGCGCCGGAACTCGCCGACGAGGACCCCGCGGGCGAGCACCAGCAGGCGGTCGGGGACGCGCAGGGCCTCCTCCGGGTCCGACGTGGTGAAGAGGACGGCCAGGCCGCGTTCCGCCCGTGCCGCGATGAGCTCGAAGATGTCCGCCCTGGCGCCGACGTCGACGCCGCACGAGGGCTCGTCCAGCAGGAGCACCCGGGGAGCGGTGAGCAGCGCCCTGCCGATGACCACCTTCTGCTGGTCGCCGCCGCTCAGCGACGTCACGGGCGCCTCAGCACCGCTCGTGTCGCTCGTGCCACCTATGCCGCTCGTGTCACCCACGCCACCAGCGCCACCCGTGCCGCCCGCGTCGCTCATGTCGCTCATACCGCTCATACCGCTTGTGTCACCCGCGCCGCCCGTCCCGGGGGTGATGTCGGCGATCATCCGGCGGACGGCGTCCCGCTCGCGGTCACGGCGGACGAACAGCCGCCGGACGAACGCGCCCAGCCCGGCCAGGGAGAGGTTCTCCCCGACCGACATCGTCTGGACGAGGCCGTCGCGCCGCCGGTCCCCCGGGACCAGGACCATGCCCAGGCCGACGCGGTCGCGGATCCCCACGCCCTCCAGCGGGACGCCGGAGAGCAGGACCCGGCCCGACTGCGAGGGGATCCGGCCGGCGAGCGCCTCCAGCAACTCGGTGCGGCCCGAGCCCGTCAGCCCGTAGATCCCCACGATCTCGCCCTCCCGCACGGTCAGGGAGAGATCGTCGACGGCGAGGCGGCCGGGGTTGGCCGGGTCGGCCACCACGAGGCCGCGCAGGGCGAGCAGCTCCTCCCCGGCGACCGGGGCACTGCGCGGGGGCGGGTCGCCCCGGCCGGGGCCGGTCATCCGCTCCACGATCCACCGGACGCCGACGTTCCCGGCGTCGGCCGTGGCGACCGGCCGCCCGTCACGCAGTACGACGACGTCGTCGGCGATCTCCAGTGCCTCCTCCAGGTGCGAGGAGACGTAGACGATCGCCACACCGTTGGAGGCCAGCTCTTTGACGACCCGGAACAGGACCTTGACCTCGGGGGCGGTGAGCGCCGAGGTGGGCTCGTCCATGATCAGTACCCGCGCCTCCTGGAGGAGCGCCCGCGCGATCTCGACGATCTGCTGCTCGCCCGGAGTCAGGTCACCGACCGGCAGGTCGGGATCCAGATACTCCTCCAGGCTGTGCAGGACCGCCGCGGCGGTGGCCCGCTGGGACGAACGGTCGATCACCCAGGGGCCGCCGCAGATCTCCCTGGCCAGGAACAGGTTGTCCTGGATGCTCAGGTTGGGGCAGAGGCTGAGCCCCTGGTGGACGATCGCGACGCCCTGGTCGGTGGCGTCGCGGGGCGACGCGAACCTGACGGGCTCCCCGTCGAGCTCGACATGGCCGGTGGTGGGGTGCTCGATCCCGGAGAGGATCCTCATCAGGGTCGACTTGCCGGCCCCGTTCTCGCCGAACAGCGCGGTCACCCGGCCGGCGGCGACGTCGAAGTCGACCTCCCTGAGCACGTGCGTGCCCCCGTAGACCTTGGTGACGCCTCGGGCGCTCAGGACGGTGGCGGTCGGGGTCCTCACGGAATCTCCTTGATCGAGACCGGGGTGATGGTCACGACGGAGGGGGTGAGGAAGCTGAAGGCCCCGACGAAGGAGATCTTCTTGCCCTTCAGCCGTGACACGTCCAGGTTCTTGAGCAGCTTCTCCCGCATCTGGTCGTTCAGCGCGGTGGCGGCGTCGGCGTACTCCACCTGGTCGAGGAACTGCCCGAAGCCGATGAACCCCACCGCGTCCCGCAGCGCCGTGCCGTTGATGACCGGGCCGACCTGCAGCGACACCCGGGTGTCGGGAGGAAGGCCGGGCACGGTCACGTGCATCAGCCCCGATCTCACCGTCCCGGCCGTGCCGGTGCCCTTGACCGCGAAGGTGAAGGGGCCGTTGCCCTGCCGGACGCCGTACCGCTTCCCGGCCTCCTCCATGTCGGCGTGCATGGCGTTCACCAGCACGGGCAGCTCGACGGCCCTCCTCTCGACCGCGGGCACGATCTTGTTCTCGTACGTCCGCTCCCCGTACGCGGCCGGGTCGAACCGCCGGGGACCCGCGGCCGCGACGGACTCCGCCGAGCGGTACTGGGTGCTGAACCCGATGGCCGCCAGGAGGGCCACCGCCAGGGCGACGGCGATCCACCGCGCCGGGATCCGCCGGCGGGGCGCCTTCCCGCCGGGCCCGCCGCGCGCCCGCGATGCGACCGGCGTGCTCATCTCAGTCCTTCCAACGGGGAAACCTCACAGGTGATCGCTGATCCGTCCGCGGGGAGAGAGCCCCGGCCGGGGGAGGGCTCACGGGAGAGGCCGGGGACGATCGTCGCCGTTCGGCGAGGCCCTCCGGACTGCACGGTGTGCCGCCGGGGAGTCCCCGCGCGGGCGAGGACCACTCCGCCGCCTCACGGGCGCGGTGGATGCTCCTCATGAGCCGTATACCCGTTCGCACGCCTTCCACCGAATCCTCTCCGGACGGGAACCGGTCGAGCCGCCGGACGTCGTCGCCCGGCCCGCGCGGCGGGCGCGCGGACGAGATCATGGCCCGGCCGGGTGGACCCGGCCGATGACCGCGGTGTGGATGTCAGTGAAATATTTCAACGACCCAAGGGAGTATTCGGAGTGACCGAATCGGGCCCACCGCAGGTTCCACCCTGCCCGATGACGCTCCCATATGGTGATCTTTAAGTGCGTTCACACCGGTTTTGACCTGGCCTTTTCCATATATCCAGCCGCCGATTGCCATCTCCGGGCCGCCCTCCCGCCGCGCGGCCGGATCCGCGGCGAGGCCTTCGGACGGCCTCCGCGAGGCCTCTCGTGCACGTTCCGTGTCCGGACAGCGGCCAACTCGACCCGCCACGACGGGCTTTACCGATGTACGGTGTCGTTTGCTGTGTGATAGATGGGAATTTGTGTCCGTTTAGCCGACTTGCTCGCGCGTCGCGGTCTCTGTTCGTAGGATCTATGCCGAACCTTGACCACAACCCGTAAGCCTCGGCGGCCGGTGTGAGGCCGGTCGATCAAGCTGGAACGAGGAGAAACTGTGCTGAAGTCCAAGACGCGGCTGCGCGTCGCGGTCAAGACGGCCGTGGTCGCTACGGCGGGCGCGGGTATCTTCAGTGCGTTTCCCGCGCTCGCGTCCATCTACGCGGCTCCCACTCCGGTGACCTACAACTGCAGGCTCGCCGGTGCCGGGGCGGCGTCGCCGTACACCTTCACCATGGACCTCACCGCCCCGACGTCGGCGGCGGTGAACTCCCCCCTCGTGGCGACCTGGAAGATCGGCCTGCCGGCCACCCTTCCCTCCCTCACCCCGTCCGTGGCCGTATCGCCGAGCGCGAGCGTCGTCGCCGACGCGGAGGTGCAGATCAGCGCCAGTCCCACGGGAGTCCTGACGCCCCCCACGGAGCTCCGCCCGATCCTGGTCACCGCCGCGCCCCCGGCCGTCGGGCAGCCGGTCACCGCGCCTCCCCTGCTCGTCACGGTGACCCCCCTCGCGACCGGGGTCATCGCCTTCCAGCCCGACGCGTTCACCCTGTACCGGGCGACCGGCGCGCCGGGTGCCGCGAACGAGGTCGAACTGCTCGACTGCGACCCCCCCGAGGCCGCCCAGGCCTCGCCGGCCGCGGTGCGGGTGACCGTCGGGACGGGCGCTCCCGGTCAGTCGACCACCCCGACGCCGACTCCGACGCCGACCCCCACCCCGACCAACTCGGCCACCAGGACCCCCACGCCGACCCTGACCGTCACCCAGACCAGGACCGCCGACGTGGAGCCCGACCCCGACGCCAACGAGCAGATCGACGAGACCCCCAAGGGCGCGGCCTCCACGGGCGGCGGCGGAGACGCCGGCCCCGACGCTCGGATGATCATGTTCAGCGGTGTGCTGATGGTGGCCCTCGCCGGGTTCGGCGGGCTCGTGCTGCGGCGTCGCACCGCCGGTCGCGGTTGATCGGAGTGGCCGGATGACCACCCCCCCACCGCCGGGTGGCTGGCCGCCCCCGGGGCCACCGCCGCACTACCGGCCGGTCCCGGTCCCTCCGCCGTATCCGCCGCCGCCGGGGCACCACCAGCAGCAGCAGTACGGCCCGCCGTACGAGGAGTGGCCCGGCCAGGAGCCCCTCGCCGGCGGCGGCCGGATGATGCGGTCGGTGCTCATCCTGGCCGGGATCGCCGGGGTGGTCACGGTGCTGGTGGGCCTGCTCTACATGCTGGCCGCGCCCGAGGAGTACGGGCTGGCCGACGGGCGCACCACGCTGCCGCCCCGCGACCTGGCCGCGGCACCGGCGAACCCCTACTTCCAGGCGCCCCCGACCGCGCCGCCGCCCCTGCCCAGCCTGCCCGCGGCCCCGGCCATGCAGCCCTCGTCCCCGGTGCGCCTGGTCATCCCGCGGCTCGGGGTCAACGCGCCCGTCAGGTCCGTCGGGCTCGACAGGAAGGGCGCCATCGAGGTGCCGCCGGTCGGCAACCCGAACCTGGTCGGCTGGTACCGCTCGGGCCCCACCCCCGGTGAGGCGGGTCCCGCGATCATGCTCGGGCACAAGGACACGCGCTCGGGAGTCGCGGTGTTCAGCCGCCTCGACGAGATCCGCAACGGCGACGTCATCGAGGTGCACCGCAAGGACGGGATCATCGCCGTCTACACGGTGGGCGGCCTGGAGCAGGCGGAGAAGTCGGTGTTCCCGACGCAGCGGGTGTACGGCCGGTCGCCGACCCCCCAGCTGCACCTGATCACCTGCGGTGGCGTCTACAACCGCGCGACCGGTCACTACACCGACAACGTCATCGCCTACGCGACCATGACGAGCACCAAGAAGGCCTGAGCGGACCGCTCGGGCCTCGTCCTCCTTCTTCTTCGGGAAAACGTCGCGCTCGCCCCCCTCCTTCGGGGGAGGCGTCGCGCTCGCCCGTCGTTTTCGGAGAGGGCGCCGCGCTCGCCGCCGCACGGGCGGCTCCCGTCCAGGGCACGGGCAGGGGTTGTGTTGTAATCTCCTACTAACCGAACATTGCTCGGTTTCGTAAGCAGGAGGCACTGTGGCAGAGGCGTACATCGTCGGGGCGGTCCGCACCCCCGTCGGCAAGAAGAAGGGCGGTCTGTCCACCGTCCACCCCACCGATCTGGCCGCGCACACCCTCGGCGCCCTCGTCGAGCGTACGGGCGTCGACCCGTCCGCGGTCGAAGACGTGATCATGGGCTGCGTCATGCAGTTCGGCCCGCAGAGCATGGACATCGCGCGCAACGCGTGGCTGTCGGCGGGACTTCCGGAGAACGTCGCCGGTGTGACCATCGACCGCCAGTGCGGCTCCTCCCAGCAGTCGATCCACTTCGCGGCCCAGGGAGTGCTCTCCGGCACCCAGGACCTCGTCGTGGCCGCCGGGGTGGAATCCATGAGCATCGTCCCCATGGGGTCGAGCATCACCACCGCCCTGGAGAAGGGCATGCCCTTCCCGTTCGGGGAGAAGTGGGTGGAGCGGTACGGCAAGCAGGAGATCTCCCAGTTCCGCGGCGCGGAGCTCATGTGCGAGAAGTGGGGCCTCAAGCGCGAGGAGCTGGAGCGGTTCGCGTACGAGAGCCACCAGCGGGCCTCCAAGGCCGTCGCGAACGGCTACTTCAAGGACCAGATCGCCCCGATCAACGGTGTCGAGGACGACGAGGGCCCGCGCCCGGACACCACGCTGGAGAAGATGGCGTCGCTGAAGACGCTGAAGCCCGACGGCGTGATCACGGCCGCCACCTCCTCGCAGATCTCCGACGGTTCGGGAGCGCTCCTGATCGCCTCCGAGCAGGCCGTACGCGACCACAACCTGACCCCCAGGGCGCGCATCGTCACCCTGGCGCTCACCGGCGACGACCCGGTCTACATGCTGACCGCGCCGATCCCGGCGACGCAGAAGGCGCTGAAGAGGGCGGGCCTGTCCATCGAGGACATCGACGTCACCGAGATCAACGAGGCGTTCGCCCCCGTCCCGCTGGCGTGGATCAACGACCTGGGCGCCGACCCGGCCAAGGTCAACCCGAACGGCGGCGCGATCGCCCTGGGCCACCCGCTGGGCGGTACCGGCGCGATCCTGATGACCAAGCTCCTGCACGAGCTGGAGCGGACCGGCGGCCGGTACGGGTTGCAGACGATGTGCGAGGGCGGCGGCCAGGCCAACGTCACGATCATCGAACGCCTCTGACACCGGCGCCCGCGCAGTCCGCGCAGTCCGCACGGTCCGAGCAGTGCTCGTGAGGTGTCGCTGAGACGCCTCTGAGATGGGGAAGGCCCCGTTCCTGGACTCCAGGACCGGGGCCTTCCACGTTTCCGCGAAGGGGACCCGCAGGTCGGCGCTCCGCGAAGGGACCTGCGGGTAGGCCCCGCGAAAGGTCCACAGGCCGGCCCCGCGAAGGGACCCGCGGGCCGGCCCCGCGAAGAGGCCGCAGGTTGGCCTCGCGAGCCGGCCCGCGGGTCAGCGGCCGCCCTTGCCGGGAATCCGGCGCGGCTGCTGGGTAGGCCGCACCGGCGCCGGAGGCATCGGCAAATGCCGGGGCGCCGGGGGCACGACGTGCTCGGGGAGCGGGGTGCGGGGCTTGGTGGTCTTGCCGGTCTTGGCGGTCTTGGACTTCTCGTCACGCTTCTGCGCGAGTTTGTGAGCAGGGCGGATTCGCATATGGGACTCCTTGAAGAATGTGACGACGCGGTGAGATCCCGGGTCGGACAACTCAGCTGCCGCGTCAGACGAACGGGGCCAGAGGGCTGAGTGCGGGCGGATCGGCGAGGACCGATCGACGCCTGCTCTTAGGAGTTAATCCACATGCGAACGAACATACGGCGCCCCATCAAGGCCGTGCAACCGATTTATTCGCCACCGATTCCAGGCCGCGCGCACCCGGCAAAACCGGCCGACCCCGCAGGGGCCGAGGCAGTGAGACCCGACGAAATCGGCTGCCCCCGTCGATTCCGGGCCGTGCGCCTGGCGAGATCGGCTGACCCCGCAGGGGCCGGTGAGCCCCGATGAATCCCGTCGGGACTCACCCGGTGGGACCGGCCGGTCCCGCCGGGGCCGGGCGTTCGGGGAGCTCGACATGAACGCGGGTGCCCTCCCCGGGAGCCGAGGTGATCCAGCTGCGGCCGCCGTGCGCGTCGGTGATCGCCTTGACGATCGACAACCCCAGCCCGGCGCCGTCGGGCAGCCGCTCCCCGCCCCGGTGGAAGCGGTCGAAGGCCCGGTCCACCTGCTCGGCGGACATCCCGGGGCCGTCGTCGGAGACCTCGATCAGCGCGCCGCCGTGTGGCCGCCGCGCGATCCGTACGGTGGCCGTGGTCCCCGCCGGGGTGTGCGTCCGCACGTTCGCCAGGAGATTGACCAGGATCTGCCGGATCCTGGCCTCGTCCGCGGTGACGGTCAGCGACCCGGGGGCGTTCACGACGATCGGCGACCCCGGCTCGACGGCCGTGCAGTCAGCGCTCACGTCCCGCGCCACCGAGGCCAGATCGGTCTCCGTGAGCTGGAGCCCGGCGTTCCCGTCCAGGCGGGCGAGGTCGAGCATCTGGCTGACGAGATCACCCATCCGGGTGGCCTCGTCCTCGATCCTGCCCATGATCCTGGGCAGGTCCTCGGCGCGCAGCGCCCCGGTCCGGTAGAGCTCGGCGTACCCCCGGATGGTGGACAGCGGGGTCCGCAGCTCGTGCGAGGCGTCGGCGGCGAAGCGGCGGACGCGCTCCTCCGACGCCCAGCGGTCCCTGAAGGCCTGCGCGATCCGGTCGAGCAGCAGGTTCACGGCCGTGCCGATCCGCCCGACCTCCGAGGGGCCCTCGGGCATCCGTACCGACAGGTCGCCCTCCCCGGCCATGTGGTACGCCGCCCCGGCGATCCTGGCCAGCGGCGCGAGGCCCCGGGTGATCAGGGCGCGGCCGGCGAGCGCGAGCACCAGGATCAGCGCGCCGCCGGTGAGCAGTTCGGCGATGACGAGTCGGCGGATCGGGGCCTCGACGGACTCCAGCGGGACGGCGACGACCACCAGCCGGTTGCCCTGCCTGGCCTCGGCCACCCGCGCGATCATGCCCTGGCCGTCCGCCGTGCCGAGCGCGAACGCCTCCCCGCTCTCGGCCTGGACCTTCAGGTAGGCGATGCCGAGTGCCTCCACCAGCTGGGGTACGGCCGCGGCGGCGGGCGCGTCCCCGTTGACGAGCCTGGCCCGGCCCGAGTTGAGGTTCAGCGCGGCGACGGCGTAGGTGGACCCGGTCAGGGTCTGCGCGAGCTGGCCGCCGGGGGCGGCGACGATCCGCTTGGCGGCGGTCGCGGTGGCCGCCCGCAGCTGCCCGTCGAGCCGTTCCATGAGGTGCCCGCGCAGGACGAGGACGCTCACGATGGACAGCATCACCAGCAGGGCCGTGCTCACCGCGAGCAGGCCCGCGAGCAGCCGCGCCCTGAGCGACATCAGTCGCCCCGGGGCGGGCGCAGCGCGTAACCGACCCCGCGCTGGGTGTGGATCAGCGGCGGGCCGAGCGGGTCGAGCTTGCGGCGCAGGTAGGAGATGTACGTCTCGACGACCTGCGAGGAACCCCCGTAGCCCCAGACGTGTTCCAGCAGCTGGCGCTTCGTCAGGACCAGGCCGGGATGTTCCATCAGGAAGGCGAGCAGCCGGAACTCGGTGGGGGAGAGGTCCAGCGCGACCCCGGCCCGCCGCGCCTCCCAGCGTGACTCGTCGAGCTCCAGGTCCGCCACCCTGAGCGTCCCGGCGGGGTCGTCGGAGACGGCCGTCCTGCGGAGCACCGCCCGCACGCGGGCGACGAGGGCCTCGACGGAGAAGGGCTTGGTGACGTAGTCGTCGCCGCCCAGGGTGAGGCCGCGTACGGTGTCGGTGGAGGTGTCCCTCGCCGTCAGGAAGATCACCGGGGTGTGCAGGCCCGCGGTCCTGATCCTCCGGCACACCTCGAACCCGTCGATGTCGGGGAGCATCACGTCGAGCACGATCAGCGCGGGAGGGCCGCCCTCCACCGCGTCGAGGGCCTCCCCGCCGGTCGCCACGCCCGTCACCCCGAAGCCGTGGAAGCGCAGGGCGACCTCGACGATGTCGCGGATGTTGGGGTCGTCCTCGACGACGAGGATGGTGCGCTCATTCATGGAGGCCCCATTCTTGCCTACTGGCCGGTGCTTCATCCCGGTTCGTAGCTTCTAGTCCTCAATGGGAGGCCGCTGGTTCTCAATGGGAGGCCGCCGCGAAGCGGTGGAATCCCGGCGCATCTCGGTGATCCCACCGCTTCACGGTCGGCTTCCGCCGGCCTCCGGGGTTTCGGTCAGCTCCCCGGGGTGGTGACCGGCGGGTCCAGGAGGGCGCGGTCACGCGGTACGAACACCGCGGCGGCCGTCGGGTCGGTCGAGGTGGGGACGCCGATCACGAAGACCCCGTCGCCGACGACCAGCTTGGTGAGGTCGGCGCGGACGCCGAGCCTGCGGAACCTCGTGGACGTGTCGAGGTTCCAGTTCCAGACGAGGCCGTCCTTGCTCTTGACGGTCAGCTTGTTCTCGCCCTTGGCGGTGATCACACCGCGCTGCCAGGTGTAGTCGATGAACGTCGACTTCTTGTCCCTGACGGTGGCCCGTCCGTGGATGCCGACGACCCACAGGTTGTAGTGGGAGCGCAGCCTCGGCCCGCGAAGCGTGGAGTCGGCCTTGAGCAGCTGGTCGGCGATGGCGGTCACGCCGGTCGGCACCGGGGCGGCCGTGTCGGTCGCCCAGGCGGTGGAGCCCGTCAGCATGATCGACGCCGTAATGGCCGCGGCGCCGAGTGCCAGTTTCCTCTTCATGGTGATCCTTCCGGGAACGCCTCCCGACGGGGAGACGTCGATCAGGCAATCGCCCCGGGCTGTGATCTCTGGGGGAGGATCCTGGGAATTCCCTGAGAGCCGTGGAAAGCCGCGCGCGGTGCCGCTCCCGGAAGGCCGGGAACGACACCGCGCGGAGGGTGTCTCGGGGGCCGCGAGCAACGCCGCGAGTCACGTCGCGGGTCTCTGTCGCGTGCTATTCGGGTACGCGTGCTATTCGGGTACGCGTGCTACTCGGGTACGCGGCCTACTTGGGCACGCGGGCCACTTGGGTCGGGCTACTAGGGTGCGCGGCCTACTCGGGTCGCGCTACTTGGGCACGCGGGCGACGCAGAAGACGGTCTGCCCGAACGGCGGGCGGACGAAGCGCTCGATGAGCCGGGTCAGGGGCACCACCGTACGGTCGTAGATCTTGACCAGGCGGGGGTCGGGGTAGCCGACGCCGCCGCGGCGGACGGCGGCCCACCAGGCGATGCCGCCCAGGAAGTTGATCGGCTTGAGCACGTCGATGTCCAGGCCCGCCTTGGAGACCGTGCTGCGCAGGGTGGCGGGGGTGTAGCGGGTGACGTGGCCGACCTTGCGGTCGAAGTCTCCGTACAGCTGCATGTAGCCGGGCACCCAGATGACGATCCGGCCGCCGGGGAGGGTGACCTTGGCGAGGGAGCGCAGGGCCTCGACGTCGTCCTCGATGTGCTCCAGGACGTTCATCATCACGACGGTGTCGACCTTCTCACCGATCGGGATCTCGGTCGGCAGGCCGAACTGGAGCACGTCGATCTCGTCGCGGCCCTCGAAACGCTTCTGCAGCTGCTCCACGCAGTAGGGGTCGAAGTCGCTGACCACCAGCCGGTCGAGACGGGGCAGGAACGCCTCGGCGAAGTGGCCGAGCCCGGAGCCGATCTCCAGCATGGACCGGCCCACGTGCGGGGCGACCATGTCGAGCTCGTACTGCCGGTAGTTCTTGGCCTCGTCCCCACCCAGGTGGTTCTCCAGGGCCTCGTCACCGGCCGCGGGTTGCACTACGCGGTCATACCCAGACATGCGGTTCCGTCCAGCTCGCTTACGGAAGGGCCGGGGCGAGGCCACGGCCAGGGACAGCCAGAGTCTAGTGGCGCTTCCCTCGCGGCGGCCCCTTAAACGCTTCACGGCCGGCGCGGTCCCCCGGGTCGAACGCCTCACGGCCGATGCGGCCTCCTCGGTCAGACGCCTCACGGCCGATGCGGCCTCCTCGGTCGAACACCTCACGGCCGATGCGGTCTCCTCGGCTGAACGCCTCTCGGCCGATGCGGGCCTTCTCGGCCGAACGCCTCACGGTCGCCGCCGTCTCCCCACGCCGACGCGCGCCCGCGCCCCCTCCCCGCGGAAGGGCCCCCTCCCCGCGGAAGGTACGCCCCCCGTTCCCACCCCGATTACCGGCTCCGCCGAATCAGCCATAAAGCACCAGCATTTCCAGGGCTCACGCCGTACGGGAGAAGTTCGGCCTCGACCCGGCGGTGAGATTTGCACCGGGGGACAAGGAAACCCCTCTGGAGAATGGCGGTCCGGTCGGTTCGTGATTTGGAAAGGGTGCGATTCCCGGTGAGTGGAAAAAGGAGCGCGAATCGATGGAACAGATCCAATGGTGGCGCGGGAACCTGCCCGCGGAGACGAACGGACTCGTCGGCAGGGAGAGCGAGGTCCGGCGGCTGCTGAAGCTCCTGGCCGACACGCCGCTGACCACGGTCACCGGTGTCGGTGGCATCGGCAAGTCACGGATCGCGGTCAGGGCCGCGCGGGAACGGCAGGAGCACTACCCGGACGGCACCTGGCTGGTGGAGCTCTCCGGCGAGCGCAACGGCGATCTGCTCGCCCACACGGTCGCCGCCGTCCTCGGCCTCCCGGAGCGGTCCGCGAGGTCGCAGACCGGGACGCTCGTCGAGTTCCTCGCGGGCAGGAGGCTCCTGCTCGTCCTCGACGCCTGCGAACACCTCCTGCCTGCCTGCCGCGACCTCGTCAGGGAGATCCTGGCGGGTGCACCCGGCGTACGGATCATCGCGACCTCCCACCGGCCGCTCGGGCTGCCCCGGGAGGCGCTGCTCCCCGTCGAGCCCTTCGAGACACCCGCCGTACCCACCCGGGGGGCGCAGGGCCCGGGAACGGAGAGGCTGGAGCAGGAGGGAGACCCCCCGGAGAGACCGGAGAAACCGGAGCGACAGGAGAAACCGGAGGAGAACGACGCACTCCGCCTCTTCCTCGACCGGGCCGGGGACGCGGTGCCCGGCCCGGAGACAACCGGGGCCGTCAGGACGGCCGCGGCCAGGATCTGCCGGCGGCTGGACGGCGTGCCGCTCGCCGTCGAGCTGGCCGCCGGATGGCTGAGATCCCTGCCGGTGGAGCGGCTCGCCGACCACCTGGACGAGCGCTTCGAGGTCCTCCGCGGCCGGGGGCCGGTCCACCGCCACCGGATCGTGCGCGCCGCGATCGGCTGGAGCCACGAGCTGTGCGCCCCGGAGGAACGCCTGCTCTGGGCCAGGCTCTCGATCTTCGCGGGAAGCTTCGACACGGCCGCCGCCGAGTGGGTGTGCGGCGACGAGCACCTGGACGACGTACCGGGCCTGCTGGCGAGCCTGACGGAGAGGTTCCTCCTCGTCCGCGTGCCCGGCGGCTACCGGCAGCCCGCCACGGTCAGAGAGTACGGCAGGGAGCGGCTCGCCCTGCTCGGCGAGGAGGCCCGGCTGGCGCAGCGGCACCGCTACCACTACCTCGACCTGGCGCGCAGGGCCGAGGCCGACTGGTACGGCCCTGCGCAGGAGGAGTGGGCCGCCAGGCTCGCCTTCTCCATGACCGACCTCCGTCTCGCCCTCGACCCCGCCTCCCCGACGTCCGTCGAGCTCGCCGGGACGCTCTGGATCCTCTGGTTCTGCCTGGGCCGGCTGAACGAGGGCCGCTACCACATGACACGGGCGATCGAGGCGGCTCCCGTCACCGATCCCGGCCTGCCCCGGCTCCTGTGGGCCGACGGCTGCGTGGCGATCGCCAGGGGAGAGCTGGAGGTGGGCCGCCGCCGGGCGGAGGCGGCGCTGTCCGCGGCCCTCGACTGGGGCGACTACGCGGCGGCCGGGCACGCCCAGCTCCGGCTGGCCAGCAGTTCCCTGTGCTCCGGCGCCCTGGAGGACGTCGAACCCTGCGTCGAGCTTGTCCGCGAGTACTTCCGCCGGGCCGACGCCGCCACCGTCAGTGAACCCCTCGCCCTGGTGACCGCGGCGATGGCGGTCACCTGGCGCGGCGAGTTCGACAGGGCGGTCTCCGTGCTCAAGGAGGTGCAGCGGCTCTGCGACGCGCGCGGCGAACGCTGGGCCCGCGCCTGCGGCGACTACGTCCTGTCCATCGCCCAGCTGGGCCTCGGCAGGGTGGCCGAGGCGGCGGAGGCCGCCCGGCAGTCGCTCGACGTCAAGTGGCGCCTGCGCGACGCCACCGGCGTGGCGCTCGCGGTCGACCAGCTCGCGGTGATCGCCGCGGTCGAGGGCGACGGCCGCCGCACGGCCAGGCTCCAGGGCGCGGGGGTACGGCTGTGGGCCATCTTCGGGCTCAAGGGCTTCGGCTCCGAGGGCATGTCCGAACCGAGGACCGTCGCCGAGCGGACGGCGAGGCAACTGCTCGGCGACGAGACCTACGACGCGGTCTTCGCCGAAGGCTACGAAGCCGACCCGGACGCGGCGGTCGCCTATGCCCTCCACTGACCACTGAAAGCACCCGCTCCGGTGGGCGATTCCGACTGTGCTCTGGTGAGGCGTCGGTCGCTTGTGCCCTCCACTGACCGCCGAAAGCACCCGCTCCGGTGGGCGATTCCGACTGTGCTCTGGTGAGGCGTCGGTCGCCTGTGCCCTCCACCGACCGCCGAAGACACCCGCCCCCGGTCGACGATTCCGGTCGTGCCCCATGAGGCCGATCCGGAGGTGGCGGTCGTCCATGCCCGACGCCACTGACCGCTGAAAGCACCCGCCCCGGCCGGCGATTCCGATCGTGTCCTCGGACAGGGACTTCCGCAAAAGGCTCGTATGCGGTGGAATCTCTCACGACATCCGCGAAGGAGCCCCCGACGGACGACGATGAGGCGATCACCCGATCGCTCGCCGGTGATCTGGACGCCTATGAGGTGCTGGTCACCCGCTACAGCGCGCTCGCACACCGCACCGCCGCCATGCTCGGGGCCGCCGACGAGGCCGAGGACGTGGTCCAGGAGGCGTTCGTCAAGGCGTACCGCCACCTGGTCTCCTTCCGCAGGGACGCGCACTTCCGCCCCTGGCTGCTGCGGATCGTGGCCAACGAGACGCACAACCTGACCCGCTCCCGCGGACGCCGCGACAGGCTGGCCGCGCGGCTCACCGAGACCGTTCCCGCACAGGGCGAGGGGCCCGAGGAGGCGGCGGCCGCGGCGGACCAGAGGGCCCGGCTCCTCGACGCGGTGCGTACGCTGCCCGAACGGGAACGCGAGACCGTGGTCTGTCGGTACTTCCTACAGCTGTCGGAGGCCGAGACCGCCCAGGTGCTCGACCTTCCCGTCGGTACCGTCAAGTCGCGGACCTCCCGCGGCCTGGCCCGTCTGCGCGAGGAGGTGGCCCGTGACCTCACCTGACGACCTCGAAGTCCAGCTCCTCGCCCTCGGCCGGTCGCTCGACGTCCCGTCCCCGCCCCCCGCCGACGTCGCGCGGGCCGTACGGACCCGCCTCGAACCACCGCTCGCCCCCGAGACACCGGCTCTTGAAACACCGGCCCCGGCGACGACCCCCGAGACGCCGACCCCCGAGACGACGGCGCCGGTCCCCGGGACCCCCGCTTCCGGGACACGCGTCCCCGAGGCGCCCGCGGTTCCCGGCGGTCCCGGAGCGCTCCGGCGCGGATGGGGGGCGCTCCGGGCCGGAGGCCGGGCGCGTCGGCGGGCGGCGGTCGCCGCCGTCGCGATCCTCGCCGCCCTGCTGCTGGGAGCGACGCCCGCGGGAAGGGCCGCGGTCGCGGAGATCCTGCGCTTCGCGGGGGTCGAGTTCAGGACCGGTGCCCCCGGGCCGCTGCCCTCGGGGGTGCCCCAGCCGCTGCCCGGCGAGCGGCGGGTCACCCTGGAACAGGCCCGGGAACAGGTGGCGTTCCCGATCTCCCTCCCGGCCGCGCTCGGCGATCCCACCGAGGTCAGGGTGAGTGACGGCGGCAGGGTGGTGTCGCTCTTCTGGCCCGGCCTCAGGCTGGACGAGTACGACGGCAGCCTCCATCTCGTCTTCCGCAAGGAGCTCGGCCCGCCCTGGCCGCAGGAGACCGGTGTGGGAGCCGCGACGGCGCAGTGGATCCCGGTCCACCACGGCCTGACCTACCTGCCCAGGAGCGGCGGCCAGGCCGTGATCCGTCCCCGCCCGGCGGGGCCCACCCTCATCTGGCAGCGGGAGCGGGTCGGCCTGCGCCTGGAGGGCGTCGGAGAGCTGAGCCGCGCCCTGGAGATCGCTCGCTCGGTCCGCTGACGTCGGCCCGCCGCGCTGAGGTGCCGAGGCCCGCCGCGCTGAGGTGCTGAGGCCCGCCGAGCTGAGGTGCTGAGGCCCGCTGAGCTGAGGTGCTGAGGCCCGCCGCGCTGAGGTGCCGACGACCGGCGGGCTGAAGTGCCGAGGCCCGCCGAGCTGAGATGCCGACGACCGGCGAACCACGCGACGCGTCATGCCCAGAGCTCCTCGCCGCCCGCCTGGTGCCCGCCCGCCTGGTGCCCGCCCGCCCGATCCCCGCCTGCCCGGTCCCCGCCCGCCCGGTTCGCCGACCGGACGCGTCAGCGGTCAACGCGTCACGGCCGGACCTCGTTCGCCCGGTCCGCCAACCTGACGTGTCGGCGGTCGGCGCGTCAGGGCCGGACCCCGCCCGTTCAGCCCGCCGGTGCCAGCCAGTCGTCGATCTCCTGGAGAAGCTTCTCGCGCACGTCGTCCGGAGCCGCCGACGCCCGTACCGACTGGCGGGCCAGCTCGGCCAGTTCCGGGTCGGAGAAGCCGTACACCTGCCTGGCGAGCTCGTACTGGGGCAGCAGCCTGGCGCCGAACAGCAGGGGGTCGTCGGCGCCCAGCGCGATCGGCACCCCCGCCTCGAACAGGCGCCGCAGCGGCACGTCCTCGGCGCGCTCGGCCACCCCGAGACCGACGTTGGACGTCGGGCAGACCTCGCAGGTGATCCCACGGGCCGCGAGGCGTTCCATGAGCCTGGGCGACTCGGCCGCCCGCACCCCGTGCCCGACCCGGTCGGCGTCCAGCACGTCGACGCACTCGGCCACGCTGGCCGCGCCCAGCAGTTCCCCGCCGTGCGGCACCGCCAGCAGCCCGGCACGCTTGGCCAGCCGGAAGGCCCCGTCGAAGTCGCGGGCCCGGCCGCGCCGCTCGTCGTTGGAGAGCCCGAACCCGACTACGCCCTGGTCCATGTAGTGCGTGGCGAGGCGGGCGAGCGTCTTGGCGTCGAGAGGGTGGCGGGTACGGTTGGCGGCCACCACGACGGCGATCCCTATCCCCGCGTGCTCCGCCGCCTTGTGCGTCGCGTCGAGCATCAGCTCCATGGCCGAGGTGAGCCCGCCGAACTTCGACGCGTACCCGGAGGGGTCGATCTGGATCTCCAGCCAGCGCGACCCCTCGGCGGCCTCGTCCTCGGCGGCCTCGCGCAGCAGCCGGTAGACGTCGCTCTCGCGCTGCAGGACCGAGCGCGCGATGTCGTACAGCCGCTGGAAGCGGAACCAGCCCCGCTCGTCGGTCGCGCGCAGCTGGGGCGGCCAGTCCTCCTCGAGCGCGTCGGGAAGGTGTAACCCGTGCTCGCGGGCGAGGTCGACGAGGGTCGAGTGCCGCATGGAGCCGGTGAAGTGCAGGTGCAGGTGCGCCTTGGGCAGTTCGCTGAGGGGACGTGGCATTTCAATATGGTGCCGTACCCCGGCCGGCCCCGATCGACGGCCCCGGAGTTTTTGGTGTCAACCTGACGGTCCGTTCGCGCGTTGGGGAGGGCGGAAGGGGGCCTCGCCGCCGACGGAAGAGGACGAGGCGGCCTTCGACGAGCTCCCGGCCGCACGGAGCACGGCGTCGCCGCGCACCGCGATCTACGTGAGCAAGAGCGCAGAGCCGGTCAGGGTCGATGGGGGAGAGCGGAGATGGGGAGAGCGGGGATGGGGGAAAGCCGGGGATGCGGGAGAACGGGAGTCAGGAGAGCGGGATGCGGGAGGAGAACGGAGACGGGGGAGAGCGAGGATGCGGAAGAACGGGGATCGGGAGAGCGGGATGCGGGAGAACGGAGACGGATGAGAGCGAGGATGCGAGAGTGGGGAGAGCGGTGAGTGTGGCCGAGCGTGGATGAGTGTGGATGAGTGTGGATGAGTGTGGATGAGTGTGGATGAGTGTGGATGAGTGTGGATGAGTCCCGCCCCTCGGGCCGCTGCCGGGCTCTCCGGGCCGGCCCCGGGACCGCCCCCGTTGATCCTTCCCGGTGTTTCGCGGGCCTTTTCCCAATTGCCCATTTATAGGTTTTAAGGTGTTATTTCGGACGGGTGTCACCGGGGTCAGGGCACACCCGCCCATATCCCATCCCCCGTTATATCGAGGAAATTTAGGAAACGGGCTTTCAGCGGACCATGTCTCCGTGCGACCGTGGAGGCACACGTTGTCAGGACGCTGGGGCTGCCATGGAAGCGGACGTCTTCGTCGGCAGGGAAACAGAACTCGCCGACGTATCCGCGCTGCTCGAAAGGGTCCGGCACGTCACACTGACCGGTCCCGCCGGGGTCGGGAAGACCTGTCTCGCCCTGCGGCTGGCCGGCACCCTCGAACCCGCGTTCCCCGGCGGCGTCCACGTCGTGGAGTTGTCGGACGCCCCCGCCGACCTCGACTCCCTGGCCGAGGCGCTCGCCGGCGCGATCGGCGTCCGCCGCAAGCCGGGCACCCCCGCGCTGCGGGCCCTGGTCGACGAGTTCCTCGCGCGCCGGACCCTGCTCGTCCTCGACACCTGCGACCGCGTCGTCGGCACCGCGGGCATCCTGGTCGGCCTGCTGCTGCGCTCGGTCGAGGGGCTGCGCGTCCTGACCACCAGCAGGCAGCGGCTGGGCCTGCCCGGCGAGCACCTCTACCCGGTCGGCGGCCTGCCCGACGCCGACGCCGTCCGCCTGATCACCGCCCTCGCCGGTGACAGGCTCGGCGGCACCGACCCGGCCGAGCTCTGCCGCCGCCTCGACAACCTGCCGCTGGCGATCCGGCTCGCCGTGGCCGACGGCGCCTCCGGCGGCGGCGCGGGCACACCCGGCGGCGACACCCTCGACGGGCTCGCCGCCGCCCTCGACGGCCGCCTGACCTCCACCGCCGGGCTCGCCGCCTTCGACGGCCACGTGACCTCGCCCGACGAGCTCGCCGCGGCCCTCGAAGGCCGTACGATCCCCGCGGCCGAGCGCGAGATCCACGCGGAGCGGGCCGGGGCCACCCCGCGCGGGCGGGCCGCCGCTCCCCGGCGGCACAGCTCCATGCGCGTCGCCCTCGGCTGGAGCCACGAACTCTGCACCCCGCAGGAGCGCCTCCTGTGGGCGCGGGCCTCGGTCTTCGCCGGAACCTTCGACATCGAGGCCGCCGAGGAGGTCTGCGCGGGCGGCGCGCTCGCCGTCAAGGACGTCCTCGACGGGCTGCTCGGCCTGCTCGACAAGTCCGTCCTCGTCCGCGAGGAGGGCGAGGGCGGGGTCCGCTACCGCCTGCTCAACACCGTCCGCGAGTTCGGCGTGGTCTGGCTGGAGCGGCTCGGCGAGACCGACGAGATCCAGCGCCGCCACCGCGACCACTTCCTCGCGCTGTCCGCCCGCGCCGAGATGAGCTGGCAGGGCCGCCAGCTGGAGTGGTACCGCAGGCTGGTCCTGGAGTGCGGCAACATGCGCGGCGCCATCGAATACTGCTACTCCCGGCCGGCGGAGTACCGCAAGGGCCTCGACCTGGTCGGCAACCTGTGGTTCCTGTGGGCGTGCTGCGGCATGCAGGCACCCGGCGACGACCTCCTCCAGCGCGGCCTCGATCTCGACCACACCCCCAGCCCCGAGCGGGTCAAGGCCCTCTGGGTGCACGCCTGGGTCTCGATCCAGCGCGGCGACCTCGAACGCGCCGAGCGCATCCTCACCGAATGCGCGGCCGAGGACGCCGACGGCTACGCCACGGCCTACGTCAGCCAGTTCCAGGCCCACCTGGCCGTCGTCAGGGGCGACGTGGTCGAGGCCCTGCGGCTCATCAAGCACGCCCGGGTGCGCCACCGCTCCACCGGCAACGTCTTCCCCGGTTTCCTGCCCACCTACACCGTGGTCGCCACCGCCATGATGCTCGCCGACCACCACGAACAGGCCGTGGCGGTCCTGCGCGAGGGACGCGAGCTCTGCGAGTCCTGCGGCGACTACTGGACGCTCATCCGCCTCGACCTCCTCCTGGCCCAGGCCGAGCACGCCCTCGGCAACACCGACTCCGCCATCGACTCCGCCTGCTCCTCCCTGCGCGGGGCCCGCCTGTTCGGCGACAGCATCTCCCTCATGGAGGCGCTGGAGGTGTTCGTCGTGATCGCCGAGGCGTGCGCCGACGACACCTTCGCCGCGGTCATGTTCGGGGCCTCCCGCGCCGCCTGGACGAGCGCCGGCGTCCCGCCCAGCCGCTCGCCCATGATCGCGAGCCGGATCCGCGCGGCCGAGCTGAGGCTGCGCGGGCGCCTGGGCAGGGCGGAGTTCGACCGGCTGGAGGCGCGGGGAGGTTCGATCAGCCTGCGCGACGCCGTGGAACACGCACTCCAGGGAGACTTTTCTTGACGCGCTGCGGCAACCTGCCGGCCGAGATGAACAGCTTCGTCGGCCGCGCCACCGAGCTCGACGAGATCGCGAAACTCCTCACCCGGACGCGCCTGCTCACCCTGCGCGGCCCCGGGGGCGTCGGCAAGACGCGCCTGGCCCTGCGGGCCGCGCGCAACGTCCGCGACGACTACCCCGACGGCGTCTGGGTGGCCGAGCTCTCCTCGGAGACCGAGGGCGGCCTGCTCATCCACGGCGTCGCCGGGGTGTTCGGCCTGCACACCCAGGCGGAACGCCCCGCCCTGGAGTCCCTCATCGAGTATCTCGCCGACCGGCGGCTCCTCATCGTCCTCGACACCTGCGAGCACCTGGTCGACTCCTGCGCCGCCATGGTCGTGGCCGTCCTGACCGGCGCGCCCGACGTGCAGATCATCGTGACCAGCCGCCAGGAGCTGGGCCTGCCGCTGGAGGTCGTCATGGTCGTCGAGCCCTTCCCCGTCCCCCCGCCCGAGGCCGCCGACCTCGCCGGCCACGACGCGCCGAGCCTCTTCCTCGACCGCGCCAGGGCCGTGGCCCCCGGGCTGCGCACGGACGAGCGGGCCATGATGGCCGTCGCCAGGCTCTGCCGCAGGCTCGACGGCATGCCGCTCGCCATCGAGCTGGCCGCCAGCCACATGCGCGGCCTGTCGGCGACCCAGCTCGCCGACCAGCTCGACGTCCATTTCAAGCTGCTGGCCGACGGCGAGGGGCTCCTCGTCCGCCACCACACCCTCCGCACCGCCGCCGGCTGGAGCCACGAGCTGTGCACGCCCGCCGAACGCCTGCTCTGGGCCCGCCTGTCGGTCTTCCCCGCCGCCTTCGACACGGACGCGGCGCGCGGTGTGTGCGAGGACGAGCGCCTGCCCGACGTCCCCGGCGTCCTCGCCACGCTTACGGCCAAATCCGTCGTCACCCGCGTGGGCGACCGGTACCGCCTGCTCGACACCATCAGGGACTACGGCCGGGACTGGCTCGCCGAGCTGGGCGAGAGCGACCTGATGATCCGCAGGCACCGCGACCACTACCTGTCCGCCGCCCGGCGCATGGGCGCCGAGTGGTGTGGCCCCGACCAGATCGCATGGGCCTGCTGGGCCCGAGGGGAGCTGCCCAACGTCCGCGCGGCCCTCGACCGCTGCCTCACCGCGGGCGACCACGTCGGCGCCCTGGAGCTGGCCGGGGCCCTGTGGGTGCTCTGGTGCCATCTGGGGCTCGTCCGGGAGGGCCGCCACTATCTCGACCGCGCCCTGGCCGCCGCCCCCGTCACCGACCGGGCCAGGTCCAGGCCGCTCTGGGTCGCCGCCCATCTCGCGCTCATCCAGGGGGACATGGCCCTGGCGCGCAGCAGGGCCGAGGAGGGCGTCGAGAGCGCCCGGCGGCACGGTGACGTCGACGCCGAGGCACACGCCCTCCTCGCCCTCGCCGAAGCCCGCCTGTTCACCGGGGACCTGGACCTGGAGGGGGCGCGGGCGTACGCGCGGCGCGTGGCCGGCGGGCTGGACCCCACCTCGCCGGGGGCGCTCTTCCTGCCCTCCTTCCTCGCGATGGCCGCCACCTTCGGCGGGGAGTTCGACGAGGCGGTACGGGTCCTGCGCGAGGCGCGCTCCCACCACGAGGCGCGGGGGGAGCTGTCACAGCGCGCCATGGACGACTACGTCCTCTCCCTGGCACTTTTCGGCCGGGGGGACATCGCGGCGGCCTCCGCGGCGGCCAGGGCGGCGCTGGAGGTCAAATGGCGGCTACGGGACACGGTCGGCAGCGTCCTCGCCATCGACCAACTCGCCAGGATCGCCGCCGCCGCGGAGGACGGCCACCGCGCGGCCTGGCTCCTGGGGGCCGCGCAGCGCATCTGGACCACCTTCGGGCCGCCCGCCGTCGAGGCCGACAGCCTGACCGCGCTCCGCGAGGCCGCCGGGGCCCGCGCCGCGTGCCTGATCGGCGAGACCGCCTACGGGCGGGCCTTCAACGAGGGCGCGGCCGCCCACTTCGAGGGCGCCGTGACCTACGCTCTGCGGGACTGACCGCTCCGAGGGCGCCGTGCTCGGCCCCTGGAAAACCGGGCCCTGGGAGACCGGGTCCCGGGAAACCGGGCCGTGGAAAGCCGGGCTCTGGGAACCCGGGCCCCCGTCCGGCGCGTGCACGCGCACGGAGGCCGTGCTCGACCGGCCGGACAGGGACCGGACGGGGAACCGCCGCGCTCAGCCGGCCTGGCCGAGGAACTTGGCGAGGCGGCTCACGCCCTCGGCGAGGTCGTCGTCGCCGAGGGCGTAGGACAGGCGGAAGTAGCCCGGGGTGCCGAAGGCCTCGCCGGGGACGACCGCCACCTCGGCCTCCTCCAGGATGATCTCGGCCAGCTCGGCGGAGGTCGCCGGGCGCCTGCCGCCGAACTCCTTGCCCAGCAGCGCCTTGACCGACGGGTAGGCGTAGAACGCGCCCAGCGGCTCGGGGCAGAGCACGCCCGGGATCTCGTTGAGCATCCGGACCATGGTCCGGCGGCGCCGGTCGAAGGCGCCGCGCATCTCCGCCACGGCCGACAGGTCGCCGGTGACGGCGGCGAGCGCGGCGGCCTGGGCGACGTTGGAGACGTTGGAGGTGGCGTGCGACTGCAGGTTGGACGCGGCCTTGACGACGTCCTTGGGACCGATCAGCCAGCCCACGCGCCAGCCGGTCATCGCGTACGTCTTGGCGACGCCGTTCAGGACCACGACCCTGTCGCCCAGCTCGGGGACGACGGTGGCGATGCTCGCGAACGTCGCGTCGCCGTACGTGAGGTGCTCGTAGATCTCGTCCGTGACGACCCACAGGTCGTGCTCGGCGGCCCAGCGGCCGATCTCCGCGACCTGCTCGGGGGTGTACACCGCGCCGGTCGGGTTGGACGGGGAGACGAAGAGGAGGACCTTGGTGCGGTCGGTGCGCGCCGCCTCCAGCTGCTCCACGCCCGCCAGGTAGCCGGTGGTCTCGTCGGTCACCACGTCGACCTGGACGCCGCCGGCGAGCTTGATCGCCTCGGGGTAGGTCGTCCAGTAGGGGGCGACGACCAGGACCTCGTCACCCGGGTCGAGCAGCGTGGCGAACGCCTCGTAGACGGCCTGCTTGCCGCCGTTGGTGATCAGGACCTGGGCCGCGTCCACCCGGTAGCCGGAGTCGCGGAGCGTCTTGTCGGCGACGGCCTGCTTCAGCTCGGGAAGGCCACCGGCCGGGGTGTACTTGTGGAACCGGGGGTTCCGGCACGCCTCGACGGCCGCCTCGACGATGTAGCCGGGCGTCGCGAAGTCCGGCTCACCGGCGCCGAAGCCGATGACCGGGCGGCCCGCCGCCTTCATCGCCTTGGCCTTGGCGTCCACGGCGAGCGTGGCGGACTCGGAGATCGCGGAGATGCGCGCTGAGATGCGAGGACGGGTCATACCTCCATGGTTACAGACCTGTGCTGATGTTTCTGCCGCATATCCACCATGCGGACGCTCCTCCCCGCGAGCCGCGCGAGCACCGGGGAAAAGTCCCTGAGCTGGGCGATCGCCTGTCGGTTCGACGCGGTGGCCATTCACACGTAGACTCCGGCATGTTCTTTCCGCCGCATGCGTGAACCGGCGGTCAAGACCGTGAGCCACGGACAAACTTCGGTCCAACCGATGTATGGTGGTTCATGTCTTAGGGCACTAGCGCAATTGGTAGCGCACCGGTCTCCAAAACCGGCGGTTGGGGGTTCGAGTCCCTCGTGCCCTGCTAGGAGCGGTCCGCGCATCAGGCGTCCAGCGCGCCGCTTATGTGCGTTGGACTCGATGGATTCAGGTGAGGACTGTGGCGATCGACACGCGCGGCGAAACCGCAGACAAGCCGAGCGGTGAGAAGAAGACTAAGCGCACTTCTCCCGCCCTTTTCTACCGGCAGGTGGTCGCAGAGCTGCGTAAGGTCATCTGGCCTACGCGCAAAGACCTCATTTCGTACACCATCATCGTCCTGGTCTTCGTTCTGATCATGGTCGGGATCGTGTCGGCTTTGGACGCGCTGTTCACCGAGGGCGTGCTGAGAATCTTCGGCGGAGCCTGAGCCGCGGTCTCTCTCCAGCGGGCGCGTCAGCCCCGCGGACGAGTCCACAAGCCATCGACGAAAAGAGAAAGAGCACCGTGTCCGAGTCTGCACAGTCGGCCGGCGAGTCCCGCGAAGAGCGCGAGGACGAGCTGGAGAAGGCCGTCGACGTCACCGAGGATTCGCTTGACGAGTCCGACGGGCAGGACGTCGACGCCGAAACCGACGCCGACGCCGAAACCGAGGCCGAGCAGGCCCCGGCCGGCGCCGTCGACGAGGACGGTGACGTCCTTCCCGACGTCGACCCGGTCGAGGAGTTCAAGCGGCACCTGCGGAGCCTGTTCGGCGAGTGGTACGTCATCCACTCCTACGCCGGCTACGAGAACCGCGTGAAGTCGAACATCGAGACCCGCACGCAGTCCCTCAACATGGAGGACTACATCTTCCAGGTCGAGGTGCCCACCCACCACGTGACCGAGATCAAGAGCGGCAAGCGCCAGCTGGTCAAGGAGCGGGTGCTGCCCGGCTACGTGCTGGTCCGGATGGAGCTCACCGACGAGTCCTGGTCCGCGGTGCGTAACACGCCCGGTGTGACCGGTTTCGTGGGCCTCTCCAACAAGCCGAGCCCGCTGAGCCTCGAAGAGGTCGCCAAGCTGCTCGCGCCGGAGCCCTCGGAAGAGGTCAAGAAGTCCACCGCGAAGGCCTCCGCCGCGACGGTCGACTTCGAGGTCGGCGAGTCCGTCACCGTCATGGACGGCCCGTTCGCCACGCTGCCCGCCACGGTCAGCGAGATCAGCGCCGAGTCGCAGAAGCTCAAGGTGCTCGTGTCGATCTTCGGTCGCGAGACCCCGGTCGAGCTCTCGTTCAACCAGGTCTCGAAAATCTAAACCGGTCGCGTAGACTTCATCAGTCTGCCCCGCGGTCGCGGGGATTGTTCCACGCCCACGGCACCGGCCGACGTGCGCCCGCCGTGGGCCCCGCTGTCGCGGGGATCTGGAACATCGTTCAGAGAAGCAAGGACCCGGAGAGAAGCATGCCTCCTAAGAAGAAGTTCGCCGCGCTGGTCAAGGTCCAGCTCCCCGCCGGCCAGGCCACGCCCGCGCCGCCGGTCGGTACCGCCCTCGGTCCGCACGGCGTCAACATCATGGAATTCGTGAAGCAGTACAACGCTGCCACCGAGGCCCAGCGCGGCAACATCATCCCCGTCGAGATCACCATCTACGAGGACCGCACCTTCACCTTCGTCACGAAGACGCCCCCGGCGCCTGAGCTGATCAAGAAGGCCGCCGGTGTCGCCAAGGGTTCGGCCGTCCCGCAGAAGGACAAGGTGGGCAAGCTCACCAAGGAGCAGCTGCGCCAGATCGCCGAGACCAAGATGCAGGACCTCAACGCCAACGACGTCGCGGCGGCCGAGAAGATCATCGCCGGCACCGCCCGGTCGATGGGCATCACGATCGTCGACTAGCACCGTCGGCCGTACGGCCCGGCGGCGATCTCGTGGCGGCGAAAGCGTCCGCGAGACCGGCGAGGACCGGCGGCGAGCGCGATCTCGATCGCGCGAACATCCAACGTCGAAGTAAGTGGAGGGGCCTGCGCAGGCCCGCACCACGGACACTCGGATCCACAGGAGTGAGCAAGTGAAGCGCAGCAAGGGATTCCGCGCCGCAGCGGCGCAGGTCGACCGCGAGACCCTGTACAGCCCGGCCCAGGCGGCCAAGCTGGCCAAGGACACCAACGTCGCCAAGTTCGACGCCACCGTCGAGGTGGCCCTGCGGCTGGGCGTCGACCCCCGCAAGGCCGACCAGATGGTCCGCGGCACCGTCAACCTCCCGCACGGCACCGGCAAGACCGCCCGGGTCCTGGTCTTCGCGACCGGTGACCGTGCCGAGGAGGCTCGCGCCGCGGGCGCCGACATCGTCGGTGCCGACGAGCTGATCGACGAGGTCGCCAAGGGCCGCCTCGACTTCGACGCCGTCGTCGCCACCCCGGACCTCATGGGCAAGGTCGGCCGCCTGGGCCGCGTGCTCGGCCCCCGTGGCCTGATGCCGAACCCCAAGACCGGCACCGTGACCCCGGCCGTCGGCAAGGCCGTCACCGACATCAAGGGCGGCAAGATCGAGTTCCGTGTCGACCGGCACGCGAACCTGCACTTCATCATCGGCAAGGTGTCCTTCGGCGAGCGCCAGCTCATCGAGAACTACGCCGCCGCCCTCGACGAGGTGCTGCGTCTCAAGCCGTCCGCGGCCAAGGGACGCTACGTCAAGAAGGTCGTCTTCTCCACGTCCATGGGCCCCGGCATCCAGGTCGACCCCAACCAGACGCGGGCGCTGACCGCCGAGCTCGACGCCTGATAGCAGACGTCTTCCGCGGAAGGCCTCAACCGAATGGCCATTCGGTTGAGGCCTTCTTCGTTCTCCCGGACGACGCGCCCGGCTTTGCCGACGCGTAGTGTCGTAAGTCAGGATCCTCGGGGGAACGAAAGGGTGGAAGACGAAATGCGCCGATTGGCTCCCGTAGTTGCACTGGGAGCGGCCGCGCTCGTCGCGGTCGCGGGATGCGGTGCACAGGGCACCGGTTCCCTCGGAAACGTAAAACTCGCCGCGGCGGACGCGGTGCAGCAGAGCGCGCAGAAGGCCGAAGAGGTCACCTCCTACTCCGCGGACGTCGTTCTCGACGCCAGCGGCGGCGAGAAGCAGTCGGGCAAGGTCCAGGGCAGCATGCTCTACCAGAGCAAGCCCCAGCTGGCCACGGACATCAGGCTCGACACGATCACCTTCGGCGGGCAGAACGTGCCCGGCGGGGCACGGGCCATCCTGTCGGGCGACACGGTCTACGTGAAGTCCGAGCTCCTCAACCGGTTCGCGGGCGTCACCAAGCCGTGGACCAAGGTGTCGCTCAGCGAGCTCGACGCCAAGGGGCAGTCCGAGATCAGGAAGTTCATGGACCAGGCCCAGCAGTTCGACCTGGCGGGCACCGTCAAGCTGCTGACCGCGTCGAAGGACGTCAAGGCGGTCGGCACCGAGACGGTCGGCGGGGTCGACACGACCCACTACAGCGGCACCTTCCCGGTCGCCGAGGCCGCCCAGCTGGTCGACCCGGCCAAGCGTGAGAAGCTCCAGGAGCAGCTCTCGCAGGCCAAGAACGTGAAGTTCGACCTCTGGGCCGACGCCCAGAGCCTGCCTCGCAAGGTCACCCTCAGCGGTACCGAGAAAGAGGCGACGTTCAACCTGACGGCGTTCTTCAAGGGCTTCAACGAGCCCGTGGAGATCACCGCCCCGCCCGCCGACCAGGTGGGCGACCTGCCCGAGCACCGCGGCGGAAACTGACGTTTCCCCGAGGATCGCGCCCCCGGCCCACCGGCCGGGGGCGCGATCCTTTTCCGTGGTCCTTTTCCGTGGTCCTCCATTACTTCTCCGCGGTCCTCCGTCGGGCGGGGCTCCGAGTTGGCATTCGGGACGACAGGACGTAAGCTGTCAACGCCGAAGACCGCCGGTCGTCGTCAAGCCGCATGGCCTGACGATTTAAGGATCCACGTCAGTGGACGGCCCGCGTAGGTTGTGATGTGAGTTTTCATTTGGACTGACCTCCTCATGTGAGCCCCGTGCGCCTGCGCCGGGGCTTGTTCGCTTTCCCGGGCCCTTTGCCCCGGCGGCACATCTGGAAGGAGGCCCATGGCGAAGGCAGAAAAGGCAACGGCTGTCGCTGAGCTGAAGAGCAGCTTCGACGGCTCCAATGCTGCCGTTCTGACCGAATACCGCGGTCTCACCGTTGCCCAGCTCAAGCAGCTGCGCATTTCCCTCGGTGAGAATGCGAAGTTCGCCGTGGTGAAGAACACGCTGACCAAGATCGCGGCCAACGAGGCCGGGTTCAACCAGCTCGACGACCTGCTCGCGGGTCCGTCGGCGATCGCGTTCGTCAACGGCGACGTGGTCGAGGCTGCCAAGAGTCTGCGTGACTTCGCCAAGGCCAATCCCCTCCTGATCATCAAGGGCGGTGTCGTCGACGGCAGGTCGATGACGCCGGACGAGATCAGCAAGCTTGCCGACCTCGAGTCGCGTGAGGTTCTCCTCGCGAAGCTGGCCGGCGCACTGAAGGCGAAGCAGGGCCACGCGGCCGCCGTCTTCAACGCGCTGCCCACCAACATGGCTCAGCTGGCCGAGGCCCTGCGCGCCAAGCGCGAAGGCGCCGGCGAGTAGGTCCGCGCAGGCGGTCACAGGGGATTAACGCAAACCGCGGTCCCGACTTTCTTTAGTAGTTCAGATCCGTATGGAGGAACCATCATGGCGAAGCTCAGCACCGACGAGCTGCTCGACGCTTTCAAGGAGATGACTCTCCTCGAGCTGTCCGACTTCGTGAAGCTCTTCGAGGAGACCTTCGACGTCAAGGCCGCTGCCCCCGTCGCCGTCGCCGCCGCCGCCCCCGGTGCGGCCGCTGTCGAAGAGGTCGAGGAGCAGGACGAGTTCGAGGTCATCCTCGAGGGTGCCGGCGAGAAGAAGATCCAGGTCATCAAGGAGATCCGCGCCCTGACGAGCCTGGGCCTCAAGGAGGCCAAGGACCTCGTCGACGGCGCTCCCAAGTCCGTCTTCGACGGCAAGGTCAACAAGGAGCAGGCCGAGAAGGCCAAGGCCGCCCTCGAGGGCGCCGGCGCTTCGGTGACCGTCAAGTAGTTCATCTCATCGGAAAGAGCGGGTCCACCTGGTGCCGGTGGCCCGCTCTTTTCGCGTTTCCAGGTCCGGCCGGTTCGTACGCGCTCGGGCGGGGCGAGGGGAAATGGCCCGGGGCATGTGGGCGAAGGCCGTTATGCGGATCTGCGCGGCGGGTTATGATCCGGCGATCGGGGAGCATGCCGTCCCGGGCGGCGAAGCAGCCGCGCTCGCCGGCCCGCGTTCCGCAGACCGTGCGATGGGAGAGACGCATGGCAGTGCACGCCACCCGCCCCCGTCGCTCGCGCCGCTCCCGCCGCCCGCTCAGGATCGCCGGGCCGGTGCTGGGGGTGCTGATCGTGGGTCTGCTCGTCGCCGCGTTCTGGGTCGGTGCCACCCTGCGCGACGCCCAGACGGCCGCTGACGACCGGCAGGCGGCCCTGCGGGCCGCGGGGGCCCACGCCGTCCATCTGCTCTCCGTCGGCTACAGGAGCGTCGACGACGACATCGGGCGCATCCTCGGCACCTCCACGGGGGCGGCCAGGGCCGAGTACGTCAGGACCGCCGCGGAGCTCAAGAGGAGCACGGTCAAGGACAAGATCCTCCAGACGGGCGCGCTGCGGGCCTCCGGGCTGGTCTCGCTGCGGGGGAGCACGGCCCAGGTGATGGTGGTGGGCGACGCGGTGGTCCGGCGCGACGGGAGCGAGGACGCCCCGCAGGAGCGGTTCTACCGGTGGAACATGGAAGTGACCAAGGTGGGGGGAGCCTGGCTGGTGTCCAGGGCGGAGCTGGTGCTGTGAGACGTGCCTCCCGGCTGGCGATCGGGCTCATGGTCGCCGTCGCCCTCGCGCTCGCGGCGGTCGTGTGGATCATGTTCACCGACCTGAGCCGGTTGCGGGCGGACGAGACGGCGGGGCGGGAGGCGCTCGCCGCCGCCCGCGCGGTCGCCCCCGACATGCTGTCGTACGACTATCGTACGATCGAACAGGATTTCGCAAGAGCGGGTGGATACACCACCGGGGCGCTCAGCCTGCACTACCGGCAGCTGGCCAGGAGCATGGCCCCGCAGGCGAGAAGGCAGAAGACGGTGCAGCAGGCCGCGGTGACCGGCGCCGGGGTGGAGTCGGTGGAGTCCGGCGACTTCGGCAGGGTCGAGGTGCTGCTCTTCATGAGCATGAGCACCGTCAGGACCCCCGAGGGCGAGAAGCAGCCCCGCCGGGTCGTCAGCCAGAACCGGGCCAGATTCATCATGGTCAAGAAGGATTCGCGCTGGCTGGTCTCGGAGCTGTCCACGCTGCTCGGAGACCCTCCACCACCTTGATCGGCGTGTCGCTTTACCCAATTGTTAGTAAAGGCTTGGTTTAGGTTGGGCACGCGGTTGGGTACATCGGCCATGGCAGCGTCGATCGTCAGTCGATCCCTCGGCTAGCGTTCGATCCGCCGGGTGACTCAGCGTCAGCCGCACCAGGTCGGACATCGTCTCCGGTCTTGTGGTGTACGCAGGTCACCCGGTGGGAAAACTCCCAGGGTCTCGGCTATCTCACGGCCGAAATGTCAGCTCCCGGGCTTGACGTTTCGGCTCTGACGGGCGATGCTGCGACCAACGTGGAGCTTGCAGCGAGACTGAAGTGGACAGGTGTATGCCGTTCGGCTACACTGCCCCTTTGCGCTGCCCTTTGACGACCCGCTTCTTTTGGTGCTCTGATGCATGGTCGTCTGGCGTGCGTGTAGTCAGTCCGCCGCGAGCCCTCGGAAGGACATCTGTTGGCAGCCTCGCGCAACGCCTTCGCCGTACCCGCCGGTCCCCGTCGTGTGTCTTTCGCACGAATTCAGGAGCCGCTAGAAGTTCCTGACCTTCTCGCTCTTCAGACCGAGTCCTTCGACTGGTTGCTCGGCAACGAGAAGTGGAAGGGGCGGGTCGAGGCGGCTCGCCAGGCCGGGCGCAAGGACGTTCCGGCCCAGTCGGGCCTCGAAGAGATCTTCGAGGAGATCAGTCCCATCGAGGACTTCTCCGGGACCATGTCCCTGTCGTTCCGCGATCACCGGTTCGAGCCGCCCAAGTACTCAGTCGATGAGTGCAAAGACAAGGACATGACCTACTCCGCCCCGATGTTCGTCACGGCGGAGTTCATCAATAACACCACTGGTGAGATCAAGAGCCAGACCGTGTTCATGGGCGATTTCCCGCTCATGACCGGCAAGGGCACTTTCATCATCAACGGCACCGAGCGTGTCGTCGTCTCCCAGCTGGTCCGGTCCCCGGGCGTCTACTTCGACCGCAGTGTCGACAAGACCTCCGACAAGGACCTCTACGGATGCAAGGTGATCCCCTCCCGGGGCGCCTGGCTCGAGTTCGAGATCGACAAGCGCGACAGCGTCGGTGTCCGCATCGACCGCAAGCGCAAGCAGGCCGTCACTGTCCTGCTCAAGGCGCTCGGCTGGACCAGCGAGCAGATCCTCGAGCGTTTCGGTCAGTACGAGTCCATGCGCGCCACCCTGGAGAAGGACCACACGGCCGGCCAGGACGACGCGCTGCTCGACATCTACCGCAAGCTGCGCCCGGGCGAGCCGCCGACCAAGGAGTCGGCGCAGACGCTGCTGGAGAACCTGTACTTCAACTCCAAGCGCTACGACCTCGCCAAGGTCGGCCGATACAAGATCAACAAGAAGCTCGGGGTCGACAGCGAGATCACCCAGGGCACGCTCACCGAGGACGACATCGTCGCCACCATCGAGTACATCGTCCGGCTGCACGCCGGCGAGGTCGAGATGCCCGGCGCCAACGGTGAGATCGTCGTCGAGACCGACGACATCGACCACTTCGGCAACCGCCGTCTGCGCACGGTGGGCGAGCTCATCCAGAACCAGGTCCGCCTGGGCCTGGCCCGCATGGAGCGCGTCGTCCGCGAGCGGATGACGACCCAGGACGTCGAGGCGATCACGCCGCAGACCCTGATCAACATCCGCCCGGTCGTGGCGTCGATCAAGGAGTTCTTCGGCACCTCCCAGCTGTCGCAGTTCATGGACCAGACCAACCCCCTGGCCGGCCTGACGCACAAGCGTCGTCTGTCCGCGCTGGGCCCCGGTGGTCTGTCCCGTGAGCGGGCCGGCTTCGAGGTCCGTGACGTCCACCCGTCGCACTACGGCCGCATGTGCCCGATCGAGACCCCGGAAGGACCGAACATCGGTCTGATCGGCTCGCTCGCGTCCTTCGGCCGGGTCAACTCCTTCGGGTTCGTCGAGACCCCCTACCGCAAGGTCGTCGAGGGCCGGGTCACCGACCAGGTCGACTACCTGACCGCGGACGAGGAGGACCGGCACGTCATCGCCCAGGCGAACACGCCGATCGGTCCCGACGGAACGTTCCTCGAGCCGCGCGTGCTCGTCCGCAGGAAGGGCGGGGAGTTCGAGTCCCTGCGCGCCAACGAGGTCGACTACATGGACGTCTCGGCACGCCAGATGGTGTCCGTGGCGACCGCGATGATCCCGTTCCTGGAGCACGACGACGCCAACCGCGCGCTCATGGGCTCCAACATGCAGCGCCAGTCGGTGCCGCTGCTCAAGAGCGAGGCGCCGCTGGTCGGCACCGGCATGGAGTACCGTGCCGCGACCGACGCCGGCGACGTCATCACCGCCGACAAGGCGGGCGTGGTCGAGGAGGTCTCCGCCGACTATGTCACGGTGATGAACGACGACGGCACCCGCACGACCTACCGGGTCGCCAAGTTCAAGCGCTCCAACCAGGGCACCTGCTTCAACCAGAAGCCGATCGTCAAGGAAGGCGACCGGATCGAGGTGAACCAGGTCGTCGCCGACGGTCCCTGCACCGACGACGGCGAGATGGCCCTGGGCAAGAACCTCCTCGTGGCGTTCATGCCGTGGGAGGGCCACAACTACGAGGACGCGATCATCCTCTCCCAGCGCCTGGTGCAGGACGACGTCCTCTCCTCGATCCACATCGAGGAGCACGAGGTCGACGCCCGCGACACCAAGCTGGGCCCCGAGGAGATCACCCGGGACATCCCGAACGTCTCCGAGGAGGTCCTGGCCGACCTCGACGAGCGCGGCATCATCCGCATCGGCGCCGAGGTCGTCCCCGGCGACATCCTCGTCGGCAAGGTCACGCCCAAGGGCGAGACCGAGCTCACCCCCGAGGAGCGCCTGCTCCGCGCGATCTTCGGTGAGAAGGCCCGCGAGGTCCGTGACACCTCCCTGAAGGTGCCGCACGGCGAGCAGGGCAAGGTCATCGGCGTCCGCGTGTTCAGCCGCGAGGAGGGCGACGAGCTCCCCCCCGGCGTCAACGAGCTGGTCCGCGTCTACGTGGCCCAGAAGCGTAAGATCACCGACGGCGACAAGCTGGCCGGCCGGCACGGCAACAAGGGCGTCATCTCCAAGATCCTCCCGGTCGAGGACATGCCGTTCCTCGAGGACGGCACCGCCGTCGACATCATCCTCAACCCCCTGGGCGTGCCCGGCCGTATGAACGTCGGCCAGGTCCTGGAGACCCACCTCGGGTGGATCGCCGCCAGAGGGTGGGACATCACCGGCATCCAGGAGGCCTGGGCCGAGCGGCTGCGCGACAAGGGCTTCGCAGAGGTCGACCCGCGCACCAACATGGCCACGCCGGTGTTCGACGGTGCCAACGAGGAAGAGATCATCGGTCTGCTCGACAACACCCTGGTCAACAGGGACGGCGGGCGCATGGTCGGCGCGAACGGAAAGGCCCAGCTGTTCGACGGCCGTTCCGGGGAGCCGTTCCCGCACCCGATCTCCGTCGGCTACATCTACATCCTGAAGCTGCTCCACCTGGTCGACGACAAGATCCACGCTCGTTCGACCGGCCCGTACTCCATGATCACCCAGCAGCCGCTCGGCGGTAAGGCCCAGTTCGGCGGCCAGCGCTTCGGTGAGATGGAGGTCTGGGCCCTGGAGGCGTACGGCGCCGCCTACGCCCTGCAGGAGCTGCTCACCATCAAGTCCGACGACGTCCTGGGCCGCGTGAAGGTCTACGAGGCGATCGTCAAGGGCGAGAACATTCCCGAGCCGGGCATCCCGGAGTCGTTCAAGGTGCTCATCAAGGAAATGCAGTCGCTGTGCTTGAACGTCGAGGTGCTCTCCAGCGACGGCATGTCCATCGAGATGCGCGACACCGACGAGGACGTCTTCCGCGCCGCGGAGGAGCTCGGCATCGACCTGTCCCGGCGTGAGCCGAGCAGTGTCGAAGAGGTCTGATCTAGAAGCTGAGGAGGGGATTACATAGTGCTCGACGTCAACTTCTTCGACGAGCTTCGGATCGGCCTCGCGACCGCCGACGACATCCGCCAGTGGTCGCACGGCGAGGTGAAGAAGCCCGAGACGATCAACTACCGGACGCTCAAGCCCGAGAAGGACGGACTCTTCTGCGAGAAGATCTTCGGTCCGACCCGCGACTGGGAGTGCTACTGCGGCAAGTACAAGCGCGTCCGCTTCAAGGGCATCATCTGTGAGCGCTGTGGCGTCGAGGTGACTCGCGCCAAGGTGCGTCGTGAGCGGATGGGCCACATCGAGCTGGCCGCGCCCGTCACGCACATCTGGTACTTCAAGGGTGTCCCGTCCCGTCTGGGATACCTGCTCGACCTGGCCCCGAAGGACCTCGAGAAGGTCATCTACTTCGCGGCCTACATGATCACGCACGTCGACAAGGAAATGCGCGAGCGTGACCTGCCGTCGCTGGAGGCGAAGATCTCCGTCGAGCGGCAGCACATCGAGCAGCGCCGTGACGCCGACATCGAGGCCCGCCAGCGCAAGCTGGAGACCGACCTGGCCGAGCTCGAGGCCGCGGGCGCCAAGGGCGACCAGCGCCGCAAGGTCCGCGAGGGCGCCGAGCGTGAGATGCGGCAGCTGCGCGACCGGGCCCAGCGCGAGCTGGACCGGCTGGACGAGGTCTGGAGCCGCTTCAAGAACCTCAAGGTCCAGGACCTCGAGGGCGACGAGCTCCTCTACCGCGAGATGCGCGACCGTTTCGGCCGCTACTTCCGCGGTGGCATGGGCGCCCAGGCCATCCAGGAGCGTCTGACCAACTTCGACCTCGCCCTCGAGGCCGAGAACCTGCGCGAGACGATCCGCAGCGGCAAGGGCCAGAAGAAGGCCCGCGCGCTCAAGCGTCTCAAGGTCGTGTCGGCGTTCCTGAACACCCGCAACTCGCCCAACGGGATGGTCCTCGACTGCATCCCGGTCATCCCGCCGGACCTGCGCCCGATGGTGCAGCTCGACGGTGGCCGGTTCGCGACCTCGGACCTGAACGACCTGTACCGCCGGGTGATCAACCGCAACAACCGCCTCAAGCGGCTTCTCGACCTCGGTGCCCCCGAGATCATCGTGAACAACGAGAAGCGGATGCTCCAGGAGGCCGTCGACGCGCTGTTCGACAACGGCCGCCGCGGCCGTCCGGTCACCGGGCCCGGCAACCGTCCCCTGAAGTCCCTCAGCGACATGCTGAAGGGCAAGCAGGGCCGGTTCCGCCAGAACCTGCTGGGCAAGCGAGTCGACTACTCCGGCCGTTCGGTCATCGTCGTCGGCCCGCAGCTGAAGCTGCACCAGTGCGGTCTGCCCAAGCAGATGGCGCTGGAGCTCTTCAAGCCGTTCGTGATGAAGCGCCTGGTCGACCTGAACCACGCGCAGAACATCAAGTCGGCCAAGCGGATGGTCGAGCGTGCCCGGCCGGTCGTGTGGGACGTCCTCGAAGAGGTCATCACCGAGCACCCCGTGCTGCTCAACCGCGCGCCGACCCTGCACCGCCTGGGCATCCAGGCCTTCGAGCCGCAGCTGGTCGAGGGCAAGGCCATCCAGATCCACCCGCTCGTCTGCACCGCGTTCAACGCGGACTTCGACGGTGACCAGATGGCCGTGCACCTGCCGCTGTCGGCCGAGGCGCAGGCCGAGGCCCGCATCCTGATGCTGTCGACGAACAACATCCTCAAGCCGGCCGACGGCAAGCCCGTGACCATGCCCACCCAGGACATGATCATCGGCCTCTACTCGCTGACCACGCTCAAGGACGAGGACGAGAACGGCGTCGGCAGGGGCCGGGTCTTCGGCTCGGTGTCGGAGGCGCTCATGGCCTTCGACCGCCGCGAGCTGGACATCCAGTCGCTGATCCAGATCCGCATGAAGGGCGACGTCCCGCCGCCCCGCGGCTGGGCCGGTCCCGAGGGCTGGGAGGCGGGTGACAGCTACCGCCTGGAGACCACCCTGGGCCGTTGCCTGTTCAACCAGACCCTGCCGGCGAACTACCCGTACGTGAACTCGCAGGTCGGCAAGAAGCAGCTGTCGGTCATCGTCAACGAGCTCGCCGAGAAGTACCCCAAGGTCGAGGTCGCCGCGGCGCTCGACGCCCTCAAGGACGCCGGGTTCTACTGGGCGACCAGGGCCGGTGTGACGATCTCCATCGAGGACGTCATCGCGCCGCCGAACAAGGCCGAGATCATGGAGACGTACGAGCGCAGGGCCGACAAGGTCCAGCGTGAGTACGAGCGCGGTCTGATCACGGACGAGGAGCGCCGTCAGGAGCTCATCGAGATCTGGACGCACGCGACCAGTGACGTGACCGACGACATGCAGAAGGCGTTCCCGAAGACCAACCCGGTCTGGATGATGGTCCAGTCGGGCGCCCGAGGAAACCTGATGCAGGTCCGGCAGATCTCCGGCATCCGCGGCCTGGTGTCCAACACCAAGGGTGAGACGATCCCGCGTCCGATCAAGGCCTCGTTCCGCGAGGGCCTGTCGGTGCTGGAGTACTTCATCTCCACCCACGGCCAGCGGAAGGGTCTGGCGGACACCGCGCTGCGGACCGCCGACTCGGGCTACCTGACCCGTCGTCTGGTGGACGTCGCGCAGGACGTCATCGTCCGCGAGATCGACTGCGGCACCGACCGCGGCGTCCCGCTGCACGTCGGCGAGCGCGACGCCCAGGGCAACCTGGTCAAGGCGGAGAACGCCGAGAGCAACGTGCACGGCCGCATCCTCGCCGAGGACGTGGAGGTGGACGGCAAGATCATCGTGCCGGTGGGCGTCGACATCAACGACATCCACGTCACCGCGCTGGTCGAGGCCGGTGTGGAGACCGTCAGGACCCGCAGCGCGCTCGTCTGCGAGGCCAAGATCGGTGTCTGCGCCACCTGCTACGGCCGCTCGCTCGCGACCGGCAAGCTCGTGGACGTCGGCGAGGCGGTCGGCATCATCGCCGCCCAGTCGATCGGCGAGCCCGGCACCCAGCTGACGATGCGTACCTTCCACACCGGTGGTGTGGCGGGTGCCGACATCACCCACGGTCTGCCCCGTGTGCAGGAGCTCTTCGAGGCGCGCGTCCCCAAGGGCGTCGCCCCGATCAGCGAGGCCGAGGGCCGGGTCCGCATCGACGAGACCGACAAGACGCGGAAGATCGTGATCGTCCCGGACGACGGTTCCGAGGAGGTCGCGTACCCGGTGTCGATGCGGTCGCGGATGCTCGTCTCCGACGGGCAGCGCGTCACGGTCGGCCAGCAGCTGATCGCCGGTGCGGTCAACCCCAACGAGGTGCTGCGCATCCTCGGCCCCCGGGCCGTGCAGCTGCACCTCGTGGCGGAGGTCCAGCAGGTCTACCGCTCGCAGGGTGTGTCGATCCACGACAAGCACATCGAGATCATCGTGCGGCAGATGCTCAAGCGCGTGAACGTGCTGGAGTCCGGCGACGCCGACATGCTGCCCGGTGAGCTCGTCGAGCGGCCGCGCTTCGAGCGCATCAACCGCGAGTGCGTGGCGGAGGGCGGCACGCCGGCCTCCGGGCGCCCGGTGCTGATGGGCATCACCAAGGCCTCGCTCGCCACCGAGTCCTGGCTGTCCGCGGCGTCCTTCCAGGAGACGACCCGAGTGCTCACCGACGCGGCGATCCACGCCAAGTCGGACTCGCTGCTCGGCCTCAAGGAGAACGTCATCATCGGAAAGCTCATCCCGGCCGGTACGGGCATGCCCCAGTACCGCAACATCCGGGTCGAGCCCACCGAGGAGGCGAAGGCCGCCATGTACACCGTCGGCGGTTACGACGGCTCCGCGGCCGACTACACCTTCGGCTCGGGCTCCGGCGAGGCCGTGCCGCTGGAGGAGTACGACTTCGGTCAGTACAACCGCTAGGCGGTACGACACCGCTGAGCGGCGCGAACGCTGAGTGGTCACGGGCGGCGCCCGGTCCCTGCAAGGGGGCCGGGCGCCGTCGCCTTTTCCCCTCCGGCCGCCTTCCCCTCCGGCTGTCTCCCCCCGGGGCCGTCGCGTTTCCTTACCGCGGGCCCGGTAGCTGGGGATGTGGACCTTTCTTGACCGGAATGTTGCGGCGAAAGCCGTACGTTAATGCGGAGAACGGCCGGAGAAGTGCTTCGCGGCGGGTAAACTCGACACGGACCCAGAAGCGGTCGGTCGGAAACCGATCGCGGGAGTCATGACACGAACGCCGACGCCTGGCGGGCGCAACCGTTTTGACGTGTTGCGTTGGGCTGGGTAGTCTTTTCCTTCGTGCCCATGTCTTCATGGGCCTTCATGCGTGCGCGTCGACAGGTTTCCCGTTGGGGAGTCGGCAGAGGCGCCGCGTGGCCTCCTCCACCGGACCGGCCTTAACCGGGATGTGGCGCGGAACCTACGCGACACGCCCGACCGCGTGGGTCGGAGGGGATGAAAGAACCGCAGGTCATGACACCGGCAGTACCTGCAAAATGCACAACATTCGAATTACCGGCTAGCACGAACGGAGACGCGGTGCCCACGATTCAGCAGCTGGTCCGCAAGGGCCGCCAGGACAAGGTCACCAAGACCAAGACCCCGGCGCTCAAGGCCAGCCCTCAGCGACGCGGCACCTGCATGCGCGTTTACACCACGACCCCGAAGAAGCCGAACTCCGCCCTCCGCAAGGTCGCGCGTGTCCGGCTCACCAACGGCATCGAGGTCACGGCCTACATCCCCGGTGTCGGCCACAACCTCCAGGAGCACTCCATCGTGCTCGTCCGTGGTGGTCGTGTGAAGGACCTGCCGGGTGTTCGCTACAAGATCATCCGCGGCTCGCTCGACACCCAGGGTGTCCGTAACCGCAAGCAGGCCCGTAGCCGTTACGGCGCGAAGAAGGAGAAGTAGGAATGCCTCGCAAGGGTTCTCCTGGCCGTCGTCAGCTCATGGCTGACCCGGTTCACAACTCGCCCCTGGTCACCGCCCTCATCAACAAGGTGCTCCTGGACGGCAAGCGATCCATCGCCCAGTCCATCGTGTACGGCGCCCTCGAAGGCGCCAAGGAGAAGACCGGCAACGACCCGGTCGTCACCCTGAAGCGCGCGCTGGACAACGTCAAGCCCACCCTCGAGGTCCGCAGCCGCCGTGTCGGTGGCGCGACCTACCAGGTCCCGGTAGAGGTGCGCGCGGCGCGCAGCACCACCCTGGCCCTGCGCTGGCTGGTGCAGTACTCCCGCGCCCGCCGCGAGAAGACCATGACCGAGCGCCTCATGAACGAACTGCTCGACGCCAGCAACGGCCTCGGCGCAAGCGTCAAGAAGCGCGAGGACACCCACAAGATGGCCGAGTCCAACAAGGCCTTCGCCCACTACCGCTGGTAACAGCGGGTTCGACGAGACGACGAGGACGCGAGAGAAGTGGCCACCACGACCGCTCTTGACCTGGCCAAGGTCCGTAACATCGGGATCATGGCCCACATCGACGCGGGCAAGACCACGACGACCGAGCGCATCCTGTTCTACACCGGTATCAACTACAAGATCGGTGAGGTCCACGAGGGCGCAGCCACGATGGACTGGATGGAGCAGGAGCAGGAGCGTGGTATCACCATCACCTCCGCTGCCACGACCTGCGAATGGCTCGGCCACACGATCAACATCATCGACACGCCGGGCCACGTGGACTTCACGATCGAGGTGGAGCGCTCGCTCCGCGTCCTCGACGGTGCCGTCGCCGTGTTCGACGGCGTCGCCGGTGTCGAGCCGCAGTCCGAGACGGTCTGGCGTCAGGCCGACCGCTACGAAGTGCCCAGGATCTGCTTCGTCAACAAGATGGACCGGGTCGGCGCGGAGTTCCACCGCTGCGTCGACATGATGATCAGCCGCCTGAACGCGACCCCCGCCGTCATCCAGCTTCCCTGGGGCGTCGAGGCCGACTTCAAGGGCGTCATCGACCTGGTCAAGATGAAGGGCCTGCTCTGGAGCGCCGAGGCGGCCAAGGGCGAGATGTACGAGACCGTCGACATCCCGGCCGAGCACGCCGAGATCGCTCGCGAGTGGCGTGACAAGCTCGTCGAGACGGTCTCCGAGAACGACGACGAGCTGATGGAGCTCTTCCTGGAGGGCGTCGAGCCCACCGAGGAGCAGCTGGTCGCGGCCATCCGCCGCGCCACGCTGGCCAGCGCCATCAACCCGGTCCTGACCGGCACCGCGTTCAAGAACAAGGGCGTCCAGCCCCTGCTCGACGCGATCGTCGCCTACCTCCCCGCCCCGATCGACATCCCGGCCTTCAAGGGCCACGCGGTCGGCAAGGAGGAGGAGGTCATCGAGCGTCACGCCGACGTGAACGAGCCCTTCTCCGCGCTCGCCTTCAAGATCATGAGCGACCAGCACCTCGGCCGTCTCACTTACATCCGCATCTACTCGGGCACGCTCGAGACCGGCACCGCCGTGGTCAACTCGGTGAAGGGCCGCAAGGAGCGGATCGGCAAGATCTACCAGATGCACGCCAACAAGCGCGAAGAGCGCCCGTCGGCGGTCGCCGGTCAGATCGTCGCCGTGATGGGTCTGAAGGACACCACCACCGGTGACACCCTGTCGGACCCGGCTCACCCCGTGGTCCTGGAGTCGATGAACTTCCCGGCGCCGGTCATCAGCGTCGCCATCGAGCCCAAGACCAAGGGCGACCAGGAGAAGCTGGGCACCGCGATCCAGCGTCTGGCCGAGGAGGACCCGTCCTTCCAGGTCCGTCGTGACGACGAGACCGGGCAGACGGTCATCTGGGGTATGGGCGAGCTCCACCTGGAGATCCTCGTCGACCGGATGCGCCGCGAGTTCAAGGTCGAGGCCAACATCGGCCGGCCTCAGGTGGCCTACCGGGAGACCATCCGCCGCAAGGTGGAGAAGGTCGACTACGTCCACAAGAAGCAGACCGGTGGTTCCGGCCAGTTCGCCAAGGTCATCATCGACATTGAGCCGCTGGGCGAGGGCAACGACGGTTACGAGTTCTCGAACAAGGTCTCTGGTGGCCGCATCCCGAGGGAGTACATCCCCTCGGTCGACGCGGGCGCCCAGGAGGCGGCCGAGTTCGGTGTTCTCGCCGGATACCCCATGGTCGGGGTCAAGGTCACCCTGCAGGACGGTGCCTACCACGAGGTGGACTCGTCCGAAATGGCCTTCAAGATCGCTGGCTCGATGGCCTTCAAGGAGGCCGCGCGCAAGGCGGACGCCGTAATCCTGGAGCCGATGATGGCCGTCGAGGTCACCACGCCCGAGGACTACATGGGTGACGTCATCGGTGACCTCAACGGTCGCCGCGGGCAGATCCAGGCGATGGACGAGCGCTCCGGCGCCCGGATCATCAAGGCGCTCGTGCCGCTCTCCGAGATGTTCGGCTACGTGGGAGACCTCCGTAGCAAGACGCAGGGACGCGCGAGCTACAGCATGCAGTTCGACTCCTACGCGGAAGTGCCTGCGCACATCGCCAAGGAGATCGTCGCGAAGGTGCGGGGCGAGTAGTCCAGCACCGTTCCGAGTGCGGGGAGGCGAGGAGATCGCCGCCCCGCCACCGGAGGGGTGCGGGGCGAGTAAGTCCGGCACCGTTCCGAGTGCGGGGAGACGATCGTCTTCCCGCCACCGGAGGGGTGCGGGGCGGGATGTCTCTCGCCGGCCGGTTCCGAACAGGAGCCGGCCTCCCCAAGCCCGAATATGAAGACGCAAGTCACGTCAGAATCTCTAAGGAGAGAGCAGTGGCCAAGGCCAAGTTCGAGCGGACCAAGCCGCACGTAAACATCGGCACCATTGGGCACATCGACCACGGCAAGACCACTCTGACCGCGGCGATCACCAAGGTGCTCCACGAGCGTTTCCCGAACCTCAACGAGGCGACCCCGTTCGACAAGATCGACAAGGCGCCCGAGGAGAAGGCTCGTGGTATCACGATCTCCATCGCGCACGTCGAGTACCAGACCGAGAAGCGCCACTACGCCCACGTGGACTGCCCCGGTCACGCCGACTACGTGAAGAACATGATCACCGGCGCGGCTCAGATGGACGGTGCGATCCTCGTGGTCGCCGCCACCGACGGTCCGATGCCGCAGACGAAGGAGCACGTCCTCCTGGCCCGCCAGGTCGGCGTCCCCTACATCGTCGTGGCCCTCAACAAGTCCGACATGGTGGACGACGAGGAGATCCTGGAGCTCGTCGAGCTCGAGGTCCGCGAGCTTCTCTCGGCCCAGGAGTTCCCCGGCGACGACCTGCCGGTCGTCCGCGTCTCGGCGCTGAAGGCGCTCGAGGGCGACGCCAAGTGGGGCGACTCGATCATCGAGCTCATGACCGCCGTGGACGAGAACGTCCCCGAGCCGACCCGTGAGACCGAGAAGCCGTTCCTGATGCCGATCGAGGACGTCTTCTCGATCACCGGTCGCGGCACGGTCGTCACCGGCCGTATCGAGCGCGGTGTCGTCAAGGTCAACGAGACCGTCGACATCATCGGCATCAAGGAGACCAAGACCACCACCACGGTCACCGGTGTCGAGATGTTCCGCAAGCTCCTCGACGAGGGCCAGGCGGGCGACAACGTCGGCCTGCTCCTCCGTGGCATCAAGCGCGAGGACGTCGAGCGCGGCCAGTGCATCATCAAGCCGGGCACGACCACCCCGCACACCGAGTTCGAGGCCCAGGTCTACATCCTGAGCAAGGACGAGGGCGGCCGCCACACCCCGTTCTTCAACAACTACCGCCCGCAGTTCTACTTCCGTACGACCGACGTGACCGGCGTGGTGAACCTCCCCGAGGGCACCGAGATGGTCATGCCCGGCGACAACACGGAGATGAACGTCGCGCTGATCCAGCCCATCGCGATGGAGGACGGTCTCAAGTTCGCCATCCGTGAGGGTGGCCGCACCGTCGGTGCGGGTCGAGTGACCAAGATCATCAAGTAGTACGATCGCGGAGCGGCGGTCGGCCCTCGAAGCAGGGCCGGCCGCCTCCCCACGAGGGGACCGCGCCGCAGGGCGCGGGACCTGGCAGGACCCCACGAACCGTGATCTCGCAGTTGGTTCGGCCGAAGGATGACCGAACTAATTGCCAGATCACGGAAGAAAGCGCGGACTCACAGCGTCTGCTACGTGGGGCATGTGCGGAGAACGCCGCCCCAGGGCGAGACGTGCTCCGGCACGACGTGGCGGGACCGTCCCCGACGGGCCCGGCCATGACACAGCGGCAACAGGCCGCACGTAACTTTTTCAGACGACAGTGAAGGACACCGAGGCCATTATGGCGGGACAGAAGATCCGCATTCGGCTCAAGGCCTATGACCACGAGGTCATCGACGTCTCGGCCAAGAAGATCGTCGAGACGGTGACAAGGACTGGCGCCAAGGTCGCGGGCCCGGTGCCGCTGCCGACCGAGAAGAACGTGTACTGCGTCATCCGCTCGCCGCACAAGTACAAGGACAGCCGCGAGCACTTTGAGATGCGCACGCACAAGCGGCTGATTGACATCATCGACCCGACGCCGAAGACGGTCGACTCGCTCATGCGACTCGACCTTCCCGCCGGCGTTGACATCTCGATCAAGCTCTGAGGGAACGCACTGACATGGCTAACAAGATCAAGGGCGTCCTGGGCAAGAAGCTCGGCATGACCCAGGTCTTCGACGCGGACAACCGGATGGTCCCGGTGACCGTCGTCGAGGCTGGCCCGTGCGTCGTGACCCGCGTCCGCACCGCCGAGAAGGACGGCTACACCGCCGTCCAGCTTGGCTTCGGCCAGGTCGACCCGCGGAAGGTCAACAAGCCGCTCGGCGACTACCTGCGCAAGCACGACATCACCCCGCGCCGTTACTTCGCGGAGATCCGCACCGACGACGCGAGCGACTACACCCTGGGCCAGGAGCTCCTCGCCGACACCTTCGAGGCCGGCCAGTTCGTCGACGTGACGGGCAAGAGCAAGGGCAAGGGTTTCGCGGGTGTCATGAAGCGCCACGGCTTCAAGGGCCTCGGCGCCTCGCACGGTACGCAGCGCAAGCACCGTTCGCCCGGTTCCATCGGTGGCTGCGCCACCCCCGGCCGCGTCTTCAAGGGCGTGCGCATGGCGGGCCGGATGGGCAACGTCCGCACGACCGTCCAGAGCCTCAAGGTTCACGCCGTGGACGCCGAGAAGGGCCTCATCCTGATCAAGGGTGCGATCCCCGGTGCCAACGGCAGCCTGGTCCTGGTCCGCACCGCCGCCAAGAAGGGGGCTGCCAAGTGAGCACCATTGACGTCCTCGACGTGAAGGGCGAGAAGGCCGGGACCGTCGACCTGCCGGAGGACATCTTCGGGACGAAGGTCAACATCCCGCTGATCCACCAGGTCGTCGTGGCCCAGCTCGCCGCTCGCCGGCAGGGCACCCACAAGGCGAAGACCCGCGGTGAGGTCCGAGGCGGCGGCAAGAAGCCGTACCGCCAGAAGGGCACCGGCCGCGCCCGCCAGGGTTCGACCCGCGCCCCGCAGTTCACCGGCGGTGGCACCGTCCACGGCCCGGTCCCGCGCGACTACTCGCAGAAGACTCCCAAGAAGATGAAGGCCGCCGCCCTGCGCGGTGCCCTGTCCGACCGGGCGACCGGCGGCCGCGTTCACGTGGTCAGCGGTCTGGTCGAGGGGGAGACCCCGAAGACCAAGGCGGCTCTCGAGTCGCTTCGCAGGCTCACCAAGGCCCGCAGCGTCCTGGTCGTCGTCGACGAGGGTGACGAGCTCAGCTGGCTGAGCCTGCGCAACGCTCCCGAGGTCCACCTCCTGGACGCCGGGCAGCTCAACACCTACGACGTGCTCTGCTACGACGACGTCGTCTTCACTCAGGACGCTTACGACCAGATCGTGGCGCGTCTGAGCAAGAGCGGGAAGGAAGACGCCTGATGGAGAAGATCGCCGACCCGCGCGACATCATCATCAAGCCGGTTGTCTCCGAGAAGAGCTACGGCCTGATCGACGAGCACAACAAGTACACGTTCCTGGTGCGGAAGACGGCCAACAAGACGCAGGTCAAGATCGCCGTTGAGAAGATCTTCGGTGTCAAGGTCGCCAGCGTCAACACCATCAACCGCCAGGGCAAGCGGAAGCGGACCAGGTTCGGCTACGGCCAGCGCCCGGCCACCAAGCGAGCCATCGTCAGCCTGGTCGAGGGCGACCGGATTGACATCTTCGGCCAGATCGGCTGACGCGCTCGCTCAGTAAGTACAGGGAGAAAGCCCCTCACCGCCTGGTGAGGGGCATTCGACCGGATTAACCGACGAAGGATGAACGAAAAAGATGGGCATCCGTAAACTCAAGCCGACGACCCCGGGTCGCCGCGGCGCCAGCGTCTCGGACTTTGCCGAGATCACGCGCAGCACGCCCGAGAAGTCGCTGCTTGCACCCCTGCACAGCAAGGGTGGCCGTAACGTCCACGGCCGAGTCACCACCCGTCACCAGGGCGGTGGCCACAAGCGCGCCTACCGGATCATCGATTTCCGGCGTCACGACAAGGACGGGATCCCGGCCAAGGTCGCTCACATCGAGTACGACCCGAACCGCACGTCCCGCATCGCGCTGCTGCACTACGCCGACGGGGAGAAGCGCTACATCCTCTGCCCCACCGGCCTCAAGCAGGGCGACAACATCGAGAACGGCCCCACGGCCGACATCAAGCCGGGTAACTGCCTCCCGCTGCGCAACATCCCGACCGGTACCTTCATCCACGCGGTGGAGCTCCGTCCGGGCGGTGGCGCCAAGCTGGGCCGGTCCGCCGGCGCGCAGATCCAGCTCCTCGCCAAGGAGGGCCAGTACGCCACGCTGCGTATGCCCTCCGGTGAGATGCGCCAGGTCGATGTTCGCTGCCGGGCCTCGATCGGCCAGGTCGGCAATGCCGAGCAGGCCAACATCAACTGGGGCAAGGCCGGCCGCATGCGGTGGAAGGGCAAGCGCCCCACCGTCCGCGGTGTCGCGATGAACCCGGTCGACCACCCGCACGGTGGTGGTGAGGGTAAGACCTCCGGCGGTCGTCACCCCGTCAACCCCAAGGGCAAGCCCGAGGGTCGTACTCGTGCGGCGAACAAGGCCAGCGACCGGCTGATCATCCGCCGTCGTACCAAGCGGAAGAAGCGGTAGGAGCAGCCAAAATGCCACGTAGCCTTAAGAAGGGTCCCTTCGTGGACGACCACCTTCAGAAGAAGGTGGATGTCCAGAACGAGAAGGGCACCAAAAACGTCATCAAGACGTGGTCGCGGCGCTCCATGATCGTGCCCGACATGCTCGGTCACACGATCGCCGTTCACGACGGCCGCAAGCACGTCCCGGTGTTCGTCACCGAGTCGATGATCGGCCACAAGCTCGGCGAGTTCGCTCCCACGCGAACCTTCCGCAGCCACGTCAAGGAAGACCGCCGCAGCCGGCGATAAGCGCCTCAGGACGAGGACGTCGAGCCTCACCGGGCGAGACGGACTCGGACAAAACGAAGGGTAAGAGGAGTAAGCGATGGAAGCCAGGGCTCAGGCGCGGTTCGCGCGCCACACGCCCATGAAGGCCCGCCGTGTGGTGGACCTCATTCGCGGGCTGCCCGCTTCGGAGGCGCAGGCCGTGCTGCAGTTCGCTCCCCAGTCGGCGAGCGAGACCGTGTACAAGGTGCTCTCGAGCGCCATTGCCAACGCGGAGCACAACTTCAAGCTCGACCGTGACACGCTCTTCGTGAGCCGTGCCTGGGTCGACGAGGGCCCGACGCTGAAGCGGTTTCGTCCCCGTGCTCAGGGTCGTGCCTATCGGATCAACAAGCGGACCAGCCACATCACCGTGATCGTGGAGTCCCGCGAGCCGAAGGGGAGGACCCGCTAGTGGGTCAGAAGGTTAACCCGCACGGGTTCCGCCTCGGCATCACGACCGACTTCAAGAGCCGGTGGTATGCCGACAAGCTCTACAAGTCGTACGTTGCCGAGGATGTGGCGATCCGCCGCATGCTCAAGAAGGGCATGGAGCGGGCCGGCATCTCCAAGGTGGAGATCGAGCGGACCACCGACCGGGTACAGGTCGACATTCACACCGCCCGTCCGGGCATCGTCATCGGCCGCCGCGGCGCCGAGGCGGACCGGATCCGCGGTGACCTCGAGAAGCTGACCAAGAAGCAGGTCCAGCTGAACATCCTCGAGGTCAAGAACCCTGAGATCGACGCTCAGCTCGTCGCCCAGGGTGTGGCCGAGCAGCTGTCCAGCCGTGTCTCGTTCCGCCGTGCCATGCGCAAGGCGATGCAGTCGGCGATGAAGAGCGGCGCCAAGGGCATCCGGGTGCAGTGCTCCGGTCGTCTCGGCGGCGCCGAGATGTCCCGTTCGGAGTTCTACCGCGAGGGCCGCGTGCCCCTGCACACCCTCCGCGCGGACATCGACTACGGCCTGTACGAGGCCCGCACCACCTTCGGCCGTATCGGCGTGAAGGTGTGGATCTACAAGGGTGAGGCCCCGACCAGCCGCGCCGAGCGCGAGGCGGCCGCCGCCGGTGCTCGCGCCGGCCAGCGCCGTGACCGCGACGACCGTCGCGGCCCCGGTGCCGGTGGCGGCGACCGTCCCCGTCGTGGCGGCGGCGCCGGTGGCGCCCGTCGTGGCGCCGGTGCCGGCCGTGGCGACCGCGCCTCCGCCCCCAGGAACGAGGCGGCCTCGCAGGCCGCCCCCGAGACCGGCCCGGCTGCGCAGCCGGGTGCTGAAGGGAGCTGACCATGCTGATCCCGCGCAGGGTCAAGCACCGCAAGCAGCACCGGCCCGACCGTCACGGCGCCGCCAAGGGCGGCACCAGGGTCGTGTTCGGCGAGTTCGGCATCCAGGCGATTGAGCACTCCTACGTGACCAACCGCCAGATCGAGTCGGCTCGTATCGCGATGACCCGTCACATCAAGCGTGGCGGAAAGGTCTGGATCAACATCTATCCGGACCGCCCCCTCACGAAGAAGCCCGCCGAGACCCGCATGGGTTCCGGTAAGGGTTCGCCGGAGTGGTGGATCGCCAACGTCAAGCCCGGCCGCATCATGTTCGAGCTGTCGGGTGTCGCCGAGCCGGTGGCTCGCGAGGCCCTGCGGCGTGCGATGCACAAGCTGCCGATGAAGTGCCGGTTCGTCAAGCGTGAAGTGGGTGAGGCGTGATGGCTAAGGGCCTGACCGCCGGTGAGCTGCGGGTGGAAGACCAGGACACCCTGGTCACGAAGCTGAAGGAAGCCAAGGAGGAGCTGTTCAACCTCCGCTTCCAGGCAGCGACCGGTCAGTTGGAGAGCCACGGGCGGTTGCGTGCCGTCCGCCGCGAGATCGCCCGTATCTACACCGTGATGCGCGAGCGGGAGCTCGGAATCGTCACGGTAGAGAAGGAGTCGATCGATGGCTGAGGCCACGGAAACCACGACCGAGACGCGGAACTACCGCAAGACCCGTGAGGGTCTGGTCGTCAGCGACAAAATGGACAAGACTGTCGTGGTCGCTGTCGAGGACCGCGTCAAGCACCCCCTGTACGGCAAGGTCATCCGCAGGACGACCAAGTACAAGGCGCACGACGAGGCCAACACCTGCGGTGTCGGCGACCGTGTCCTCCTGATGGAGACCCGGCCGCTGTCCGCCAGCAAGCGCTGGCGGGTCATCGAGATCCTCGAGAAGGCCAAGTAGGCAACGCGCCTCGTGGGGGGTGACACCGTCACCCCCCATGACGGCGTCCAAGGGGGCGAAGCGATCTTCGCCCCGCCTGCGGCGGCGGTCCTGAGAAGGGCTGTCGCCGGGGGAAAAAGACCATCAGGTTCCGCAAGGCTCACCCGGGAGCGATCGGGTGAGAACCGGCGAGACAAACAGGAGTTCAAGTGATCCAGCAGGAGTCGCGGCTCAAGGTCGCCGACAACACCGGTGCGAAGGAAGTCCTTTGCATCCGTGTTCTCGGTGGCTCGGGCCGCCGTTACGCGGGAATCGGCGACATCATCGTCGCCACGGTGAAGGACGCCATCCCCGGCGGCACCGTGAAGAAGGGCGATGTGGTCAAGGCCGTCATCGTCCGCACCGTCAAGGAGCGCCGTCGTCCCGACGGTTCCTACATCCGCTTCGACGAGAACGCCGCCGTCATCATCAAGGACAGCGGCGACCCCCGGGGCACCCGCATCTTCGGTCCCGTCGGTCGTGAGCTGCGTGACAAGAAGTTCATGCGGATCATCTCGCTCGCGCCGGAGGTGTTGTAATGCCGAAGCTTCATGTGAAGAAGGGTGACCTCGTCCTGGTCATCGCCGGCAAGGACAAGGGTGCCAAGGGCCGTGTGATCGCCGCCCACCCGCGCGACGAGCGCGTGGTGGTCGAGGGCGTCAACATGGTCAAGAAGCACACCAAGGAGACCAACCAGGGTCCGCGCGGCGCCAAGACCGGCGGCGTGCAGACCATGGAGGCCCCCATCCACGTGAGCAACGTCAAGAAGCTCAAGGATGAGAAGCCGGTCAAGGACGACAAGCCCGCGAAGAAGGAGTCGGCCAAGGCCGCTTCCGAGGAGCCGGCCAAGGACGACAAGCCCGCCAAGAAGGAGTCGGCCGAGGCCGCCTCCGACGAGACGGGTAAGGACAACTGATGACCGCGAACACCACCGAGACCGGACAGCGGGCCCTCCCGCGCCTCAAGCAGCGCTACCGCGAAGAGATCATCGCGAAGCTGAACGAGCAGTTCGAGTTCGAGAACATCATGCTGGTGCCCACCATCACCAAGATCAAGGTGAACATGGGCGTCGGCGAGGCCGCGCGCGACTCGAAGCTCATCGAAGGCGCCGTCCGCGACCTCACCGTGATCACCGGCCAGAAGCCGGCGGTCGTCCGCGCCCGCAAGTCCATCGCCCAGTTCAAGCTGCGCGAGGGCATGCCGATCGGCGCGCACGTCACGCTTCGCGGTGACCGCATGTGGGAGTTCCTCGACCGGCTGCTCTCGCTGGCGCTGCCCCGCATCCGTGACTTCCGCGGTCTGTCGCCCAAGCAGTTCGACGGCAACGGGAACTACACCTTCGGTCTCACCGAGCAGGTCATGTTCCACGAGATCGACCAGGACAAGGTCGATCGCCAGCGTGGTATGGACATCACGGTCGTGACCACCGCTAAGACCGACGACCAGGGCCGGGCGCTGCTGAAGCAGCTCGGATTCCCGTTCAAGGAGGCCTGATCATGGCGAAGACGTCGCTCAAGGTCAAGGCTGCTCGTAAGGCCAAGTTCGAGGTCCGGGCGTACACTCGGTGCTCGCGCTGTGGTCGTCCCCGCGCCGTCTACAGGAAGTTCGGCCTGTGCCGCATCTGCTTCCGCGAGATGGCGCACCGGGGCGAGCTGCCCGGCATCACCAAGTCGAGCTGGTAGCCCTCCGCGCGGCCCTGTGAGCGATCACGGGCCCGCGCGAGGCGCCGGCCGCACATAGAAGTCGTATTCACCGGGCGCCGACTACAGGCGCCCATGACCGCACCGTAGGTCCCCTGTGGAAACCGCGGTGAGGAAGGCCACCGGCCATGACGATGACGGACCCGATCGCAGACATGCTGACGCGTCTGCGAAACGCGAACTCGGCGTACCACGACAGTGTGGCGATGCCGTACTCGAAGATCAAGGCGCACATCGCCGAGATCCTCCAGCAGGAGGGTTACATCCAGTCCTGGAGCGTCGAAGACGCGAAGGTCGGAAAGAACCTCGTGGTGGAGCTGAAGTTCGGGCCGACCCGTGAGCGGTCCCTCGCGGGCCTGCGCCGGGTTTCCAAGCCCGGCCTGCGGGTTTATGCAAAGAAGGACAACCTGCCCCGAGTCCTGGGCGGACTGGGCGTCGCGATCATCTCGACGTCCGGCGGTCTCATGACGGACAAGCAGGCCGGCAAGCGTGGAGTGGGCGGGGAAGTCCTCGCCTTCGTTTGGTAAGAGGGGAGAACGAACAGCATGTCAAGAATCGGACGGCTGCCCATCCCCGTACCGAACGGAGTGGACGTCGCCATCGACGGCCGGGACGTCACGGTCAAGGGTCCCAAGGGCACGCTTTCACACAAGATCGCGGAACCTATCGAGATCGCCAAGGGTGACGACGGCAAGCTGACCGTCACCCGTCCCAACGACGAGAACAAGGTCCGTGCGCTGCACGGCCTGTCCCGCACCCTGGTCGCCAACATGGTGACCGGTGTGACCCAGGGTTACTCGAAGACCCTGGAGATCGTGGGCGTCGGTTACCGCGTGCAGGCCAAGAGCCCGACTCAGCTCGAGTTCGCTCTCGGCTTCAGCCACCCGGTGATCGTCGACGCCCCCGAGGGTGTCACCTTCCGCGTCGAGAGGCCGACGCTGTTCCACGTGGACGGCATCGACAAGCAGAAGGTCGGCGAGATCGCCGCGAACATCCGCAAGTTGCGCAAGCCCGACCCGTACAAGGGCAAGGGCGTGCGCTACCAGGGTGAAGTTATCCGCCGCAAGGTCGGAAAGGCTGGTAAGTAGGCATGGCTGGCAAGACTGCGTTCGGCAAGCACACGGCCGCCCGCGCCGTCTCGCGGGCCCGCCGCCACGGCCGAGTCCGCAAGAAGGTGGCCGGTACGGCCACGCGTCCGCGCCTGGTCGTCAACCGCTCCACGAAGCACCTCTTCGTGCAGATCGTCGACGACACCCAGGGCCACACGCTGGTGAGCGCGTCCACCATGGACGCCTCCCTGCGCACGGCGGAGGGCGCCAAGACCGACAAGGCCAAGCAGGTCGGCGAGCTTCTCGCTCAGCGGGCCAAGGCAGCCGGGATCACCGCGGTCGTGTTCGACCGGGGTGGCAACCGCTACGCGGGCCGCATCGCGGCGCTGGCAGACAGCGCACGCGAAGGCGGACTGGAGTTCTGATGACTCCGTCCCAGGATCGCAATCCAGGATCGCAACCGATGGCCCGTCTTACGAATGAGAAGAGGAACCACTAATGGCTGGAGCTCCGCGTCGCGGTGGCGCCGCCGGTGGCGAGCGGCGTGACGGTCGTCGTGACGATCGCCGCGGTGGAAACGCTGACAAGGGCGTCTCGTACATCGAGCGCGTTGTGAAGATCAACCGAGTGGCCAAGGTCGTGAAGGGTGGTCGTCGCTTCAGCTTCACCGCCCTCGTCATCGTCGGTGACGGCAACGGCATGGTCGGCGTCGGCTACGGCAAGGCCAAGGAAGTGCCCGCGGCGATCGCCAAGGGTGTCGAAGAGGCCAAGAAGCACTTCTTCAAGGTCCCCCGCATCCAGGGCACCATCCCGCACATCGTGCAGGGCGAAGAGGCCGCGGGCGTCGTCTTCCTGCGTCCGGCCTCGCCCGGTACCGGCGTCATCGCCGGTGGCCCGGTGCGCGCCGTGCTGGAGTGCGCGGGCATCCACGACGTGCTGTCCAAGTCGCTCGGCTCGGACAACCCGATCAACATCGTGCACGCCACGGTGGCGGCCCTGAAGGGCCTCAGCCGCCCCGAGGAGATCGCGGCCCGCCGTGGTCTCCCGATCGAGGACGTCGCCCCCAAGAGGATGCTCAAGGCTCGCGCCGAGGGCCTCGCGGAGGCCGCGGCCGCGAAGGCGGTGAGCTAGTCCATGGCGCGCCTGAAGATTACCCAGGTCCGTTCCAAGATCGGTGGCAAGCAGAACCAGCGTGACTCGCTGCGCTCGCTCGGTCTGAAGCGAATCGGCGACGTCGTTGTCAAGGAGGACCGCCCGGAGATCCGCGGCATGGTCACCGTGGTGACGCACCTCGTCACCGTGGAAGAGGTCGACTAGACATGGCAGAGAACACTCCGCTCCGCATCCACCACCTGCGTCCGGCCCCCGGCGCCAACAAGTCGAAGGTCCGCAAGGGCCGCGGCGAGGCGTCCAAGGGCAAGACCTCGGGTCGTGGCACCAAGGGCACGAGGGCGAGGAACAAGGTTCCGCTCGGGTTCGAGGGTGGCCAGGTTCCGCTGCAGCGGCGCCTGCCCAAGTTCAAGGGCTTCTCCAACGCCCTGTTCAAGACGACCTACCAGGTCGTCAACCTTGACAAGCTCGGCGAGCTGTTCCCCGACGGCGGCGACGTCACCGTCGACACGCTCGTCGCCAAGGGCGCGGTTCGCAAGAACCAGCTCGTCAAGGTTCTGGGAACCGGTGACATCTCCGTGGCGTTGAACGTGGAGGCGCACGCCTTCTCGGCCAGCGCCAAGGACAAGATCGCCGCTGCCGGGGGCTCCGTCTCCGAGCTGTAGGCGTTATCATCACGCGGCGCGGGGGCTCGTAATGGGCTCCCGCGCCCGTAGTGCGTTAGAGTTCGCTGGACAGTGGGCCTCGACTCATTTCCTTGGGCTCATTGACTGGATATGGCAAAGATGGAACACCCCCGCACCATCGCTGACCGACCTCGCCTTTCAGGCGCGCAGGAGGGACCGTGCTGACCGCATTTACCCGAGCGTTCCGTACGCCGGACCTGCGTAAGAAGCTGCTCTTCACTTTGGGCATCATCGCGCTGTTCCGACTTGGGTCGGTCCTGCCGACTCCGGGTGTGCATACCGAGAACATCAGCCGTTGTCTCACCCAGGCGCAGGCGGGGGACGCGGGCAACATCTACGGAATGGTGCAGCTGTTCAGCGGCGGCGCCCTTCTGAAACTCTCCGTTTTCGCCCTCGGCATCATGCCGTACATCACCGCGAGCATCATTCTCCAGCTGCTCGTCGTGGTCATCCCGCGCCTGGAAGCCCTCAAGAAGGAGGGACAGGCCGGACAGACCAAGATCACGCAGTACACCCGTTACCTCACGGTCGGCCTGGCCGTCCTGCAGTCGACCGCCTTCGTGGCCCTGGCCCGCAGCGGGCAGCTGTTCCCGCAGTGCCGCGAGGAGATCCTCCTCGACAAGGACAACGTCTTCGCCATCGTCACGATGGTGCTGACCATGACCGCCGGCACCGCCGTCGTCATGTGGCTGGGCGAGCTGATCACCGACCGCGGCATCGGCAACGGCATGTCCATCCTGATCTTCACGCAGGTCATCGCGGTCTTCCCGTCCGAGCTGCTGAACATCGCCCGCCAGAAGGGCGGCTTCGTCTTCGCCGTGGTCATCGTCGTCGGTATCGCGATGATCGCCCTGGTCGTGATGGTGGAGCAGGCACAGCGCCGGATCCCGGTGCAGTACGCCAAGCGCATGGTCGGCCGCAGAATGTACGGCGGGACGTCGACCTACATCCCGCTGAAGGTCAACCAGGCCGGCATCATCCCGGTCATCTTCGCCTCCTCGCTGCTCTACCTTCCGCAGCTGATCACGACGCTCTTCTCGAACACCCAGGAGGAGCCGCACCCGATCATCCAGTGGATCTCGCAGGAGTTCGGCGGCGGCGGGACCACCCCGACGTACATGATCACCTTCTTCCTGCTCATCGTCTTCTTCACGTACTTCTACGTGTCGATTACCTTCAACCCCGTTGAGGTCGCCGACAACATGAAGAAGTACGGTGGGTTCATCCCGGGCATCCGCCCGGGTCGCCCGACGGCTGAGTACCTGCACTACGTGCTCACGCGACTCACCGCTCCCGGCGCGCTGTATCTGGGCCTGATCTCCATGGTGCCGATCGTCGCGCTGGCGCTCGTCGGCGCGAGTCAGAACTTCCCGTTCGGAGGGACGAGCATTCTGATCATGGTTGGTGTCGGCCTCGACACCGTGAAGCAGATCGAGAGCCAGCTGCAGCAGCGCAACTATGAAGGCTTCCTGAAGTAGTGCGCCTCGTCCTGGTCGGGCCCCCCGGAGCGGGTAAGGGGACACAGGCCCAGTTCGTCGCATCGAACCTGTCGATCCCGAAGATTTCGACAGGTGACATCTTCCGCGCCAATGTCTCGGGCGGCACGGAGCTCGGCAAGCTTGCCAAGGAATACATGGACCGCGGCGACCTCGTGCCCGACGAGGTCACCATCGCGATGGTCCGCGACCGCCTCGCCGAGAACGACGCGCAGGACGGTTTCCTGCTCGACGGCTTCCCCAGGAACGTGCCCCAGGCCGAGATCCTGAAGAAGATCCTCGCCGAGTTCGAGGTCGGCCTGGACGTCGTCCTGGAACTCGTGGTCGACGACGAGGAGGTCGTCCGCAGGCTCGCGGGCCGCCGGACCTGCAGCCAGTGCGGCCGCATCTGGCACGTCGACTTCGACGACAAGAAGGACGACATCTGCGACGCCTGCGACGGCCGGCTCTACCAGCGGGACGACGACAAGGAGATGACCGTCAGGCACCGCCTGGAGGTCTACCAGGAGCAGACCGCCCCCCTGGTCTCCTTCTACGCCGACGAGGGGATCCTGGTCGGCGTGGACGCCACCGGCCCGGTGGAAGAGGTCACCCAGCGCGCGATGGAGGCCCTGAACCCCTTCATCGACTAGCGATCCGATATGCGTCGAGCACGCCACCCATGGGTTTCTCATGGGTGGCGTGCTGTCATTTAGGGCAGAATCGGGGGAATTGGGCTCCCGGACCGCCCGTTGAACCACCCCAGGGGGTGTGCACGTGTTCAAGAAGAACAAGCATGGAATCCAGATGAAGACGCCCGAGCAGCTGGACAAGATGCGGGCGGCGGGTCTCGTGGTCGGCCGTACGCTGCAGCTCCTGCGGGAGAGCGTCCAGCCGGGCATGACGCCCCTGGACCTGGACGCGATCGCGGAGAAGGCGATCAGGGCCGAGGGGGCGATCCCCTCCTTCAAGGGCTACCAGGGCTTCCCCGCGACGATCTGCGCCTCGGTCAACCACGAGGTCGTCCACGGGATCCCGAGCGACCGCCGTCCGCTGGAGGAGGGCGACATCATCTCGATCGACTGCGGCGCCATCCTGGACGGCTGGCACGGCGACTCGGCGATCACGGTCCCGATCGGCGAGGTGGACCCCAAGCTCACCGAGCTGATGCGGGTCACCGAGGAGGCCATGTGGCGGGGCATCGCCGCGCTCACCGTGGGCCGCCACCTGTCCGACATCGGGCACGAGGTGGAGAAGTACATCCGCTCCCAGGGGCGCTACGGCATCCCGCAGGAGTACGGCGGCCACGGCATCGGCACCGAGATGCACATGGACCCGTGGGTGGCCAACCACGGCAAGCCCGGCCGGGGCCCGAAGTTCGAGCCGGGCATGTGCTTCGCCGTCGAGCCGATGGTCAACCTCGGGACGGACCGGACCAAGGTGCTGGCCGACGACTGGACCGTGGTGACGATCGACGGGAAGGTCTCCGCGCACTTCGAACACAGCGTCGCCGTGACACATAATGGACCTTGGGTATTGACCGCCCTTGACGGGGGGAAAGAGCGGCTTGCCGATCTGTTGGGAGACGCGGGCTGATTCGGGCCCACCGGTGAGCGGATGTGGTTGACATGGCGGCTGGTCCGGAGATGCGAGCCTCCGACGGAGATCGTGACAAGATCGCCTCGGTCCTGAGGGAGCACTACGCCCAGGGCCGACTGACCACGGAGGAGTTCGACGAGCGCCTCGAACAGCTCTACACCAGCAAGACGTACGGCGAGCTCGCCGTCCTCACCTCCGACCTTCCCGACGTCGACCTGCGCCGGCTCCCCGAGACCCCCTCACGCGCCCCTGAGCGCGCCAAGGCGAGCGACGGGAAGAGCGCGCAGGAGAAGGGCCTGGCGGCCGCCTGGTCCGTCTGGGCGACGGTCAGCGGCATCAACTGGATGATCTGGCTCATCGTCGGGATAACCGGCGACTTCCCGTACCCGTGGCCCCTGTGGGTCATGGGCCCGTGGGGCGTGGTGTTGCTGGTGGCGACGATCTCCGGGGGGCTGGGGCAGGACCGGAAGCGGTAATAGTGCACTCTGGGCGTTGAGTGTGCATTCCTCCACAGAAGAGACCGTTGAATCTTCCTAACGTGAGCGGTGTCCGGACAGCCGGACCCCGGTTCACAGGAGGAAGATTCAATGAGCAAGATCCGTACAGCCCTGGTCGGAGCGGCGCTGGCAGGTTCGCTGGCCGCGGGTGTGCTCGCCGCCCCGTCGGCGATGGCCTCGGCCTCGCAGGCCCCGGCCGGGTCCGCCGTCGCGGTCCAGGAGACCCAGGCGTCGAGCAAGCACTTCTTCGGTCCGTACTACTCGGGCTTCGGCGGTGGCGAGAGCTTCGGCAAGCGCTCCTACTTCAAGGGTTACTGGACCAGCAGCGGTGGCCGCTACTGGTTCTACGGCAACCTCTTCGACCGCGACCGTGACCGCCAGCGCAGCTACGTGTGGTTCAAGTGGCACGACAGGTTCGGCTCGCACAGCAAGGTGTTCAGCACCTTCGGCAACTCCGGCTTCAACAAGTTCGGCGGGTTCAAGAAGGGCAACGGCTTCGACGACTTCAAGATCCGGGTCTGCGAGGGCGGCGACAAGTTCGACGACTGCGGTCGCTGGGGCGACGCCTTCTGATCTCCTCCCGCGTGCTCCGGGGAGACGGTCCGAGGGGTCAAGATCATCCGGTGGGGGCGGGGGCCCTCGACGGGATGCCGAGGTGTTGATCGAGGAGTGCAGACCGAGAAGCGTCGGCCGAGAAGGATCGGTCATGCGACATTGATCGATAAGGTTGGCCGAACAAGCCCTCCGGCGCCGGGTCGCCGGAGGGCTTTCCCGTGCCGGGAGGCTTTTCTCGGGGGCGCGGACCCGACGTGGGCGTTGAGGGCCGCCCGTCCCGGCCCGTCCCGCAGCCCGGATGCTGGCCTGACCTGGCCGGACGTGCCACAATGGGCGCACGAGTATTCGCGCGTCGAGCCGTGCCGTCCGTCCCGCTCGGGATCTGCGGTATCCTTTGTAGCGGTTGTGTCAAGGTACCGGCCGTGTGTTTCGCATTTCCTCGCCCGGTGCCGTACACTCCTTCTTCGGTTCACTATGACCATTGCGCATCGGCGGTGTCGCAACCGCCGCTCTCATCGAAGCGCTGGGTCGCGGCTGCTTAGTGTTCCGAAGCCTCAGACGACCGATCAGTGAAACGCGAGGGACATGGCCAAGAAAGACGGCGCCATCGAGATCGAGGGCACTGTGGTTGAGTCGCTCCCGAACGCGATGTTCCGGGTGCAACTCGACAACGGCCATAAGGTCCTGGCCCACATCAGCGGGCGGATGCGGATGCACTACATCCGGATCCTTCCTGACGACAGGGTTGTCGTCGAACTGAGCCCCTACGACCTCAGTCGTGGGCGGATCGTCTACCGATACAAGTAAGCGCGTCTGAGGGACGAATAGGACTATGAAGGTCAAGCCGAGCGTCAAGAAGATCTGTGACAAGTGCAAGGTGATTCGCCGGCACGGTCGCGTCATGGTGATCTGCGACAACCTGCGCCACAAGCAGCGCCAGGGTTAGTCGCTTCAAACAAGGCCCCGTAAGAGTCCGCTCGTAAGAGGCGGACTCGATCCATGTGGGGCTTTCACGTAATCGTGTCTCACACCTGCGTCGGCGGCTCACGCCGTACCCCGCAGGAGACCCCCGGTCGGAGGCCGGGGCCCTCACCCCGGGCATGGGGAGGGGAAGTGAGGCGCAGGACCTCCGCCATAACGAAGGAGAATGCCCGACCATGGCTCGCCTGGTTGGTGTAGACCTCCCCCGCGACAAGCGGCTGGAGATCGCTCTCACCTACATTTTCGGGATCGGCCGCACTCGTGCGCTCGAAACCCTCAAGGCCACCGGCGTCAACGGCGACCTGCGGGTTCACCAGCTGACCGACGAAGAGCTGGTGCCGCTGCGCGACTACATCGAGGCGAACTACAAGATCGAGGGTGACCTCCGTCGCGAAGTTCAGGCCGACATCCGTCGCAAGATCGAGATTCAGTGCTACCAGGGCATTCGGCACCGCCGTGGCCTTCCCGTGCACGGTCAGCGCACGCAGACCAACGCACGCACCCGTAAGGGCAAGAAGAAGACCGTGGCCGGCAAGAAGAAGCCCGGTAAGAAGTAGTCCGCGTAGCCGCAGGACCGAAGACCTCAGGAGTGAAGGCAAAGAATGCCTCCTAAGAGCCGCCAGGGTGCACCCAAGAAGGTGCGCCGCAAGGAAAAGAAGAACGTCGCTCACGGGCACGCCCACATCAAGAGCACGTTCAACAACACGATCGTCTCGATCACCGACCCGAGTGGGAACGTGATCTCCTGGGCCAGCGCCGGCCACGTCGGGTTCAAGGGCTCTCGTAAGTCCACCCCGTTCGCGGCGCAGATGGCCGCGGAGAACGCCGCCCGCCGCGCCATGGAGCACGGCATGCGCAAGGTCGACGTCTTCGTCAAGGGCCCCGGCTCCGGCCGTGAGACCGCGATCCGGTCGCTGCAGGCGACCGGCCTCGAGGTCGGGTCCATCCAGGACGTCACCCCCGTGCCGCACAACGGCTGCCGCCCGCCCAAGCGCCGTCGCGTCTGACGCCCAGGAGAAGATAGAAAATGGCTCGTTACACGGGTGCGGACTGCAAGCTCTGCCGCAGGGAGAAGACCAAGCTCTTCCTCAAGGGCAAGAAGTGCGAGTCCGCGAAGTGCCCCATCGAGATCCGTCCTTACCCGCCGGGTGAGCACGGCCGCGGTCGTCCCAAGGAGTCGGAGTACCAGCTCCAGCTTCGTGAGAAGCAGAAGACCCGCCGCATCTACGGCGTCCTCGAGAAGCAGTTCCACAACTACTACGAGGAAGCCAACCGCAAGACCGGCAAGACCGGCGAGAACCTCCTCCAGATCCTGGAGAGCCGTCTCGACAACGTGGTCTACCGCGCCGGTTTCGCGGAGTCGCGCGACGCCGCCCGCCAGCAGGTCCGTCACGGACACATCCTGGTGAACGGCAAGAAGGTCGACATCCCGTCGTACCGCGTTCGCGAGCACGACATCGTCGAGGTCCGCGAGAAGTCGCGCAACCTCCTGCCCTACGAGGTGGCCCGCGCCACCGCCGGTGACAAGACGTACCCGGCGTGGCTCGGCGTCGTCCCGGACGCCCTGCGCGTCCTGGTCCACCAGCTCCCGGTCCGTCAGCAGATCGACACCCAGGTCCAGGAGCAGTTGATCGTCGAGCTCTACTCCAAGTAGCGGCTCCTCGGGTGCCGTACGGCTTTGCCGTACGGCACCTATGCTGTTGTTCGAGCGGCGTCAAATAGCGGGCGCCGCCATGCAAGGGAGATCTCACCATGCTGATCGCTCAGCGTCCCTCCCTCCTTGAGGAGTCCCTCGAGGAGACCCGGTCCAAGTTCATCATCGAGCCGCTGGAGCCGGGTTTCGGCTACACCATCGGCAACTCGCTGCGCCGCACGCTGCTGTCGTCCATCCCGGGCGCGGCCGTGACCAGCATCCGCATCGAGGGTGTGCTGCACGAGTTCACCACCGTGCCGGGCGTGAAGGAGGATGTCACCGACATCATCCTGAACCTCAAGGACCTGGTCGTCTCCTCCGAGCACGACGAGCCCGTGGTGATGTACCTGCGCAAGCAGGGCCCCGGTGACGTCACCGCCGCCGACATCGCGCCCCCGGCCGGTGTCGAGGTGCACAACCCCGAGCTGCGCATCGCCACCCTGAACGGCAAGGCGAAGCTGGAGATGGAGCTGACCGTCGAGCGCGGTCGCGGCTACGTCTCCGCCGCGCAGAACAAGCAGCCGGGCCAGGAGATCGGCCGCATCCCGATCGACTCCATCTACTCCCCGGTGCTCAAGGTCACCTACAAGGTCGAGGCGACCCGAGTCGAGCAGCGCACCGACTTCGACCGTCTGATCCTGGACGTCGAGACCAAGCCGTGCATGAAGCCCCGCGACGCGGTGGCCTCCGCCGGCAAGACCCTCGTCGAGCTGTTCGGTCTCGCCCGCGAGCTGAACGTCGAGGCCGAGGGCATCGACATCGGCCCGTCGCCGACGGACGCGGCGCTCGCCGCCGACCTGGCGCTGCCGATCGAGGAGCTGAACCTCACGGTCCGCTCCTACAACTGCCTCAAGCGCGAGGGCATCCACACCGTGGGTGAGCTCGTGGCCCGCAGCGAGCAGGACCTCCTGGACATAAGGAACTTCGGTGCCAAGTCCATCGAAGAGGTCAAGCAGAAGCTGCACGAGATGACGCTCGCGCTCAAGGACTCCCCGCCCGGGTTCGACCCGAGCGCGGTGGCCGGCGGCGGCTACGACGACGACGACAGCGCGTACGTCGAGACCGAGCAGTACTGAGTCCCGGGACGCCTCGCGGCGTCCCGTGGCACCGGGTGACCTCCCGTCACGTCCGGTGTCACCGAGTTTCACGATGACGGGGGCCCTCCGGCCCCCGGCCCGACCCCGGTACCTCGTACGGCCGGGGCGGGTTTACTCCCAAGGAGAACGTTATGCCTAGGCCCACCAAGGGTGCCCGTCTCGGCGGCAGCCCGGCCCACGAGCGGCTGATCCTGGCGAACCTCGCCACCCAGCTGTTCCAGCACGGCCGGATCAAGACCACCGAGGCCAAGGCGAAGCGTCTGCGTCCGGTGGCGGAGAAGCTGATCACCAAGGCGAAGAAGGGCGACATGCACAACCGTCGCCAGGTGCTGACGATCGTCAAGGACAAGAGCGTCGTCCACCACCTCTTCACCGAGATCGCCCCCACCTTCGCCGAGCGTCCCGGCGGCTACACCCGGATCACCAAGATCGGCCTCCGTAAGGGCGACGCCGCCCCCATGGCCGTGATCGAGCTGGTGTCCGAGCCGCTGAACGCGGTCAAGGTCGGCCAGACCCCGGCCGCCGCCAAGGCCACCGCGCCCAAGGCGGAGGAGGCCAAGGAGGTCAAGGAGGCCGAGGTCGAGGAGACCAAGGCCGACGAGGCCAAGGCCGAGACCACCGAGGAGACGAAGGCCTCCGAGGAGACGACCGAGGCTCCCGTCGAGGAGACTGAGGACAAGAAGGACAAGAAGGACAACGCCTGATCCCAGGCCCTGTGCTGATTCGGGCCCTGTGCTGGTCTCAGGGCTGATCTCAGGCTCCGTGAACGGGCCCGGCACCTCCTCCACGGGGGCGCCGGGCCCTTTCCGTTCTTCCGGGCGGTCTCCGGGCGCCCTCCCGGGAATGCCCGTGAGGCCGTGGGAGCCGGTGGGAGCCCGTGGGGGTCCCAGAAAGGAACCATCGTGGTACGGCTGAGGCTGGATCTCGCCTATGACGGCACCGACTTCTCCGGGTGGGCCAAGCAGCCCGGACGGCGTACGGTCCAGGGAGAGATCGAGGAGGCGCTCGGCAGGATCCTGCGGCTCGCCGAGCCTCCGGCGCTGACCGTGGCCGGGCGGACCGACGCGGGCGTGCACGCCCGCGGCCAGGTGGCCCACGTCGACCTGGACCCCGGCGCGCTCGTCGCGCTGGACGGCCGCGACCGCCGGGGGAGAGCCGGGGGCGAGGCCCCTGAGCCCGGATCAGCGGAGCTCGCGGAGGCCGCGGAGCTCGACGAGAGGCTCTCTGCCATGCGCAGGAGGCTCGCCGGAGTCCTGCCGCCCGATGTGCGCGTGCGTCTCGTCACGGTGGCTCCTGAGGGCTTCGACGCGCGGTTCTCGGCGCTGTCGAGGCGGTACGCCTACCGGATCTCCGACGCCCCGGGCGGGGTCGACCCGCTCCGCCGCCGCGAGGTCGTCTGGTACAACAGGCCGCTCGACGTGGACCGGCTGAACGCGGCCGCCGCCGCCCTCCTCGGCGAGCACGACTTCGCCGCGTTCTGCAAGAAGCGCGAGGGCGCGACCACGATCCGCGAGCTCCAGCGGCTCGACTGGGTCCGCGCGGACGGGCTCGTCGTCGCGACGGTGACGGCCGACGCGTTCTGCCACTCCATGGTCCGGGCGCTCGTCGGATCGCTGCTGCCCGTCGGTGAGGGCCGGCTCCCGGTCGGCTGGCCGGGAGGGGTGCTGGCGAGGGCCGTACGGGACTCGGGGGTGCACGTCGCGCCCGCGCACGGGCTCTGCCTGGAGGAGGTGCGCTATCCCGGCGCCGAGGAACTCGCCCGGCGGGCCTCGGAGACCCGCCGGGTGCGGACGCTCAGCTCGTGATGGCGAACGCCCGGCTCACGGCGCCGGACGCTGGCCCGTGACGCGGGACGCTCGGCCCGTGCTGCCTGATGCCCGGTTCATGGCGCGGGACGCTCGGCCCGTGCTGCCCGATGCCCGGCTCACAGCTTGGGACGCTCGGCCCGTGCCGCCCGATGCCCGGCTCACAGCTTGGGACGCTCAGCTCGTGACGCGGCGCTCCACGACCTTCGCGGTCTGGTCGCGGAAGGCGCCGCTGACCTTGCCCAGGCCCTTCTCCTTCGCGGTCGGCGTGTGCCCGTCGCTGAAGGTGGCGTAGCTGAACACGATGTAGCGGCCCCACACCATCCCGGCCGCGTAGCCGCCCGCGATGTGCACCCGCTCGCCGCCGGTGCCCGCGGCCGAGGGCAGGCCGCGGAACCAGAGGTTGCTGCCGAGGTTCTTGGCCTTGTCGGCCGCGACCGCGGACTCGCGGGTGGGCAGCACGGCGATCCCCGTGGTGACGGCGTATCTCCGCTTGCTGTCCACGTACGTCGCCCGCAGCACCCGGCGGCAGTCCTGGGTGCGCAGGGTGCCGGCGAACTTGCCGGACGCGGCCTTCTGGCACTGCTCGGTGACGTCGGTCTTGACCCTGGTGAACGTCGCCCCGGCTACGGAGACCTTCTTGCCGAAGGCGTCGGCCACGGTCATCGTGCCCGGGTCGGTCTTCTCCGAGTTGAGCATCGTGGTGTTGATGGGCTCGGGCTCGCCGGTGATGTCCAGGTCGTCGGTGGGGTCGAGGGTCCCGGAACTGGGGATCGGGTCCGTCGCGTTCGCCGACTGCTTGGCGCTGAACGACTGGTAGGCGAAGAAGGCGCCGGTGCCGATGCCGACCACGACGACCGCGACCACGGCCGCGATCAGCGTCGTACTCGCCCTGCTGCGGGCCGGTGCGGGGGGAGAGGGCGGGGGCTCGGGGGTGAACGCCGAGAGCGGGGTGAACGCCCCGCGTGTCGTCGCCGGGCCGGTCCCGAGGACGGCCGTCGACTCGCCCGCCGGGGCGGAGGCCGCCGGCGGGGGCGGCAGGACCGGGAACGGCGGGGCGACATCGGTGACGACGGGGATGCCGCCCGGCGGGGTCGCGTCGGAGACGGGGAAGAGCTGCGCGGCCGTCTGGCCGGGATCGCCGGCCGGGGACGGCGTCCGGTCGTGGGCGGCCTGTTCGAGGGGCGGCGTGGGCACCGGGGAGGCCGGCTCCGGGTCCTGGCGGGCGACGGGCTGGGCCAGGGGCGCGGACATGGGCGCTGCCATGGGGGCCGCCGCGGGTCCGGGCACGGGGGGCCGGGCCGCCGGGGCGGAACCGGGCGGGAGGGGCTCGGCCTGCGGGCCGGCCGGTGCGGGCGCGGGGGGCTGCTGAGGAGAGGCCTGCGGTGAGTCCTGCTGGGCGAGCGGGTCCCGCTGGGGCGCGGGGCCGGGTCCGCTGTCCAGGAGGTCCCCGTGCTCGGGGTGCCCCGGCGCGGCGGGCCCGGTGGCGCGGACGTCGACCGTGGTGTCGCCGCTCTCGCCGGGCTCCTGCTGGGGTACGGCGTCCGGTGGCCACACGGCGACGTCGCCGGGCTCTCCCGGGCGGGCGGCGCTCTCCTCGGGGTCGGCCGTCCACACCGGCTCGCCGGTCGCGGCGGGCCAGGGGGCCTCCTGGCCGGACGAGGGCCAGACCTGCATGCCGGCGGCCGCGGCCGTGAAGGCGGGGGGCGGCTGCCAGGGGGGCGCGCCCGGCACGATGGGCGCGGTGGACAGCGGCTGGTCGTTCCGCGGCGCGGGACCGCCTTGCTCGCGGCGCTCGCCCTCGCCGATCCCGCCGGACCCCGAAGGGGCGGCCGGGTCCGTCGGCCACGCGGGGGAGGTGTCGTCCCGGAGCGGGGGTGGCCAGGCGGGGGAGGTCGCGTCGGAGGTGCCGGAGGCGCCGGGCCAGGACGGGGCCGAGGTGTCGGGCGTGCTCGGCGGGGGCGGCCAGGCGGGGGAGGTCGTGTCGGAGGTGGTGGAGGCGCCGGGCCACGCGGGGCCGGGAGGATCGCCAGGTCCCGGAGGGCCGGGCCAGGGCGCGGACGGCTGGTCGCCGGGAGACGGCCAGGCGGGAGAGGTGTCGTCCCGGAGCGGGGGTGGCCAGGCGGGGGAGGTCGCGTCGGAGGTGCCGGAGGCGCCGGGCCAGGACGGGCCCGAGGGGTCGGGCGTGCTCGGCGGGGGTGGCCAGGCGGGGGAGGTGGCGTCCGAGGTGCTGGGAGCGCCGGACCAGGAGGGACCCGAGGGGTCGGGTGCGCTCGGCGGTGCGGGCCAGGCGGGAGGGGAGGGCTCCGGGGGCGTGGGGGAGTTGATCCACGCCGGAGGGGCCGGGGGGGCCGGATCGGGCCGGGAGAACTCGGACCAGGCGGGACCGGAGGGACCGGGCGGGAACCCGGGCCGCGCGCCGGGGAACTCGGGGAACTCGGGCCGGGGGCCCGGGGGATCGGTTCGCGAGCCTGAAAGGTCGGAGGGGAGGTCCGGACGGCCGCTTCCCGAGGGGCCGGGCGGGAACCCGGGCCTGGCGGGATCGGAGCGCGGGGGCTCGGGGGAGAACTCGGGCCGCGGGGGACCTGAGGGCTCCGGGTGCGGGAGCGGTTCGGGCCGGGGCGCGGGGTGCGAGGAGCCGGGCCAGGGGGCGGGCGGGTCGTCCTCCGGCTGGGCGTACCAGTCGTAGGGGGCCCCGTCACCGGGGACCGTCCATGGCTGAGCCGCCCCCGGGGTCACCTCCGGCCACGCGGAGGGACTGTGGGGCTGCTCGTCACCTGTGAGATCGGTCCGCAGCACGTGGGGCGAGGGCTGGCCGAAACTCGGCGGCGGCGTCGCCGGCGCTGCCGAACCCTCGGCTTCACGTTGGTGCTCGGACCCGGATTCCTGGCCACGCATACGAGGCAGCCTAGCGACAGCCGGAGATCGTCATGCGAGTATGGCCGTATCGTCTGCCGGGTTCATGCCTCAAAGGGGGAGTATGACCCCATGGTCAAGGTCGTTTTCCGGTGAGCGATCGTGCTTCGAGGGCGGGGGTGATGGTCGCGTCCGCCGTGCCGAAGGCCGCCTGGTTCAGCTTCTTGACCTCGGTCTTCTTCGGCAGGTGGCCGTCTTTGTACTGGAACCAGACCATCACCGCGTAGTGCCCGTGGCGCCATTCGCCCACGAACGCCTCACCGGTGCCGAGAAGTTTGGTGACCTTATCCTTACCTGGCAGCGGTTTGAGGTATTCCTCCCGCTCCTTGCCGGAGCCGACCGAGACGACCTTGGACGCCCCCGCCGACGTCTTGAGGTTGGCGACGCCCACGGTGCCGATGATCTTCCCTGAGGCGTCGCGGAAGCTCGCGCGCAGGAGCTGGTTGCACTTGGCCGCGACGAGGGCCTTCTGGAGCTTCTCCCCGACCACCGCCTTGTCGCATTTCTTGTCGGTCCTGCGCGTGGTCATCAGGTAGGTCTGCCCGCCGATCTTCACCTTCGCGCGCTTGAAGACCTCGTTCAGGGTGAGAAGGTGCGGGTCGCCGGCCCGGGAGGAGGCGAAGCCGAACTTGCCCTCCGCGGTGCTGGCGGGCGGTATGAGGGGGGCCTGGGCGGTGGGGCCCGTCGCGCCGGGCACCGGGGCGGGGTCGGAGTTGGCGAGCACGGCCAGGCCGACGCCCGCGGCGACCAGCACGGCGAACGCCCCGGCCGCGATGTAGATCGGGCGGCGCGAGCGGGGCCCCTCGTCGTACGGGCTCCACATCTCCTGGCGGGGGCGCTCCTTGGGCGGCTCCGCGGAGCGTCCGCGCGGCCCGGAGGGCTGGGTGGCCTGCGGAGGGGGCTCGGGGGGGCGGTTGTTCGGCGAGGCGTCGAACCAGTGCTGGCCCTGTGCCGGCGGCGACGCGTCAGGCCGGTTGTCAGGCCGGTTGTAAGGCTGGCGACGCGGTGGCTCCACGGGAAAACCCATGGGCCGAGCGTAGCCCGGGATCGGAGCCGGTTGGCTCAGGAGTATCCGAAGTCCTGGGTCCACCAGGGCCCGTCGGGACCCTGGACGGCCCCGACCCCGGTGGCCGTGAGCTCGCAGTTGAGGATGTTGCGCCGGTGGCCGCTGGTCCCCATCCAGCTGCGCACCGCCTCGTCGGGGGAGGTGTAGCCGCGCCCGATGTTCTCCGCGCCGCCGTCGCGGTAGCCGGTGGCCTCCATCCGCTCCCAGGGGGACGTGCCGTCGGCGGAGGTGTGGGAGAGGCTTCCGGCGGCCGCCATCCCGGCCGAGTGCCTCCTGGCCGACGCGGTCAGCCGCCTGTCGGTCCGCAGCGGAGCGCACCCGGCCCGCTTGCGCTCGACGTTGATGAGCCGGACGACCTCGCGCTCCATCGCGCCGAGGGCGGGGGTGGCGCCGTCGCCGTTGAGCAGGTATCGGGAGGGGCCGTCCTCCCCGGAGCCGCCGGTGGACGCGTCGGCGGTCGGGGTGGGGCGGGGGCGCCGGTCCTGGGGGGTGTCGGGGATGGCGGGGGCGTCGGAGGCGCGGGCGACCCGGGCGAGGGGGGCGCGCTCGGCCTGTCCGGCCAGGGCGCCGCTGGGTGTGGGCCTCGCCGGCCCGGTGTCGTTCAGGTAGATCTGGTCCGCCGCGTTCTCGTCGCGGCTGCCCCGGCCGATGACGAAGCCGACCAGCAGAACGGCGAGCAGGCACACGAACACCCCCATGCGACGCAGGCGCGTTCGCTGGGTATGCCCGGGGTGAGGAAGCTGCCACATACCGCTATCAAAGATAGAGATGTTTGCGGTGAGGAAGAAGGGAATGCTGAGAACATGTTGGAACCGTTCCGTGAAGGTTCCGGTACGGCGACCCTGAGATCGTCGTCCGTTCTCCTCCCCGAAAGGGCGTCGAAAGGGCGCGCCGCCGGGTTCCGCCCCTGGTGAGGGCCTTTCACGGTGGCCGTCCGATCCCGTCGCCCCGCGCGTGGCGGTTCCCGGGCATCGCCCGGGGGCGGGTAGACTGCCAGGGATACCGGCGGAGAGTCATGTCGTTTTGCAAGCACTCTCCCGTGCCGGTATCCTGCTAGTTCGTTGTGTGCGAATTGGTCTCCTCTCGCAGACCGATACGCGGCGCGTCCGGCGTCATCTCCTCTTTTCCTGGAGACGGAAGGTCCGGGCTGTCGTGTGCCCGCACCTACCGACCATGTTGCTGTCCTCTCCGACAGCGCCGAAGACGCGACCAAAGAAGGCATACGACCGTGCGCACGTACACACCCAAGCCTGCCGAAGTCGAGCGTCAGTGGCACATCATCGACGCCACCGACATCGTGCTTGGCCGGCTGGCCAGCCACGTCGCGATCCTGCTTCGCGGTAAGCACAAGCCGACCTTCGCCAACCACGTCGACACCGGTGACTTCGTCATCGTCATCAACGCCGACAAGGTCGCGCTGACCGGTAACAAGCTTGAGCAGAAGAAGGCCTACCGCCACTCGGGCTACCCGGGCGGTCTGCGTTCCATGACCTACGGCGAGCTCATGGACAAGCGTCCCGACCGCGCCGTCGAGAAGGCCGTGAAGGGCATGCTGCCCAAGAACGCTCTCGGCCGGAAGATGATCAAGAAGCTCAAGGTCTACGCCGGTTCCGAGCACCCGCACCAGGCGCAGCAGCCGGTGTCTTTCGAGCTCACCCAGATCGCCCAGTAGTCACTAGCTGCTTGTCGCCAGCAGCGTTGGCCGATGGCCGACGCCGAGTAGGAAAGTTAGAGGAGAACCGTGGCTGAGTCCACCGGTGTCGAGACGCCCGTCGAGGGCGAGCAGGAAGCGTACTCCGCGGAGGAGTTCCCCTCCGAGTACACCTCCGAGTCCACCGCCAGCGGCGACGTCGCCGTCCGCAAGCCCATCACCACCGGCAACTCGTACGGCACGGGCCGTCGCAAGGAGTCCGTGGCCCGCGTGCGCATCGTGCCGGGCACCGGCAAGTGGACGATCAACGGTCGTACGCTTGAGAACTACTTCCCGAACAAGGTCCACCAGCAGATCGTCAACGAGCCCTTCGTGGTGCTCGGTGCCGAGGAGCAGTTCGACGTCATCGCCCGCATCAACGGCGGCGGCGTGACCGGCCAGGCCGGTGCCCTGCGCATGGGTCTCTCCCGCGCGCTGACCGCGCTGGACGTCGAGGTCAACCGCCCGCCGCTGAAGAAGGCCGGCTTCCTGACCCGTGACGCCCGCGCCACCGAGCGCAAGAAGTACGGCCTCAAGAAGGCCCGCAAGGCTCCGCAGTACAGCAAGCGTTAAGCGTTGGGGCGCCTTTTCGGCACCGACGGGGTACGTGGGGTCGCTGGACGCGACCTCACGGCCGAGCTCGCCATGGACCTGTCCGTGGCCGCGGCTCATGTCCTCGGCGATGCCGGGGCGTTCAATACCAGCGTCGGGCGGCGGGGCCGTCCCGTCGCCGTCGTGGGCCGGGACCCTCGGGCTTCAGGAGAATTCCTGGAGGCCGCGGTGGTCGCCGGCCTCGCGTCGTCTGGTGTGGACGTTCTCCGGCTCGGCGTGCTGCCCACCCCGGCGGTCGCTTACCTGACGACGGCTCTCAGAGCCGACATGGGCGTGATGATCTCCGCCTCCCACAACCCCGCCCCCGACAACGGGATCAAGTTCCTCACCCGAGGCGGCTACAAGCTGCCCGACACGGTGGAGAACGAGATCGAGCAGCGGCTCGGCGAGAAGTGGGAGCGTCCTGTCGGTGCCTCGGTCGGCCGCGTACGCGAGGCGTACGGTGAGGCCGACCGCTACGTGTCCCACGTGCTGTCCACCGTGAACGGCCGTCTCGACGGCCTGAACGTGGTCCTCGACTGCGCCCACGGCGCCGCCCACATGGTGGCTCCCGAGGCGCTGCTGCGGGCCGGAGCCACCGTGGAGACGATCGGGGCGCGCCCCGACGGTCTCAACATCAACGCGGGGGTCGGCTCCACCCACCTGGACAAGCTCCAGCAGATCGTGGTCTCCCGCGACGCGGACGTGGGCATCGCCTACGACGGCGACGCGGACCGCTGCCTGGCGGTCTCGCACACCGGTGAGATCATCGACGGCGACCAGATCATGGCCGTGCTGGCCATGGCCATGCGCGCCGAGGGGAAGCTGGCCGGTGACACCGTGGTGGCCACGGTCATGTCCAACCTGGGCTTCAAGATCGCGCTCAAGAACGCCGGTGTCGACGTCGTCGAGACCGCCGTGGGCGACCGCTACGTCCTGGAGGCCATGAGGGCCGGCGGTTACAACCTCGGCGGCGAGCAGTCCGGCCACGTCCTGATGCTCGACCACGCCACCACCGGGGACGGCCTGCTGACCTCGCTGCACCTGCTGGCGGTCGTGGCGCGGGAGAAGAAGTCGCTGGCCGAGCTGGCCTCGGTGATGACCCGCCTGCCGCAGGTCCTGGTCAACGTGAAGGACGTCGACCGGTCCAAGGCCTCGGTGCCCGAGCTGACCGCCGCGGTCAGCGCTGCGGAGTCGGAGCTGGGGGAGACCGGGCGCGTGCTGATCCGGCCGAGCGGTACCGAGCCGATGATCCGCGTCATGGTCGAGGCGGCGTCGGCGGAACAGGCCGAGCAGCTGGCCGGCCGGCTGGCCGAGGTCGTCCGCACGGCCTGTGTCTGAACCGGGGAGAGCGAGGTCGTCCGCACGGCCTGCCTCCGAACCGGAAGAACGCCGAAAGAGCGCGGCCCGCACCTCACGAGGTGCGGGCCGCGCTCTTTCGTGTGCCCGGTCTCGGGGGCTGACCCGCGGCTCGGGGTTTTACCGCCGGCGAAAGAAGGTCACGCCGTTTTTCGGGCGAGCCGCCTCGGAGGTGCTCAGGAATGCGATCGGAGCTGCGCGTCCAGGGTCCAGATGCCGACGTCCACGCCACTGACCCTGGCTCGATAGAGCTCGCGTTCGGTCAGGATGCAGAGGTCACCCAGACCCAGCTTGGCCATCACGTGGTCGGAGAACGGCGTTCCCGTTCCCGCTCCCGACAGGAGCGACCGAAGGAAGCCCTCACCCCATTCGACGGTGTGCAGCACCCACGGTGCCTGCCCGGTGATGACGAGTCCGAGCAGATCGGACAGCTTGTCGGCGTGCTGCCTGCGGAGCCGGCCGTCCGAGAGCTGGGCGATGTGGTTGCCGGTCTCGATCACCGTGGTGACGGGCAGGATGAGCTCGCATGATCGTTTCTCGTCCCGCAGCGCCCGCAGCGCCCGCAGCACGCTGTCCCGGTCCTGGTTCTTCCCGGGGACGTCGAGGATGTTGCAGAGCACCGAGGTGTCGACGAACTCGACCCTGCGGGCCATCGTCAGCCGATTCCCATCAGACGGTCGAACTCGCTGAAGTCACGCTCTCGGGGCGGTGCCTGCTCCAGCAGGCCCGACGTGATGATCGTGCCGAGATCCCCCTGCGCCATCAGGCTAGGGTAACCGTCGATTTCGGGAAGCGTACGCAGGTTGGACAGGCCGGTGGCACGATCCCGGGAGCACACCACGACGTTCTTGTGGTCCTCGGAGCTCAGCGCGGAAAGCAGGGCCGGACTGTGCGTGGTGAAGATCACGCGGGCGGAGTCGTCCGCGGTCGCCTGCTTCACGAGTTCGAGCACCTGCGTCGCCTGGGATGGATGGAGGCCGTTCTCCAGTTCCTCGATGACCAGCATGGGCGATTTCCTGTCATCACTCGTGTCGCGCCCGCCCAGGTCGAGATCACGTCCCTGTCGCAGCAGTGTCGTGGCGATGGCCGTGAACCTCAGCAGGCCGTCGCTCATCTCGCGTGCGGGGGTGATCGCGGGTCCTTCCCGCAGGGCGAGCATCACATCGTTCAGGTCCGAACGAATGGCCTCGATCCCCGTCACCTCGTGCTCGACGAGACCCTGCACGCGGTTGAGAAGCTGCCGGAATCGCTCGGCGTCGTGCGTCGCCATGTGCCCGATGACGGCGGAGAGGTTCTCCGCGGTCCTGCGCAGCCTTGTGTCGCGGCCGGGAACGTACTGCCTCATCAGGTGAGGAACGGGATCGAGGTGGAAGACGCCGCGCAGGGTTTCCAGCATGTCCTCGGCCGCCGTGAGGACCGCGCGTTCCTTATCGTTCCTGCCCTCCACCCGGAGGGCGAGCTGGCTGGTCAGGAGCCGGGAGGAACGGAAGGGGGCGCGGGGGCCGCGACCGGGCCGGCCGCCGTACCAGGTGGCGTCGATGCTGCCCGACCCTGGTGAGCCGCTTTCGGTCGCGAGCAGCTTGTGGCGAAATCGCTCCCGGGGGTTTTTCGTATATCGATTTTTACCCGACATGCCCCAAAGTGTTTCGCTGATGATCTCCGGCTCGGGGCGGACCTGGATCGTGACGTCGAGTTCCACGTAGAAGTAGGAGCCCGGCTCGGGGGTTGCGCGGTTCATGGCGACGACTGTGCAGCCCAGGCTGAACCGGTCCGTTCCGTGCGGGGGACATCCTTCGATGCCCCCGCGGAGGGGTCCCTCGTCGCCGCGCCTGCTGTCGAGCGCGTCCACGATGTCCGCACCGGCCGCCAGCCGGGAGAGCACCTCAAGCCCGTCGAGCGCGTTCGACTTTCCGCTGCTGTTGCGGCCGATGAGCGCTGTCATGCCGCCCAGCGGGAGTCTCGCGTCGCGAAACGTCTTGAACTCCGTGAGGCGCAGCTCGCTCAGGTACGGCTTCATATTCGAACGGTACACGCGCGCCCCCCCGGGAGAGGGGACGCACGTGAGTCCCTACTCGTCGCCGGTGAGGGAGAAGCTCCGCAGGCGGATGCCCGCCCAGACGACCGCGCCGACGGTGACGACGGCGAGGGCGGGGACGGCGAAGCCGAGGGCGATCTCGGTGGAGAAGAAGGCGGAGGAGGACAGCTGGTCGGCGATCGTCTGGGCCCACTGCTGGATGGAGAACCTGCGGGCGCCGGGCACGAAGTTGCCGACCACGCCCTCCCAGACGAGCGCGTAGACGATGCCGATCGTGACCGCGTGCCGGGTCAGCACGCCCAGCAGCATGAACACCGCCGCGTAGGCGATCCCGCCGACGAGGGCGCCGAGCGCGAAGCCGTACGCGATGCCGGATTCGAGGTTGACCAGGAGGTAGGCCGCGACGAAGGTCGGCACGGCGGCGAACAGCGCGAGCATCGAGGCGGCGACCACGAACTTGGTCCGCGCGATCACCGGGCGGGAGATCGGCTTGGACAGCAGGTGGATGATCGTGCCGTCGTCGATCTCGGGGGCGATCACCCCGGTCCCCGCGATCAGGCCGAGCAGCGGCAGCATGGTGCCGATGGCGAAGGTCTGCATGAGCGTGACCGCGGTCCGCTCGTCGGCGGCGCCGATGAACTTCAGCAGGGCGGCCATGGCGACCAGCACCAGGGGCAGCATGATCAGCAGCCAGATCCGGCGGCGGCCGAGGAGCGCCCGGTAGGAGATTCCGGCGATGACACCGTTCATGGTCAGCTGCTCCTGTTGATCAGGTAGGAGAAGACGCTCTCCAGGTCTTCGTCGGCGGGGGAGACCTGCAGGATCCGGATGTCGGCGTCCTTGGCGACCCTGGGCAGCAGCCGGGTGAAGCGCCGGAAGTCGACGGCGTGCACCTCCAGGCCCGCCTCGGTCAGCGAGACCGAGCCCGAGGAGGCGTCGGCGATCAGCGCGGACGCCAGGCGGCGGTCGTCGCTGGAGCGGACCCGGAACAGGTGCGGGCGGTCGGTCATCCGGCGGCGGATCTCGCGGAAGTCCCCGGAGGCGGCGTGGCGCCCGGCGACCAGCACCTCGATGTGCTGGGCGACCCGCTCCACCTCCTCCAGGATGTGCGAGCTGAACAGGATGGTCTTGCCCGCGGTGCCCATGGCGCGGACCAGGTCCATCAGGTGCAGGCGCTGGCGCGGGTCCATGCCGTTGAACGGCTCGTCGAGCAGCAGGACCTGCGGGTCGTGGACGAGGGCCGCGGCCACCTTGACGCGCTGGCGCATGCCCTTGGAGTACGTCTCGATCCTGCGGTCCTTGGCGCTCTCCATCTCCACCAGGGCGAGCGCCTTGCGGGCGGCGTCGTCGGGGTTGGGCAGGCGGTGCAGCCTGGCGCTGGACAGCACGAACTGCCAGCCGGTGAGGAAGCCGTAGACGGCCTCGCGCTCGGGGACCAGGCCGATGGAGCGGTAGATGTCGTGGTTGCGCCAGATGCGGTCGCCGTCGAGGGTGACGGTGCCGCCCGAGGGGGCGAGGAACCCGGCCATCATGTGCAGCAGCGTGGACTTGCCCGCGCCGTTCGGGCCGAGCAGGCCGGTGACGCCGGGGCCGACGGTCATGGTGATGTCGTTGACGGCGACCACGTTGCCGTACCAGCGGGAGACCTGGGCCAGTTCGATCTTCATCGGGAGGCCGCCTTACGGTAGCGCGCGATCAGGGCCGTGAGGGACAGGGCGATCAGCGCGATCATGATCACGCCCGCGACCAGGGAGCCGCCGCTCTCGGGATAGACGACGCTCGCGGTGGGCTCCGCCCCGAAGATCCCGACGTGTACGGCGGCGTCCACCAGGAAGAACGGGTTGATCAGCCACGCCCACGCGGCGGTGGCGTCGTCGCCCATCGACTCCAGCGTCGCGAACAGCACGGTCGACACGGCGGAGGCGAGCAGGTAGAAGGCGATGACCGCGGCCACGCCCAGGCCGCGCCTGGGGGTGAACGAGGCGATCGCTATGCCCAGGCAGGCGAGCAGCAGGGCGTAGCCGACCGCTCCGGCCATGCTGGTGAGGTAGTCGGCGGTGTGCGTGTCGCCGGGCAGGTCGATGACCACCTCGCCGATGTAGAGCACGGTGAGCGGCGCCGCCAGCAGCAGGAACATCGCGGTCGTCATCGCCGCGAGCTTCGCCCCGACGTAGTCCCAGATCGTCACCGGGCGCGACAGGTAGAGGGGCAGCACCCGGAAGCGCAGGTCGGGCGCGACGGCGTACGGCGACTGCGAGGCGAGGAAGATCGCGAGCACGGCCTGCATGACGACGGCGTAATCGGTGTAGCGCATCCCCTCCTGCTTGGCCAGCGCCATGATCGCGATGGAGACGACCGCGGGCAGGAGCATCACGCCCACGAGCGCGAACGGGATGATCTTCGAGCGGGCGGTGCGGCCGAGCCCGAAGATCCCGCGCAGGCTGTGCACGGTCAGCGCGGCGGTGGCGTGGCCGCGGCCGAGCCGCGGCCCCTCGTAGTGGCGGTATCCGATGTCGTGGATGACGCCCGTGGGTCCCGGCATCGGCTCGGAGATGGACTCAGACATTGACCGGCTCCCTGAAGACGTCCTCGATGCGCTGGCGGCCCTGCTCCACGCGCACGAGGCAGAGGTCGAGCTCGCAGACCGCGTCGCGGAGCGCGTCGAAGGTCTCCGGCGCGCGGACGTGGACGAGCAGCAGCCTGCCGTGCGGGGTGACGGTCTCACCCAGCTCGGTCAGGCGGGCAGACAGCGCGTCCTGGCCCTCCTCGACCTCGACGGTCACGGTCTGGGTGATCTGGGTGAACTCCCCGATGGCCGAGGAGCGCAGCAGCTTGCCGCCGTCGATCACGATGACGTGGTCGCAGACCCGCTCCAGCTCGCCCAGGAGGTGGGAGGTGACCAGCACGCTGATGCCGAACTCGGAGCCGATCCTGCGGATCAGCGAGAGCATCTCGTCGCGGCCCCGCGGGTCGAGGCCGTTGGTGGGCTCGTCCAGCAGGACGAGGCGCGGGTCGTGCACCAGGGCCTGGGCCAGCTTGACGCGCTGCTTCATGCCGGTGGAGTAGCCGCCCATCGCCCGGTAGCGCTCCTCGTACAGCCCGACGTGGCGCAGGACGTCGGCGGCGCGCTCGCGGGCCGCGGTGCGCGGCAGGCCCGACATCTGGGCCATGTGCACGGTGAACTCGGTGGCGGACAGGTCGGGCGGCAGGCAGTCGTGCTCCGGCATGTAACCCACGACCCGGCGGATCTCCGCCCCCCTGGTCGTCGAGTCCATGCCCAGCACCTGGGCGCTTCCCGCGCTGGGTTCGAGCAGACCGAGCAGGATCTTGATCAGCGTGGATTTGCCCGCGCCGTTCGCGCCGACGAGGCCGGTCACACCGGGGCCGACGGTGACGGTGAGCTGGTCGAGCGCCGTCACCCGGGGGAAACGTCTGGTCAATCCCTCGGTGGCGAGGATAGTCATGCTCGGACACTATCCGTCGCCGCAGGTGCGCACCTCCGTCACACGAAGGAGTCTCGCCTCGTCCGAAAGGGCAATTCTGAGCCGCTAACTCCCCCCAGGACGGGCCGGGAGTCTCATCCCGAACCGGGACCAGTAGGCCCTCTGGACGAGGAGCGTCACCACCCCGGAAATGATCATGCCCGCGACGTTCACCCCGAGCTGGACGGCCGAGGCGGCCATGTCGCCCCAGCGGGCCAGCGCGGCGGCGACCGCGAAGTATCCGGCGGCGGGGACCGTGGTGACCGAGATGAAGACGCCGACCAGGGCAGACGACTTGCCCGCGGTGACCGAGAGCACCCCGGCGGCCCCGGCGAGCAGCGCGACGATGAACGACCACCTGTCGGGCTTGACGATGAACTCGATCTCCTCGTGCCCGGTCCCGAGCGAGCCCACCCCGATCCAGCCGAGCCCCCGCGAGACCAGCGCGCAGACGAAGGTGATCGCGATGGCGGCGGCGAAGCCCAGGACCAGGGTCCTGGCCGCGCGGCCGATGAGGTCCCTGTCGGTACGGAGCAGGCCGAAGCAGACGGCCGCGATCGCGCCGAACTCCGGCCCCATCACCATCCCGCCGATGATGAGGATCGGCGAGTTGACGATCACGCCGATCGCCGCGAGCAGCGTGGCGATCGTGAGGAACGAGAGGAAGGCCCAGGTGAGCCGGGTGTCCTCGTCGACCCGCTGGGCGAACTCCGCCCAGACCACCGCGTCGTCGCTGTCGCCGGGCGCCTCCTCCTGGGCGCGCTCGGCCACCTCCGAGATCGACAGGTCGACCTGCTCGGCCGCGATCGAGCCCTCCGTGTGCAGGCCGAGCTCCTGGAGCCGCTCGATCACCTCATTGGCGGCCTCGCGGGCGATGTCGAACTGGACGAGGTCACCGGCGGGGGAGCGCGCGGCACCGGGGAAAACGACGATGTTGACGACGCCGACGCACCCGTCGAGGATCTCCAGCACCTTGTCCGACAGTTCCGGCGGACAGATCACGCGTAGATGCAGCACGGGCCAACCCTAGGTGTAGTGACCACAGAGGTTGAATACGCGGTGACACGATCTTCGGAGTCGTTGAAACGAGGGAGGGCCTACGGGTTCGGTGTGGATTGCGGCATCTACGCCGAGCTTCCCGGAGCTCCTTGTGTCCCACCGTAACGCCCCGCCGAGTGAGACGGGCCGGCTTCGGCCGGCCCGCTGTGTCCTCGAGGACGGCCGGCCCCCGCGCCGTGCCGCCGAACGCTTCCAGGCCGCGGCGACCGCGTCCGGCCGGGTGCGGGGGCGCCCGGCTGCCGGCACCGCGCCCGTCGGCGACTACCACCCGACCTGGCGTCCACTGCTTCTCGGCGTCCGGCTTGAGCAGATCCGAGGTGACCGCCTCCCCCGGGAAGCACTCGTGGTCGACGCGGACCCGTCGCACCTGGAACCGGTCTTCGATCTCAGTTCGCGGACCGCGGTCGGGTACGCGGACATCGCCTGAAGTCTGCCGGAGCGACCTATCGAGGCCGCACAATTCAGTCTTTTGACGTTTTCGTAAGGGCAGTGCTCTACTCCCCTGCTATGACAACTCTGACGAACCTTCGGCCCGCTCCTGTCGTCGACGAGACAGCCCGATTGCTGACCGAGCACTACGTTTTCCCGGAGATAGCCGAGCAGCTCGCCGACCTGCTACGACGACGCCTCGCCGAGGGCGCTTACGACGTCGGCGGCGCCGAGGAGCTCGCCCGTCTGGTCACCGCGGACCTGCAGTCCGTCAACGACGACAAACACCTGAGGCTGAAGCACCACGCCGACCCGGTGTCCCCCGAGCAGGGCGCGGCGACCCTGGAGTCCATCCGCCGGGACTTCGACACCTCGCTGGGCGGTGCGCCCCGGCTGGAGTTGCTCGACGGGGGGGTCGTCGTGGTGGAGCTGGCGCCGATGCTGTTTCCGCTGGGGTGGGCCGCCGAACCGCTGAGCGCCGCGCTCACCCTGGCTTCCCGCGCTCAGGCGCTGATCGTGGACCTTCGCGGCAACCGGGGCGGCGACCCGGACACCGTCGCCTTCGTCTGCAGCTACCTCCTGGACGAGCGCACCCACCTCAACACCATGTACTGGCGCCGCGGCGAGCGCAGCGAGCAGTCCTGGAGCCTGCCGCACGTCCCCGGCGCGCGTTTCGGCGGCAGCAAACCGTTGTATGTGTTGTCCAGTGACAGCACCTTCTCCGCCGCTGAGGAACTGGCCTACGACCTGCAGCAGCTCGGCCGCGCCGTTGTCGTCGGCGAGGCCACCCGCGGTGGCGCACATCCGTGCAAGGGCTGGACCGTGCATCCACACCTGGAAGCCACCGTCCCCACCGGCCGCGCCATCAACCCCGTCTCCGGCACGAACTGGGAGGGCACCGGTGTCCAGCCCGACGTCCCTTGCGCTGCTGCGGAATCCCTCGACCGGGCACACAAACTGGCCCTCGCCCGACTGGCGGGCTGACGCGGCCCAGCTCGTCGACAGTGTGGTCCCCAAACGTCGTTCGTGATCAAAGCGACCGGAGCTCCGGGCCTGGCACCAGACCCCGCTGAGGCTGGTACCCACACTCGTGCCCCAAACCAGGCCCCCAGGGGTGGGGCCGGTTCTCACCGGACATGAATCCGCTTCACCCCGGTAGGGTCCGCGGACTTCGTCAGGTGGAGCCGGAATTCGTTCCTACCTCAGGCGTCTTGAGCTGAACTCCACCCAATCCTGACTTTGAGCTTCCGAAGTCCGGTGGGTTCCGTCATGAAGACCTTCACTCGCGCTGAACCCACTGGAGTCCGCGGAGCGAGTCAGTGGTTCGGGTTCTCCGAAGCCGGAGCACTGAAGCCCCGAACCGGATGACCGTCCTGCGGCCGTCGTCTCCGCGTTGTCGCGGGAACGGGAGTTCTCAGGGGACCTTGATGGCGGGGTCGGCGCTCAGGCGCCGGAGGAGGTCGGCCGCCCGAGCCGCCCGCTCGGCGTCCGCGCCCGTACGATGGCCCGACTCGATGGCGCCCGCGAGGGCCGCCAGCTCGTGCGGCGGCAGGAAGGCGCGCGCCGCGCGCAGCCGCAACAGGATCTTGCGGCCGCCCGGCTCCTGGGCGTACAGGTACAGGTACGGGAGCCGGTGGCCGGTCAGGTCGCGGGCCCTTGAGCACTCGGGGAAGGAGTCCAGCCAGACGTGGGCCCGCGCGAGGTCCACCCTGCGCGTCGTGAACGCGCCGTGGACCTCCACGACGCCTCCCTCCATCTCAGCCCGGAAGCGGAAGATGCCGAGAAGGACGACGAGGAAGACCACCAGGACCACGACGAAGGGCACCATCAGGATCTGGGAGTCGAGAGAGGATCCCTCGGCGGACAGCTGAACGGCCTGTTCGAGCTTCGAGATCGCGAACAGCGGGACGCCGACGAAGGGAATGGCCAGGAGTGTGGCGCCGATCTTCATGCCGGTGCTCGCGCCAACGCTCAGCTTCAGCGGACCATGGGATGAGATGCTCACATATCTGACACTAATCCACTCCTCTGGGTGAGACTTGGTGCCGTTACGGCATGTATAACCCCAGGCGGGGGAATTTTTTACCTCCGAGGGGTGATCGGCCGGATCCGGGGCCGGAAAGGTAACGGGGTGTCACGCGGAAAGTCCGCTGCGTCGCGATCGTCGTCCCGGCGGGCCGGTCGGTGGCCGGCACGTCTGTGAGCGGGAAAGACATGCGCTCCCACCTCACCGGACGGGAATGGGCGACCTTTTTCCGGAATACTTTCACGGCGGTTATTCGGCCAATTCTGTCAATAAGACACTGATATTTCCCATCGTTCACTCAATGACCAGGGGAATGGCTCGCCGGTATAAGCTTCCGCTGTTCCTGGTTCGGCGTCGTCCTTTTCACCGCCGCCGCGTACCGGCGGGCCCGGAAGCCCGCCCGCCCGGCCGGTGAGAGGTGGCGGGCGGCGCCGCTCTCCCGGCGGGGCGCGCGGACGGCACCACCCGCGCGTACACCCGAGGTCACGGACGGCGTGGGGGTGGGATGGCGACGGTCGGCGAGTCGGATCGGGCCGCCGCCGGCGGGGGGCGGCCGTGGGAGGGCCTGGCCGCGAGCCTGCCCGGCGGGGCGGCGCGGCGGTACCGCCGGGACCCGCTGGGATTCGTCGAGCGGGCGGCCCGCGAGCACGGCCCGGTGTTCCGGCTGCCCGACGACGGGTCGCTGTGCGTGGCCGACCCGGCGGAGGCCCTGCGGGTGCTGCACGACGAGGAGGGCCACTACGACGAGGTGTCCGACTTCTTCCACGTGCGCGGCGGCAGGCTGGAGCCCCGGGAGACGCAGGTCGCCGTCGGGCGGGCGGCGCGGGCGACGGTGCGCGCCCACCTGGCCGCCCACCGCGAGCGGCTGCCCGCCGTCGTGGCGGAGCTGGGGGAGGTCAGCGAGTGGCCGTCGGCCGGACGCGCCGCCGCGCACCGCTTCCTGGCCGGGGCGTTGCTGCGCCCGGACAGCCCGCCGGAGCTGCGGGAGCTGATGGCGCGGGTGGTGGAGCGCGATGTCCTGATCCGTCCGGCCGGTCCGCTGGCCCGCGCGGCGCGGGCGGCGCTGTGGGCGCGTGTGGTGCGGGCGGTCGCCGGTGAGGTGCGCGCCCGCCGGGCCCGCGCGAGACCTGACGGACCCGGCGACCTGCTGGACGCCGTCCTCGGGGCCACCCCGCCGGGCACGCCCGCCGCGCGGGTCGCCCAGGTGTACCTCCTGCTGTTCCGGACCTCGGTCGCGCCGGTGGGCCACGTGGTCGCCTGGGCGCTGCTCGCGGCCGCGACCCACGGTGTCGACCTGGCGACGGTGTCCGCGGAGTCGGCCGTACGGGAGTCGCTGCGGCTGTGGCCGGTGGCGTGGCTGCTGGGCCGCCCGGCGCTCCGCGCCCACCGGGTCGGCGGCGTGCGGCTGGAGCCGGGGGAGAGCGTGTCGGTCTGCGTCTACCTGCTGCACCGCGACGACCGGCACTGGCCGCGGGCCGCCGAATTTCGCCCCGGCCGGTGGGACGGCCCCGGCCCTCGCGGGGCCTACCTGCCCTTCGGCGGCGGCCCGTTCACCTGCGCCGGGGCCGCCGTCGCCCAGACCCTGGCCACCGGCCTGCTCGCCGCCGTGACCGACGGCGCCCGCCTGGAGGTGCGCGGCGGCCACGGGCGCCCCCACGTCGCGGGCATCATCACCCCGCCCCCGTTCCAGCTGCGCAGGATCCCCGCCAGACCCTGACCGCCGACGGCCACCAGGAAGGAGGTGAACTTCGTGAGGAAGTTGCTGCGCCGGGTTACCGGCCGCCGGGTCAACCGGCAGGCGTGGTTCATCTGGTAGGCCTCTCCCGCAGGCCGCGCCGGGCCCGACGGCCCGGCGCGGCCCTTGGCGGGACGTCCGCGCGCGGGAGGCGCTCATGACGGATGTGGACGAGACATTGGCGGCGTACGAGAGCGTCGCGGCCCGGTACGACGAGCTGAACGCGCGGATGGACACCGCCGCCCTGGTGGACCGCTACGTGGAGATGGCGGATCGGTACGGCACGGGCGGGCGGCGGCTGCTGGACGCGGGGTGCGGGACCGGCCGCAGCAGCGTCGCCTTCCGCGAGCGGGGGTTCGAGGTGACCGGCTACGACCTGTCCCCGGCGATGGTGGCGATGGCCCGGAGCAGGCCCGGCGCGGAGGGCGTGCGGTTCCTGGTGGGACGGCTGCAGGAGCCCCCGCCGGGGCTGACCGGCTTCGACGTGGTCGCCTGCGTGGATCTGCCGATGGCGTACCTGACCACCACGGACGAGCTGCGGCGGGCGCTGTCGGCCGCGCGCGGCCAGCTCGCCGTGGACGGGGTGCTGGTCTTCGACCTGAGCACCATCGGCTACTACCGGCGCGCGTTCGGCGCCCCCACGGTAGCCGACCGCGGGGACCGGTACGTGGCGTGGTTCGCGGTGTCCCCGCGGATCGAGGCCGACGAGGTCGTGGTCACCCAGTTCGACCTGTTCGAGCGGGCCGGCGCGGGCTGGGAGCGGGTGTCGATGCGGCACGCGCAGCGGCACCACTCCGACCGGACGGTGCGCCGGGTGGCCGAGCGGGCCGGGCTGCGCGTCGTGGCCACCCGAGGGCTGGAGGGGACGTCGGCGCGGGAGCCGGCCGACGAGGACGCCCACGACCGGATCCTGTACGTCGCCCGCCGGGCCGGCTGAGCGGGGGTTCCTCCGGGGGTGTCCCCGGTCGCCGGCCGGTGCCGGGTCGCAGACGCCCGGTGGCGGCCCTCAGGCGAGTGAGTCGATCCAGCGCTCCAGGCGGCGGCCCTCCACGGCCATGAGCTCGGGGTCCCTGAAGGTGTTGGTGAGGAGCGAGACGCCCTGGTAGGCGGCGACCAGGGCGATCGCGAGCTCGTGGGAGTCGGCTCGGCCCATGGCCCTGAACTGCTGTTCGGCGTAGTCGATCAGCAATCGCATGACCTCGGCCGCGGCGCGGTCCAGGCCGTCGGTGCGCTTGTCGAGCTCCGAGCAGAGGGTCCCGGTGGGGCAGCCGTACCGCGCGGTGAGCTCGCGCTGCTCGATCCAGCCGCGCAGGAGGGCCTTCAGGCGGTCCCGGGGGCCGGTGTGCATGTCGAGCGAGGCGGTCATCGCCCGGAAGCCGAGCGCGTGCGCGTCGATGGCCGCCTCGACGAGCTGGTCCTTGGTCTTGAAGTAGTAGTAGACGTTGCCCAGGGGGACCTCGGCCACGCGGGCGATGTCGGCGAGTGTCGTCTTCTCGACACCCTGCTCGTGCAGGACCCGGGACGCGGCGGCCACGAGCCTTTCCCGCTTCCCCCGCCTCTCCGGCTTCCCCGGCTTCCCCGGCTTCCCCGGCTTCCCCGGCTTCTCGGGCTTCGTCTCGGTTGAGTCAGTCATCTCACTGAGAAGTGTAGACAGCCGGTGCGGCGGGTGGCTATGGTCCACTGAGTTAGTCAACTAACTCACAAAAGGCGGGGTTTTTCATGATCGTGGTTACCGGAGCAACCGGGAACGTCGGACGGGTGCTCGTACGAGTGCTGGCCCAGGCAGGGGAGCGGGTGGTGGCGGTCTCCCGGAAACCTGCGGAGATGCCGGAGGGCGTGACGCACCACCGGGCCGACCTGGCCGACCCGGAAAGCCTCCGGCCCGCCCTCGGCGGAGCCGACGCGCTGTTCCTCCTCGTCGCCGGTGCCGGCGCGCACCTGGACCCGCGAGGCATCCTCGACGTCGCGAAGGCGGCCGGGGTCCGGCGGGTCGTCCTGCAGTCCTCCCAGGCCGCCCGGACGCGACCCGAGTCCGGTTCCCACGCCCCTCTCCGGGTCCTGGAGGACGCCGTACGGCGGTCGGGCCTGGAGTGGACCGTCCTGCGGCCGGGAGGCTTCGACTCCAACGCCTTCGCGTGGGCGGAGACGATCCGCTCGCGGCGGACGGCCGCCGCGCCGTTCGGCGACGTGGGGCTGCCGGTCGTCGATCCGGCCGACATCGCCGAGGTCGCGGCCGTGGTCCTGCGCGGGGAGGAGCACGCCGGTCAGACGTACGAGCTCACCGGCCCCGCGCCGATCACTCCGCGTCAGCGGGCGCGGGCGATCGGGGACGCGCTGGGCGCGCCGGTGCGGTTCGTGGAGCAGAGCCGCGAGGAGGCCCGGGAGCAGATGCTGCGGTTCATGCCCGAGCCGGTGGTGGACGGCACCCTCGCCATCCTGGGCGAGCCGTCGGCCGCCGAGCTGCGGGTGAGCCCCGACGTGGAACGGGTCCTCGGCCGTGCCCCCCGTACCTTCGCCGAATGGGCGCGGCGCAACATCGGCGCCTTCGAGTGACCCCCGGGCCGTGACGTCGCCCATAAGAGCCGTGGGCCTCCTCGGCTGAGCGCGGACCGGTACGCGGCGATCACCGGTGGTCTGGCCGCCGGTTTCCACATGGGTCGTCACTTGGCGTAATCGATGCCGTAGCGTTTGGACGACAACACACCGCCTCGGGGGAGTGACGCCCGGGAGGGGCAGCGATGCCATCCAGACCCCGCAGCCTCAAGCAGCAGATGGACGCCCTCACGGCCCAGATGCGCGAGCGCGGGGCGACGTGGAGTCAGATCGCCGCGGATTATCAACTCCGATTCACGTTCAATCCGCTGCGTGGCTACCGCGAGGCACACCGATACACGCAGTCCAAGGTGGTCCAACTATGGAATCTGCGCTGGCCCGACGACGCGCTCAGCGAACGCCGGCTCGGGGCGTGGGAGGCCTGGCCCTCGGTGACCGGAAACGAGCCGCCCCTCTCCGGCCTGGAGCGCCTGGCCCGCATCTACCAGTGCCGGGCCGGGGATCTGGTCCACGGGGAGGACCACGGCCGTGACGACGACCACACCGGCAGGCACCCGGCGGCCAAGGACGGTCCCGATCCCCGGTCCGCACTCACAGTCACCGACATCTCCTCGTTCCTGGGTGGGTTGCCGACACGGTCGCCCGGCCACGGGGGCGATCGGGTCCTCGCGGTCGCGGATCTGCGGGAGCAGGAGTTCGGCTATCTGGTCGCCGCCCTCACCCAGTGGGCGGACGGGATGAAACGCCGCGACCTGCTGGCCGTGATCGCCTCGGCGGCCGCGGCGGCGCACGCCTCCCCCCTCCTCGCCCACCTGGACGGCGACTCCCTCGAACGCCTGGCGCTGGTCTCCCGGACGCCCTCGCGGGTCGACGCCGAGGCGGTCGGGCACGTGGAGACGATCCTTCGTCACGCCATCAGGCAGGAGGACATCCTGGGACCCCAGGCCGTGCTGGAGACCGCTCTGGCGCAGTACGGGCTGGTCCGCAGGCTCCTGACCGGTGTCGCGAACGAGGATCTGCGCCGCCGGTTGATGTCGCTGCTGGCGGACACCTCCCGCTTCATCGGGTGGCTGCTGTTCAACTCCGGTGACTTCGCCGGGGCCGAGCACTACTACGGCCAGGCCAGGCGCGCCGCCCACGAGGCCGACGACGACCTCATGTCCAGCTACGTGCTCGCCCAGTGGAGTCACCTGGCCACCTGGTCCGGTGATCCCCGCCTCGGGGTCGAGCACGCCCTCGGCGCGCTCGCCTGGGCGCAGCGAGGCGGCAGTCCCATACTGATCGCCTACGCCAACGACGTCGGCGCCCGCGCCTACGCGGGGGTCATGCGCCGCGAGAACGCGGGGAACCGGGCCAAGGACCACGCGCGGTGCCGTACCGCGTTGTCGGCGGCCCGCTCGGGGCTGGACGACTCCGCGGAGGACGACCCCGGCCGGAGCCTGACGTACTTCTTCGGCCCGGCCATGCTCACGCTGACCCGCGCCCTGTGCCACCTCGACATGCGCGAGCCCGACAGCGCCATCTCCTGCGCGCGGGAGGCGATGACCTCGATCGGGACGGCCTTCTCCCGCAACCTGGCGTTCGGTCACCTGTACCTCGGCCGCGCCTTCGCCCAGAAACGTGAGATCGGCCAGGCCTGCACGGAACTGGCCAGGGCCGCCGAGCTCACCGGCCGCAACCGGTCCCCGCGGCTGGTCGCGGCCACCGCCGAGGCCCGCCAGGCCCTGTCGCCCTGGAACCGCACCGACCCCCTGGTACGCCTGGACGAGCGGCTGCGCTCCTACGGCCTGCCCGCGGGCAGGTCCTCCAGTACGTAGATGTCGTAGACGTCGTTGACGGACGACGCCGGGGCGTCCACGCTCCCGACCTGCCGCCAGCCCCACGATCGGTAGAGCCGCTGGTTGCGCTTCAACCGCGGCTCCACGGCCAGCACCGCCCGCCGCGCCCCGCATCCGGCCAGCGCCGCCTCGGTGAGCCGCCTGGCGACGCCGCGCCCGCGATGGCCCGGCAGCACGCCCAGATCCACCAGGTGCCAGGTGCGGGAACCGGACTCGTGGGTGAACCCGGGCGGGAGCGGATCGCGCATGCCGTTCCACCAGCGGCCGCCCTCCCGCAGGAACGCCCCGTAGGCGAAGCCGACCAGCAGCCCGTCCTGCCGGGCGACCGCGAGCCGGAACCCCCGCCGCCCGAGGAGGTCGGCGTAGGAGGCGCGCTGGTGCTCGAACTCGGCGGCCCCCTCGCTGTTGGGCGGGGCACCGAACGACTCCCGGTACGCCGCCCCGACCTCCTCGGTGACCGCCTTGGCCTCCTCCGGGCCCAGGACCTCCACGACCACCCGACCGCTCGCCGTCTCGCCCACGGCACCCGCCTTCCTCACCCGGTTCCCGTTCCGAAACTATCCACGCGGCTCCGACCGAAACGGCAGGGAAGCCCGAAGCCGTCGGCCGCCGCCGTGATCGGATCGTCGTGGTCTACCGGAACGGGTGGGAAGCCCGAAGCCGTCGGCCGCCGCCGCGACGGCCGCGGCCGGGGCGCCGTGGTCATCCGGGCCGCGGTGAGCGCTCCGGGTCGTGGTCATCCGGCCCGGAGCGCTCCAGGTCGTGCTCATCCGGTCTGCCGTGAGCGCTCCAGGTAGAGGACCAGGTCGCGCATGCGGTCCGCTGGCCAGGGGAGGGTCCGGCCGATCTCCTCGCCGTTCTCCCGCCACATCCGCCTCGCCGCGGCCTTGGTCCGCTCGCCGTCGTCGCCGTCGTCGTGGAACCGGTTCGCCAGCGCGTCCCAGCGGTGGACCAGGACCCGCACCCGCGGGTCGTCGGCAGGAGTGCCGTCCCGCATGTGCCGCAGGAGCTCCTCGACGAGCCCCGCCCATTCGGTCCTGGCCGTCTCGACGGCCTCCGGGCCGAGGTCGGCCCTGCGCCGGGCCAGTCGCTCCTGCTGTTCCGTCGTGAACGAGCTCTCGAACATAGAGATCATCTCCAGGGTCGTCATGAACCGGTCCGGATCGGGCATCGACGCGTTGTCGATCTGTCCCAGCAGGCCGTGCAGCCGGTGGGTGAGCCGCTGGATCCGTACGCCGTGCGCCTCCAGCTCGCGGAGCTGGGCCGTCAGCAGGCCGCGCATCGCCGCCAGGTCGTCCGTGGAGTTCGCGAGGACGTCCGCGATCTCCTCCAGGGACAGCCCGAGCGTTCGCAGGGCCCGCACCCGGTACAGCCGCCGCACGTCGTCCCCGGTGTAGCGGCGGTGTCCCGACGCGGTGCGTTCGCTCGCGCTCAGCAGGCCGATCGCGTCGTAGTGGCGCAGCGCGCGCACGGTCGTCCCGCTCGCCCGCGCCACCTCGCCGATGCTCCACCGGCGCCCGGCGCCGTCCTTCTCGCTCACGCCCGTTTCCCGATCACGCCCGCAACGTTAGGACCTGCCGTCGCGGCGGGTTCAAGCCCCCGGAGGCGATACGAGCGCCGAAGAGGGTCAGATCCGGCGGAGGCGGACGCGTTGGATGGAGTGGTTGGCGTCCTTGTGGAGGACCAGGTCGGCTCGGCCTCTGGTGGGGGCGATGTTCTCGACGAGGTTGCGCTCGTTGATGTCGCGCCAGACGTTCCTGGCGAAGTCGGTCGCCTCCTCCTCCGACAGGTCGGCGAGGTATTTGAAGTAGGACTTCGGGTCCTCGAAGGCCGTGCGGCGGAGCTTGTGGAAGCGGTCCACGTACCAGTCGCGGATGTGCTCGACCTTGGCGTCCACGTAGATGGAGAAGTCGAAGTAGTCGTTGATCGCGAGGGCGGTGGGCGGGGCGGGCTGGAGGACGTTGAGGCCCTCGACGATGAGGATGTCGGGGCGGCGCACGGTCTGGGTCGCGCCGGGCACGATGTCGTACTCCAGGTGGCTGTAGACCGGGGCCGTCACCTCCGGCAGGCCCGCCTTGACGTCGGCGACGAACCTGACCAGGGCCCGCCGGTCGTAGCTCTCGGGGAAGCCCTTCCTGTGCATGATGTCCCTGGCGGTGAGGGTCTCGTTCGGGAACAGGAAGCTGTCGGTGGTGATCAGGTCCACCCGGGGGTGCTCGGGCCAGCGGGCCAGCAGGGTGTGCAGCAGCCTGGCCGTGGTCGACTTGCCGACCGCGACGCTCCCGGCGATGCCCAGGACGTACGGGGCCTCGCGCCGGCCGCCGCCGAGGAAGGTGTTGAGCGCCGCGCTGCGCTGCCTGGCCCCGGTGAAGTGGAGGTTGAGCAGCCGGGTGAGCGGCAGGTAGATGTCGGTGACCTCGGCCAGGTCGATCGGGTCGTCGACGCCGCGCAGCTCCTCCAGCTCGTCCTCGGTGAGCGTGAGAGGCGTGTTCTTGCGGAGTTCGCTCCACTGAGCCCGGCTGAGCTGCACGTACGGTGTCGCGGTGTCCAAACCGTTGGCCATGCTCAGAGAGCCTACTGATCGGCCGGAAGCGGGCTCCTGGCGGGAGCGGGTTCTTGCCGGGTGCCGGTCCGCCGAGGGGGTTCCCGCGGGGTGTCGATCCGCCGGGAACGGGGTCCCGCAGGGAACGGGGTTCCGTCGGGAACGGGCTCCCGGTGGGTACCGGGCGGGATTCTTGGTCTGTCCAGGGGGTTCTCCATAGACGCTGTGGACGATCTCTCAGGGAGGGGGTATGACAATGTGCGGAATAGTGGGATATACGGGACAGCGCCCGGCGGTCGAGGTCGCGGTCGAGGGGCTGGGCCGGCTGGAGTACCGGGGGTACGACTCGGCGGGGATCGCCCTGGTCGGGGCGGACGGCCTCGCCGTGGAGAAGCGGGCGGGAAAGCTGGCCAACCTCCGCTCGGCACTGGTCTCGCGGCCCGTGCCGCCGGCCGGCGCGACGACGGGGATCGGGCACACCCGCTGGGCCACCCACGGAGCCCCGACCGACCGCAACGCCCACCCGCACACCGACTGCGACGGGCGGATCGCGGTCATCCACAACGGGATCATCGAGAACTTCGCCGCGCTCAGGGCCGAGCTGGAGGGCGCGGGGCACCGGATCGTCTCCGAGACCGACACGGAGGTGGTGGCGCACCTGCTGGAGGAGTTCGCCGCCGGGGGGCTGATGGAGGCGATGCGCCGGGTCTGCCTGCGGCTGGAGGGGGCGTTCACCCTGCTCGCGGTCTCGGCCGACGAGCCGGACGTGGTGGTGGGGGCGCGGCGCAACTCGCCGCTGGTGGTCGGCAGGGGGGAGGGGGAGAACTTCCTCGGCTCGGACGTGGCGGCGTTCATCGCGTACACGCGCGAGGCGGTGGAGCTGGGCCAGGACCAGGTGGTCGAGCTGCGTCCCTCGAAGATCACGGTCGTCGACTTCCAGGGCCTCCCGGCCGTGACGCGCGACTACCACGTCGGCTGGGACGCCTCCGCCGCCGAGAAGGACGGCTACGACCACTTCATGCTCAAGGAGATCGCCGAGCAGCCCCGGGCCGTCGCCGAGACGCTGCTCGGCAGGATCGGCCAGGACGGGCGGCTGGCGCTGGACGAGATGCGGCTGTCGGACCAGGAGCTGCGCGACATCAACAAGATCATCCTGGTCGCCTGCGGGACCTCGTACCACGCCGGGCTCATCGCGAAGTACGCCATCGAGCACTGGGCGCAGCTGCCCTGCGAGGTCGAGGTGGCGAGCGAGTTCCGCTACCGCGACCCGATCCTCACCCGCGACACGCTGGTGATCGTGATCAGCCAGTCGGGCGAGACCATGGACACCCTCATGGCGGTACGGCACGCGCGCGGGCAGCGGTCCCGGGTGCTGGCGGTCTGCAACGTGAACGGCTCGACGATCTCCCGCGAGTCCGACGCCGTCCTCTACACGCACGCGGGCCCCGAGGTCGCGGTGGCCTCCACCAAGGCGTTCCTCACCCAGCTGGTGGCGTGCTATCTGGTGGCGCTCTATCTCGCCCAGGTCAGGGGGGTGAAGTTCGGCGACGAGGTCACCCAGATCGTCGAGCGGCTGGCGCAGATGCCGTCCAAGGTGAGCGAGGTCCTCTCGACCGTCGAGCCGGTCCGCGCGCTGGCCAGGTCGCTGGCGGGCGAGCGGTGCGTGCTCTTCCTGGGGCGGCACGTGGGCTTTCCCGTCGCGCTGGAGGGGGCGCTGAAGCTCAAGGAGCTGGCGTACATGCACGCCGAGGGCTTCGCGGCGGGGGAGCTGAAGCACGGCCCGATCGCGCTGATCGACAGGGGGCTCCCGGTGGTGGTCGTCGTCCCCTCGCCGTCCGGCCAGCGGGTGATCCACGACAAGATCGTGTCCAACATCCAGGAGATCCGGGCCAGGGGCGCGAGGACCCTCGTCATCGCCGAGGAGGGGGACGTCGCGGTCGCGCGGTACGCCGACACGCTGATCCACATCCCGGCCGTGCCGACCCTGCTCCAGCCGCTGGTCGCCACGGTGCCGCTCCAGGTCTTCGCCTGCGAGCTGGCCACGGCCAAGGGCCACGACGTCGACCAGCCCCGCAACCTCGCCAAGTCGGTCACGGTGGAGTGAGCCACCCCCGGAACGTTGTCCACACCCTGTGGACGAATCCTATGGATTACCCCTAGTCAAAAATGGATATAGGGGATAACCCCTAATCTTTACAGATTAATTGTCGATGCACACCATATGGCAGTTTACTGAAGTCCGGATTAACGTAGCGTGAACCCGCCCGGACCCAAGGGAGCCGCAAGATGGATCGTCGACGTTTCCTAGCCCGGAGTGGTGCGCTGGCCGCGCTGGGAGTGGCCGGGCCGTTCGCCGGTGTCGCGCGGGCGGGACTGAACGGGAAGATCCTCCCGAGCGCCGGGTACGGGCCGCTGAGGGCGGTCAAGGACGAGCGGGACGGCGTGGTACGCCTCCACGTGCCCGACGGCTTCAACTACAGGTCGTTCAGCGTGGCCGGCGACAAGTACAGCGACGGCTCCGTCGTTCCCTCCAGGCACGACGGGATGGGAGCGTTCCGCGGGCCCTCCGACAACGCGATCCTCGTCCGGAACCACGAGGTCAACGGCCCGGTCGGCGCGTTCGGCGACCCGGCCAAGGCCTACGACCCGATGGCGGGCGGCGGCACCTCGACCCTCCAGGTCACCCGCTACGGCAAGGTGGTCAAGTCGGCCCCCAGCCTGACCGGCACCCAGATGAACTGCTCCGGCGGTCCCATGCCCTGGGGCGCCTGGGTGACCTGCGAGGAGACCGTCAACGGGCCGGACGTGGGCAACGACCAGACCGGCCAGGACAACAGCAGGCTCACCCAGAAGCACGGCTACATCTTCGAGGTCCCGCTCGAAGGCAGGCCCGGGGGGCCGATCAGGAAGGCCGGGCGCTTCGCCCACGAGTCGGCCGCGTTCGACGGGGCCACCGGCGCGATCTACCTCACCGAGGACAACTTCCTCTACCCCTCCGGCTTCTACCGCTACCTGCCCCCGAAGAACCCGCTGACGGCCGGGCGCATCCTCGACGGCGGCAAACTCCAGATGCTGGCCGTGCGGGACGCGCCGGGCAAGGACCTCTCGCTCGGCCAGCCCGCGGGAGCCTCGTACGCGACCACCTGGGTGGACATCGACGACCCCGATCCCACCTACACCGGCGTCGTCAGCTACGAGATCGCCATGACGGCCGTGAGCAACCAGGGCAGGGCCAAGGGAGCGGCGCTCTTCTCCCGGCTGGAGGGGGCGATCAACCACCACGGCACGATCTACTTCGTCTCCACCCAGGGCGGCGCGACCGCGCCCGGCGACACCCCGCCCAGCGGCTTCGGCAAGGGCCGCGGCCAGGTGTGGGCGTACGAGACGTGGAGCGGGCGGCTCAAGCTCGTCTACGAGTCGCCGGGCGCGGTCACCCTCGACCTGCCCGACAACGTCACCACCAGCCCCCGGGGCACCCTGGTCCTCTGCGAGGACGGCTCGGGCGACAACTACATGCGCGGCCTCACCCGCCAGGGCACGATCTTCGACTTCGCCCGCGTGGTCCCCGTCGACGGCGACTCCGGCGCGGAGTTCGCCGGATCGACCTTCGGCCCCGGCGGCCACACCCTCTACGTCAACATCCAGGCGGCCAAGGGGATGAGCTTCGCCATCTGGGGCCCCTGGCAGCGCGGCGACTTCTGACCTCCGGCTCTCGGCCCGGTGGCCGACACAGGCCGGGACCCGGCAGCGCGGGCGACTTCCGGCTCCGGGGCACGCGGGCCGGTGGCGTGACGCCACTAGCCTGGGAGGGTGATCGTTGGTATCGGTGTCGACGTCGTGGACACGGCCAGGTTCGAGGCGACGCTGGCGCGCACCCCCGCCCTGCGGGGGCGCCTGTTCACCGAGGGGGAGAGCGCGCTGGGCCCGGCCTCCCTGGCCGCCAGGTTCGCGGCCAAGGAGGCCGTCGCCAAGGCCCTGGGAGCGCCTCCCGGCCTGCGGCACCTGGACGCCGAGGTGGTCGGCGGGGAGCACGGGCGGCCCGAGCTGCGGGTGACCGGGCGGGCGGCGGAGGTCGCCAGGGCGCTGGGCGTGGCCCGGTGGCACGTCTCCCTCACCCATGACGGGGGCGTCGCCATCGCCTATGTGATCGCCGAGGGATAGATTCGGTGGAATGCGGACCGCGTACACCTCCGACCAGATCAGGGCGGCCGAGGCGGCGCTGATGGCGACGCTGCCCGAGGGCGCCCTGATGGAACGGGCGGCCACCGGCCTCGCGGTGGTCTGCGCCAGGATGCTCGGCGGGGTCTACGGCTCCCGCGTCGTGCTGCTCGTCGGCGGCGGCGACAACGGCGGCGACGCCCTGTACGCCGGGGCCCGCCTGGCGGCCAGGGGGGCGAGGGTCGAGGCGCTCCTCGCCGGGACGCGCGTCCACGCGGCGGGCCTGGCGGCCCTGCGCCGCGCGGGCGGCCGGGTGACGGACCTGCGCGGCGACTCCGATCACGGCCCCGCGGCGGACCCGGCCGGAGCGGGCACCCGCACCCCTGGGAAGCCCGTGGAGGACCCGGCGGGAGCGCGCGTCCGCGCCCTGCTCGACGCGGCCGACCTGATCGTGGACGGGATGCTCGGGATCGGCGGGGCCGGGGCGCTCAGGGAGCCGTACGCGACCCTCGCCGGGCTCGCGAACGACGCGCCGGGCGAGGTCCTCGCGGTGGACGTGCCGAGCGGGGTGGACGCGAGCAGCGGCCGGGTGGAGGGCCCGGCGGTCCGCGCGGACGCCACCGTCACGTTCGGGGCGTGGAAGGCCGGGCTGCTCGTCGATCCCGGCTCCGGGCACGCGGGCCGGAAGGAGCTCGTCGACATCGGCCTCGGCCCCCACCTGCCCGACCCCGACGTGGCCGCGCTCACCGGTCCCGACGTGGCCGCGCTGCTGCCGACGCCCGGCGCGTCGTCCGACAAGTACCGCAGGGGCGTCGTCGGGATCGCGGCCGGGAGCGAGCGCTACACCGGCGCCGCGGTGCTCGCCGTGGGCGGGGCGCTGCGGGCCGGGGTGGGCATGGTCCGCTACGCGGGGGTCGCGGAGCCGGTGGCCCAGGTACGGGCCCGCTGGCCCGAGGCCGTGATCACCACGCTCGCGCCGGGAGAGGGGGTCGAGGAGGTGGGCCGCGTACAGGCGTGGGTGCTCGGCCCCGGCCTCGGCACCGGCGACGAGGCGCGGGCCGTCGCCCGGTCGGTGCTGTCGAGCGAGGTCCCGGTGCTCGTCGACGCCGACGCGCTGACCCTGGTGGCCCAGGACAGGTCCCTGCTCCGCCGGGGCGCGCCGGTGCTGGTCACCCCGCACGCGGGCGAGCTCTCCCGCCTGATCGGCGTCCCGAGGGAGCGGATCGAGGCGCGGCGCCTGGAGAACGCGCGGCGGGCGGCGGACGAGCTGGGCGTGACGGTGCTGCTCAAGGGCTCGACCACGCTGGTCGCCGAGGAGGGGCGGCCGGTCAGGATCAACCCCACCGGCAGCCCCTGGCTCGCGACCGGCGGCACCGGCGACGTGCTGGCCGGCCTGGCGGGCGCGCTGCTGGCCGCCGGGCTGAGCGGGTACGACGCGGCCTCCTGCGCCGCCTACCTGCACGGGATCGCCGGGAGGGAGGGCCCTCTCACCGCCTGGGACGTCGCCGAGGCCCTGCCGGAGGCGGTGCGCTCCCTGATCGACGGACCGGCCGGCGGACCAGACGGCGGACCGGCCGGCGGACCAGACGGCGGACCGGCCGGCAGAGTCGCCGGCGGAGTGGCCGACGGCACCCGGCACCACCGCTCACCTGCCAAACTGGGGTCATGAGTTTCCCGACGACTCCCGCCGAGGCACGGGTGGACCTCTCGGCGATCCGCGAGAACCTGGCGCTGCTCGCGAGCCACGCCCCGGGCGCCGAGGTGATGGTCGCGGTCAAGGCCGACGCCTACGGGCACGGGCTGGTCCCCGTCGCGCGCGCCTGCCTGGAGGCCGGGGCGGGACGGCTGGGCACCGCCTACGTCCGCGAGGCCCTGGAGCTGCGGGCCGCCGGGGTCACCGCGCCGATCCTGGCGTGGATCCTCCCGCCCGGCGAGCCGCTGGAGCGGGCCGTCGAGCAGGACGTCGAGCTGTCCGCGGGCTCCGTCGCGACGGCCGACGCGATCGCCGGAGCCGCCGCCGGAGCCGGCCGGACGGCCAGGGTGCACCTCAAGGCCGACACCGGCATGTCGCGCGGCGGCGCGTCGGCGGCCGACTGGGCCGCCCTGGTCGACCGGGCGCTGCGGCACCGGGCCGAGGGCACGATCGAGATCGTCGGGCTCTGGTCCCACTTCGCCTGCGCCGACATCCCGGGAGACCCGTCCGTCGCGGCCCAGCTGGCCGCGTTCGAGGAGGCGCTGCTCGTCGCGGAGAAGGCGGGCGCGGGGGGCTCCCACGTCGTCAGGCACATCGCCAACTCGGCGGCCCTCCTGACGCTGCCGCAGGCGCGCTACGACCTGGTCCGGCCGGGCCTCGCGGCCTACGGGCTGAGCCCGGTGCCCCAGCTCGGGGACTTCGGGCTGCGCCCGGCGATGACGCTCACCGCGCGGATCGCGCTGGTCAAGCGGGTGCCCGCCGGATCCGGCGTGTCCTACGGGCATCTGTACATCACGGATCGGGAAACGACGCTTGGCCTCGTCCCGCTCGGGTATGCGGACGGGGTCCTACGGCACGCCACCAACCTGGCGGAGGTGCTGGCCGGTGGCCGCAGGAGGCGGGTCGCGGGCAGGGTCTGCATGGACCAGTTCATGATCGACGTGGGGGACGACCCGCTGGCGGAGGGTGACGAGGTGATCCTGTTCGGCGACGGCTCGCGAGGTGAGCCCACCGCTCAGGAGTGGGCCGATTCCCTCGGCACGATCACGCATGAGATCGTGACCAGGATCGGTTCGCGGGTCCCGCGCGTTTACCGGTGAAAGGCAGCTCAGGGGGTCGCATGAGTAGTACCAGACGGCGCAGGGCCGGTATCGCGGGCGCGATCGTCGGTGTCGCGTCGGCGGGGGTGGCCGCCGGGGCCCTCGCCAAGCGGTACGCCGTCGGGCGCATCAGGCTCCGCCCCGACCTGGAGGCGAGCGAGCCGCTCGGCGAGCTGCGCGGCCGTCCCACCACGGTCACCACCTCCGACGGCGTTCCCCTGTACGCCGAGGTCGACGGCCAGGAGGAGGCCCCGCTGACCGTGGTGTTCTGCCACGGCTACACCCTCAACCTCGACTCCTGGCACTACCAGCGGCGCGACCTGGGCGGCACGCACCGCCTGGTCCTGTGGGACCAGCGCTCCCACGGCCGCTCGCCGCGCATCCCGATGAAGGACTGCTCGATCGACCGGCTCGGCGACGACCTCGCCGAGGTCATCGAGGCGCTGGTGCCCGGCCCGTGCGTGCTCGTCGGCCACTCCATGGGCGGTATGACGATCATGGCGCTGGCCGACCGGCATCCCGGGCTGTTCGGCGACAGGATCAAGGGCGTCGCGCTGATCTCCACCTCCACCGGCAAGCTCGGCGAGATCTCCCTGGGCCTGCCCGCCCTGCTGTCGAAGGCGGTGCACAGGGTCACTCCGGGCACGGTCTCGCTCCTGAGGCGCGGTGGCTCGCTGGTCGACAAGAGCCGCCAGGTCGGCAACGACGTGGCCTTCCTCGCCCTGCGGTACCTGGGTTTCGGCGACTCCAAGAACGTGAGCCCCACGGTCGTCGACTTCGCCGAGTCGATGATCCGCTCCACCCCCTTCGAGGTGATCGCCGAGTTCTACCCGGCGCTGATGTCGCACGACAAGCTGAGCGCGCTGCGCGTGCTGGACGGGGTCCCGACCTCCATCATGGTCGGCGACAAGGACTGGCTCACCCCCGTCGAGCACAGCAGGGCGATGGCCGCGGCGCTGCCGAGCGCCCGGTTCACCGAGGTTCCGGAAAGTTCGCACCTGGTCCAGCTGGAGCGGCCTACGGTGGTCAACGACGCCCTGCACGACCTGCTCAAGCGGGTGGACGCGGGCGAGATCGACGCCGCCGACGCCGGTGACACGGACCGGTGAGCCGGAGGCGCGCGCACGGCGTACGGTGATCCCGGGCTCCGGCGGGACCGGGTCCGGGAGGCGCCGGTCGGCGTCACGGGCGCGCTCACGGCGTACGGTGATCCCGAGGCGTGACCGGACGGTCCAGGAGGGCGTCGCACGGCGTACGGTGAGCCCCGAGGTCCCGCGGGACCTCGACCGGGGTTCGAGAGGGCGCCGGGCGGCGTACGGTGAGCCCTGAGGTCCGGCAGGACCCGGGCCGGGGTTCGAGAAGGGTGCCGGGCGGCGCCACGGGGTGGTCAGCGGACCCCGGGAGGCGCCGTGGGGCACCCAGAGGTATCGATGGGCATCGACGGGCATCGACAGGAGTGACGAAGCGGTGAGAATCGTGGCGACCGCCGAGGAGATGCGGGAGCTGGGCGAGGAGCTGGCGGCGCTGTTGCGCCCGGGAGACCTGGCGGTGCTCTCGGGCCCGCTCGGCGCGGGCAAGACGACCCTGGTGCAGGGGATCGCCGAGGGGCTCAAGGTACGCGGCCCGATCACCTCGCCGACCTTCGTCATCGCCCGGGTGCACCCCTCGCTCTCGGGAGGCCCGCCGCTGGTCCACGTCGACGCCTACCGGCTCGGCGGCGACCTGGAGGTCGACGACCTGGACCTGGACGCCTCGCTGGAGGAGTCGGTGACGGTCGTGGAGTGGGGCGAGGGCCTGGTGGAGGGGCTCGCCGACGACCGGCTGGAGATCCTCATCGGCAGGGGCGCGTCCGGCGAGCCCGGCGAGGAGCGGACCGTGACCCTCCGGGGAGTCGGGCCGCGCTGGCACGGCGTCGTCTAGGTCAGGTCGTCCAGGTCGTCAAGTCATCTCCACGGTGTCGTCTGATGTGCCTACGAAGCCGGAGAAATCCTGGCACGCTGGCACTACGCACCATTGGTCTAGATCGTCTGACGTGATGATCGACTCTGGCGGGTTTGCCCATGTTTAATGGGGAACAGGTGGGAAATCGTGCCGGGCGAGGGTCGTCGGCCTGAGGGCGAAGTGGAGTTCGACGGTGCCAAGCGTCAAGCGTGTCGCGGTTCTGGGAGCCATCGTCCTTTTCGGACTGGTCGGGTGCTCGGCGGGTGCCGAGTCGGCCACCCCGACGGGCACTCCCACTCCGACTTTGCCCGATTCCGGCATCAGCCGGCAGGACATCGAGGTCCAGCTCCAGCCGGCCCGTGCCAGGGCCGGGCAGAAGGTGTGGATCCTGGCCAACTGCCCGATCCCGCAGGGCGGCCCCGAGCATCGCGGTACCGCGTCCTCCCGGATCTTCCGCACCCCGGTGACCCTCGACCCGATCCTCGCGACGCCCACGCCCGACCCCGCCTCGACCGCGACCCCGACGCCGCGCCCGTGGGTCCGCGGCCAGGCCACGATCGCCGAGGGCACCGCCCCCGGGGTCCACGAGGTCAACGCCAGGTGTGAGGGGACCAACGACACCGGCAGCGCCAACCTCAGGATCGTGGCCGACACCGAGCCGAGTTCCACCCCCTCCTCCGAGCCCACCTCCAGGCCGACCAGGACGATCATCAGCACCGAGGCGCCGGGTACGGGCGGCGGCGGCACCGCGGCCGGGGGCCCCAACGAGTCCGGCGGCCCGATCGGCACCACCGGTGTCCTGCTCGCCCTCGCCCTGGCGGGCGGTATCGGCATCGCGGTCGTGCGTCGCCGCCGCTCGTAGTCCCCGATGGCCGATTCCACCCGCTGGTCCAGGATCGTCCTGGCCGGAGTGATCACCGGTGCCGTCATGGTCGCGTTCGGCAACCGGGGCGGCGACGTCGAGGAGGAGAAGGCTCCCGCCCGCACCTCGATCGTGCCCAGCCGCATCGACATCCCGTCCCTGGGGATCAAGGCGCCCCTGATGAAGCTCGGCGTGACGGACGGCCGGGTCGACCTGCCGCCGTACGAGAAGCCGAACGTCGCGGGGTGGGTCAAGGACAGCGCGGTCCCCGGCGACGAGGGGTCCGCGGTGATCCTCGGGCACGTGGACACCAAGACCGCGCCCGCCGTCTTCTACAAGCTCAAGGACATGCGGGAGGGACAGGTCATCAAGGTCGTGCGCAGCGACGGCAAGGTGGCCCAGTACCGGGTGGACACGATCGAGCAGATCAGCAAGCACCGCTTCCCCGCCGACAAGGTCTATCTTGAGGACGGCCTGCGGCTGATCACCTGCGGCGGGGACTTCGACTGGGACAGCAACGAGTACCGCGACAACCTCATCGTCTACGCCACCCTGGTCAAGACCTGAGTCCCCGTCCGGGGGGCTCGGTCCGGGGGGAGTGCCCCTGAGCCCTCGCGGGACGGGATAGGCTAACTGTTCGTGCTGGTCCTGGCCTTTGACACCGCCACCCCCGCCGTCACCGCAGCTCTGCACGACGGTGAGAGGGTCCTCGCCGAGTCGACGACGATCGACGCGCGCCGTCACGGCGAGCTGCTCGTGCCCACGATCGAGACGGTCCTGCGGGAGGCCGGAGCCTCGCTCGCCGACGTCACCGCCGTCGTCGCGGGCTCGGGCCCCGGCCCCTACACCGGGCTCCGGGTCGGCCTGGTGACCGCCCAGGCCCTTGCGACGTCGCTGGGCGTCCCCGCGTACGGGGTGTGCACCCTCGACGCGCTCGCATACGGCAGCGGGCTGGCCGAGCCGTTCCTGGTGGCCACCGACGCCCGGCGCAAGGAGGTGTTCTGGGGGCACTACCGGGACGCGCGCACCCGGCTGTCGGGCCCCGCGGTGGACCGGCCCCAGGACCTGCCCGGGGAGCTCCCCCTGGCCGGCGCGGGCGCGCGGATGTACGCCGAGATCGTCGGCGCCTCCCGGATCCTGGACGTCCCCGAGTATCCCCACGCGGGCGCCCTCGCGGCGCTCGCCGCCGGGCGGCTCGGCGAGCCGGGCGCCGCGGAGGCCGTGGAGAGCGGCACCGACCCCGTGCTCGGCCCGCCCCGCCCGATCTACCTGCGCCGCCCCGACGCCAAGGTGCCCTCGGCGCCCAAGAGGGTCTCCGCATGACGGCGGTGCTGCGCCCGATGACCGCCGGCGACCTGCCCGCGGTCATGGAGGTCGAGCGGAAGACCTTCCCGGCCGACGCCTGGAGCGAGGGCATGCTCCGCGGCGAGCTCGACGACCAGCCGAGGACGAGACACTACGTGGTGGCCCTGGTCGACGACGTGATCGTCGGCTACGCGGGCCTCGCGGCGGCGGGTGACCAGGCCGACGTGCAGACCATCGCCGTCCTGGCCGAGTGGCGGCGGGCCGGTGTCGGCGGCGCCATGCTGACCGAGCTGCTGGCCGAGGCCGCCCGCCGGGGCGCCGTCTCGGTCTTCCTCGAGGTGCGCGCCGACAACCCGGGCGCGCAGGCCGTCTACGACAGGTTCGGGTTCGAGCGGATCGGCCTGCGCCGCCGCTACTACGAGGACGGCACTGACGCGATCATGATGAGGAAGGATCTCCATGCGTGACGAACCGGTGGTCCTGGGCATCGAGACCTCCTGCGACGAGACGGGCATCGGCATCGTCAGGGGGCACACCATGCTGGCCAACGCCATCGCCTCCAGCGTCGAGCAGCACGCCCGCTTCGGCGGGGTGGTGCCCGAGGTCGCCTCCAGGGCGCACCTGGAGGCGATGACCCCGACCATGGAGCTGGCACTGGGCCGGGCGGGGCTGCGCCTCGCCGACATCGACGCGATCGCGGTCACCGCCGGGCCGGGCCTGTCCGGCGCGCTGCTGGTCGGCGTCGCCGCCGCCAAGGCCTACTCGCTGGGCCTGGGCGTGCCGCTGTACGGCGTCAACCACCTGGCCGCGCACGTCGCGGTGGACCAGCTGGAGCACGGCGCCCTGCCCAAGCCCTGCATCGCGATGCTGGTCTCCGGCGGGCACTCGTCCCTGCTGCTGGTGCCCGACGTCGCCAGGGACGTCATCTCGCTGGGGTCCACGGTGGACGACGCCGCGGGCGAGGCGTTCGACAAGGTGGCCAGGGTGCTCGGCCTGCCGTTCCCCGGCGGCCCGCACATCGACAGGGTGGCCCGTGACGGCTCCGGCGCGGCCATCGCGTTCCCGCGCGGCAAGTACGACGACGGGACGCTCGACTTCTCCTTCTCCGGCCTGAAGACGGCCGTGGCCCGGTGGGTGGAGGCGAGGGAGAAGACGGGCGAGCCGGTCCACGTGCCCGACGTGGCGGCGTCGTTCCAGGAGGCCGTCGTCGACGTGCTGACCCGCAAGGCGCTGCGCGCGTGCGCCAAGTACGACGTCCAGGACCTGCTGATCGGCGGTGGCGTGGCGGCCAACTCCCGGCTGCGGGCGATGGCCCAGGAGCGCTGCGACGCGGCCGGGGTCCGGCTGCGGGTCCCCAGCCCCGGGCTGTGCACGGACAACGGCGCGATGGTGGCGGCCCTGGGCTCCGACCTGGTGACGGCCGGCATCACCCCGTCGGGGCTGGACATCCCCGCCGACTCCTCGATGCCCATCACCACCGTCCACGTCTGACGGGCCCTGCCTACGGTCGGGTCCGGGTACGGCCCGGCCCTCGTCGGCGGGTGTCGCCCGGCGGGGGTGCCCCGTTCACGCGTGCCCGGTGCCCGCCGGCCGTCGCGCCCCCGTCGGGCGGCGGCTGTGCGGGCTCCTCCCGGCTCGGGTGTCCTGGGCGGGGTGCGGGTCGTGAGGGTCCCCGGATGAGGTGCCCTAGGCGGAGTGCAGGGCCAGCACCGGGTAGTCGGTGTAGCCGCGGTGGTCGCCGCCGAAGGCCGAGCCGAAGTCGGCCTGGTTGAGCTCGGCGCCGAGGCGCAGCCGGAGCGGCAGGTCGGGGTTGGCCAGGAACGACTGGCCCAGCGAGACCAGGTGGGCGCCGCGCTCCAGCCAGTGGGCGGTCCGGGCCGAGGGGTCGACGATCGAGGGGTCGTTCACGATCAGGGCGTTCGGCCAGGACTTGACGATCTCCTGGTTGAGGTCGTCGGAGGGACCGGCCACCAGGTGCAGGTAGGCGAGGTCGAGCCCGGCGAGCTCGGAGACCAGCGCCGGGTAGACCTCGTGCCTGTCGTCCTCGACCAGGTCGCCCGCGCCGTTGCCGGGCGAGAGCCGGATGCCGACCTTGGAGGCGCCGATCCGGTCCGCGACCGCCCGCGCGGTCTCCGCGGCGAAGCGGATCCTGTTCTCCACCGAGCCGCCGAAGTAGTCCTCGCGCAGGTTCGCGTTCTGCGACAGGAACTGGTGGATGAGATAGCCGTTGGCGCCGTGCAGCTCGATCCCGTCGAAGCCCGCGTCCACGGCGCGCGCGGCGGCGTCGGCGAAGTCCTGGACGGTCGACTCCACCTGGGCGGTCGTCAGCTCGCGCGGGGTCTGGTAGTCCTGCAGGCCGGAGGGCGTGAAGATCTGGCCCGCCGGTCGCACGGCGGAGGGCCCGATGGGCAGCGCGCCGGTGTTGTCGGGGTGGCCGATCCGGCCGGAGTGCATGATCTGGGCGAAGATCCTGCCGCCCGCCGCGTGGACGGAGTCGGTGACCTCACGCCACCCGGCCACCTGCTCGTCGGTGTGTAGCCCGGGGGTGTTCATGTAGCCCTTGCCGTCCTGGCTGGGTTGCACGCCCTCGGTGATGATCAACCCCGCGGAGGCCCGCTGCGCGTAGTAGAGGGCGGTCAGCGACGAGGGGATCCCGTCGACGTAGGACCGCGACCGGGTCATGGGCGCCATCACCAGGCGGTTGGGCAGCTGGAGACCGGCGAGCGAGAACGGTGTGAAAGGCATGACGACTCCTCTTATTGGCTGGCCAACTTGGCTAGCCAATAAGTAGTTGTACAACTTGGTCGGCCAACATGCAAGCGGTAGTCTCGGGGGCAACGGAAGGACCTGAACATGGCGGAGCCGCTGATCGACGACGAGCGCGACGCGACCGACGAGCGCGACGCGGCTCGCGAGGGCGCCGCGGAGGGGGCCGTGGCCGCGGCGTGCGCCGTGGCCGGGGACTCCGGAGACTGCGGTGAGTACGACAGCGACCTCAACTGCCTGATGGCGAACGCGACCCGCGGCCACCGCGTGCTGCTCGCCAGCCTCCTCGGGGAGATCGACCTCTATCCGGGCCAGGAGCGCGTGATGGGCGCCCTGTGGGACAACGGGCCGCAGTCGCAGAACTGCCTGGCGAGAATCGTGGGCATCGACGTGTCCACCATGACCAAAACCCTGCAGCGCCTGGAGCGCAGCGGGTTCGTCAGCCGCAGGCCCGATCCCGCCAACCGGCGGATCAGCATCGTCGACATCACCCCCAGGGGCCACGCCCTCCGCCCCGAGGTGGACCGGGTCCTCGCCGAGATGCACCGCCGGATGACCGAGGGGCTCACGGCCGAGCAGACCGAGGAGCTGGCGACCCTGCTCTCCGTGGTCAGGGGCAACCTGTGCCGCGCGGAGCGGGGCGTCGAGGGCCCGGGGAGCCCTCCGTTCGGCGTCGCGCGCACCGGCTGACGCGCCCGTACGGGAACCCGGGCGGGGCTCAGGCGGGCCGGTGGGGGCCGCGCGTGTCGGCTGACGGCGCCTGTACGCGGTCCAGGTGGGGTCTCGCGTCGCCCGTCGGTGCCAGGCCCCGGGTCCGTGGTGGCCACGCGTCCCGGCGGCGCCCGTACAGGCTCGGGCGGACCGGCGGGGGCCGTGCTCGGCCGGGTGGCACCCGTACGGAACCCGGGCGGGGCGGACGAGGGGCCGGGATCAGTCCTTGTCGCCTCTGGTGGGGCGGAGCAGGGCCTCGGCCAGGGCGAGCATGGTCTCCTCCAGGGCGCCCAGGCGGCGGGTGAGGTCGGTGTGCGCGGGCTCCACGGTCTCGCTCAGCGCCTCGGAGAGCTGGTCGCGGTCGGGCAGGGCGCGGAGCGTCTCGGCCAGCGGGGCGAGCGCGGCCTCGGCCCGGATGACGCGCTCGTCCAGGGAGTCGAAGCGCTCGCGCTGCTCGTCGGTCTGGTCGCCGATGAGCGCGCCGACGCCGAGGACGGCGGGCAGGACCTCCAGGCGCTCGTCCAGGCTCTCCAGGCGCTCGGCGGACTTCTCCGCGTGCCCGTCCAGCGTGGACAGCCGGGAGTCGATGACGTCCATCCGGCCGGTGAGGCGGCCCTCGATGTCGTCGAGGCGCTCGTCGAGGGTGTCGAAGCGGCCGCCGGCCGCCATGCGCTGGCCGTCCAGCCGGTCGATGCGGGTGTCGATGCGGTTCTCGACGGCGGCGGCGCGCTCGTCGATCCTGGGCACGACCAGGTCGACCCTGGCGCCCACCTGCTCGACCCTGCCGCTCACCAGGTCCACCTTGCCGTTGACCTGCTCGACGGCGGCGAGCATCCGGTCGGCGGCGGTGCCGACGGCCTGCTGGACGCTCGCCGACAGGTCGAGCATCCCCGCCTCGACGCGCCCGGTGCGCTGGGAGAGGTCGGCCAGCGCCCTGTCCAGGCGGCTGAACCGGTGCGCCGCGATGCCCATGTCGGCCTGGAGCCTGGCGAGGTGCTCGGCCAGCTGCCGCACCTGCTCGTCGAGGCCCAGGGTGCCGTCCGAGATCGCCCGCAGGCGGGTGAGCGCCTCGTCGACGCTCTCGCCCACGCTGCCGAGGTCGGTCCACAGGCTCGGCAGCTCGCCGAGGGGGGTGACCCGGTCGCGGACGGTCTCGACCCGGCGGCCCAGGGAGTCGACCCGCTCGCCGACGGCGTCGACGTGGTCGCGCACCGCCTCGACGTGCTGGGCCAGGCCCTCGGCCCAGGAGGGCGGTTTGGCGGCGATGTCGTCGAGGCGGCCGTGGACGGACTCCAGCGTGCCGTTCAGCCCGCCGATCTCGCGCTCCCTGACCTCGCGCAGCAGCCACTCCATGCCCTCCAGGCGCTGCCGGATCTCGTCGAGCACCGCGCCCTGGGTCCGCTGCTCGTAGACGTGGTCCTGCGCCGCGCGGGCGAGGAGCTCGCGCATCCGGTCGGAGATCGCGGTCTGGCTGCCCGCCTGGAGCAGGGTGTGGTCGGAGTGATCCACCGAGAGCTCCTTCACTCGCCGACGCTCAGCCGCGCGGTTGGATTTGATGGGATTTGCTGATGAACGACATGAAACCGCAGGCGAGAGAGAACTCCCGCCCGGCAACCTTAGCCTCTGGATCAAGGTTTCCCGACAGCGAGAATAAAAGACAGGAATTGCCGGTTCGCTGGAAGAATTGACTATTTTGGCTGGTCAACCAGGGCCGATACAGCCGGTTAGGCGAAGTCGATCCGGCCGGTCAGCCGAAACCGCGCACCAAGGCGAACGACGGTCAGCCGAAACCGCGCGGGAAGGTGAACGACCCGTCAACCGGGACCGCACACGAAGGCGAACGGCCGGTCGCCGATTCGGGTGAGAATGACCACCGCGGATTCGTCACCGGAAAGCCGGAGGTCTTTCCTGAGGCGGTCGACGTCCACCGCGGAGCCGCGCTTCTTGATCGTCACATTGCCCGCGCCGCGCTCGCGGAGCGCCGCGCGCAGCCGCTTGAGCGAGAAGGGCATCGTCTCGTGGACCTCGTACCGCGACGCCCACGGTGTCGACGTCGCGGTGTCGCCGGTGATGTAGGCGATCTGCGGGTCGAGCAGGCGCCCGCCGACCGACGCGGCGATCTCCGCGACCAGGTGGGCGCGGATCGCCGCGCCGTCCGGCTCGTAGATGTAGCGGCCCGCGGGGCCGGTGGCGGGGTCGCCGAGGGCGGGGTCGGGCGTCATCGTGGCGCCCGACGGCAGGATCGTGGCCCTGCGCGCCGTCCCGCCCGCCAGCGCGCCGCACCAGATCACGGCCTCCTTGACGTCGCCCTTGTAGGAGACCCACTCGGCCTCCGCGCCCTCGGGGACGAACTCGTACGGGATCCCGGGGGCGACCTTCAGGCAGGCGGCCCCGGCCCCGGCCACCATCTCCAGCACCGCGGGCCAGGGCGGCGAGTAGCCCATCGGGTCGAAGGTCCTGCCCCGCGCCGTACGGCGCGCGGGGTCGGCGAACAGGACGTCGAAGGCGGCCGGGTCCAGGGTGGAGGCGTCGGCGGCGCGGACCGAGACGCGGTCGCCGAACCCCAGGGCGTCCGCGTTGGCCCGGGCGATCGCGGCGGTGAGCGGGTCGGTGTCGACGGCCTCGACCGAGCACCCGGCCCTGGCCAGGGCGAGGAGGTCGCCGCCGATGCCGCAGCAGACGTCGGCGACCCGCGAGCCCGCGGGGACGCGCCGCGCCCGGTGGTCGGCGACCTCGCGGCGGGTGGCCTGCTCCAGGCCGGTCCGGGTGAAGTACATGAGATCGGCGTCGGCCCCGAACTTCTCCCGCGCGCGCAGCCGGAGCGTGGCCTGCGTGAGCGCCGCGGAGGTCAGGTCCGCGTCGTAGGTCTTCCGCAGCCTGGTCACGGCCGCCACCGGGTCGTCGCCGGCGGTCCCGGCCGCCGCGTCCAGGGCCTCCTGGCCGCGCGGGGTCAGGAGTTCCAGGAATGCGTCGAGATTCACACCGGCCGACGCTACCGCCTCGCCCGCCGGGGTTCGCGAGGGGCTTCCACCTGGTTTGACGTTCGCGTGAAGCGCAGAAGGGGTGCTTCGTGTTGACTGTCAAGGCCACCTTGCATACTGTTCCGTATTGGCACTCTCCTGGTGAGAGTGCCAAATACATGCGACGAGGCAGGTCTGACACCCGCGACGGCAGACCGCTGGTCGCCTCTTCTAGATCGTTCACATCTGAAGGGGAGGTCCGACGTGACGACCGCCACCAAGGTTCCCGTTAAGCCGCTCGGCGACCGCATTGTGGTCCAGCCGCTTGAGGCCGAGCAGACCACCGCTTCCGGTCTGGTCATCCCGGACACCGCCAAGGAGAAGCCGCAAGAGGGCAAGGTCCTCGCGGTTGGTCCCGGCAACTGGGATGAGGAAGGCGAGAAGCGCATTCCGCTCGACGTCAGCGAGGGCGACGTGGTCCTCTACAGCAAGTACGGCGGCACCGAGGTGAAGTACAACGGCGAGGAGTACCTCGTGCTCTCCGCCCGTGACGTGCTCGCCATCATCGAGAAGTAATTCTCAACTTCACAAAGATGACGTATCGAGCCCCGGGTCGCGACAGCGCCCGGGGCTTTGATGCGCCGACGTACTTATAGAGAGGATTGTCATGCCGAAGACCCTGTCGTTCGAGGAGGACGCGCGCCGAGCTCTCGAGCGCGGCGTGAACGCTCTCGCGGACGCGGTCAAGGTGACGCTGGGCCCGCGTGGTCGCAACGTCGTCATCGACAAGAAGTTCGGTGCGCCCACCATCACCAACGACGGTGTCACCATCGCCCGCGAGGTCGAGCTGGAGGCGCCGTACGAGAACCTGGGCGCCCAGCTCGCCAAGGAAGTGGCGACCAAGACCAACGACGTCGCCGGTGACGGCACCACCACCGCGACCGTCCTGGCCCAGGCCATGGTCCGCGAGGGTCTGCGCAACGTGGCCGCCGGAGCGCAGCCGCTCTCCCTCAAGCGCGGCATCGACCTCGCCGCCAAGGCCGTCAGCGACCGGCTCATCGAGTCGGCCCGCCCGGTCGAGGACAAGAAGGAGATCGCGAATGTCGCGACGATCTCCGCGCAGGACGCCAAGATCGGCGAGCTGATCGCCGAGGCGTTCGACAAGGTGGGCAAGGACGGTGTCATCACCGTCGAAGAGTCCAACAGCATGGGCCTGGAGCTCGAGTTCACCGAGGGCCTCCAGTTCGACAAGGGTTACCTGTCGCCCTACATGGTGACCGACCAGGAGCGCATGGAAGCGATCCTGGAGGACCCCTACATCCTGATCACCCAGGGCAAGATCGCCTCGGTCTCGGACTTCCTGCCGCTGCTCGAGAAGATCGCGCAGACGAAGAAGGCCCTGCTCGTCATCGCCGAGGACGTCGAGGGTGAGGCCCTCGCGGTCCTCGTCACGAACAAGATCCGTGGCACCTTCACCTCCGTCGCCGTCAAGGCGCCGGGCTTCGGCGACCGCCGCAAGGCCATGCTGCAGGACATCGCCATCCTCACCGGTGGCCAGGTCGTCAGCGAGGAGATCGGCCTCAAGCTGGAGCACGTCGGCCTTGAGGTGCTGGGCACCGCCCGGCGCGTCGTCATCACCAAGGACTCCACCACCGTCGTCGACGGTGCCGGCGAGGCCTCGGCGATCGCCGACCGCGTCAAGGAGATCAAGCTCGCCATCGAGCAGTCCGACTCCGACTGGGACCGCGAGAAGCTCCAGGAGCGCCTCGCCAAGCTCTCCGGCGGCGTCTGCGTGCTCAAGGTCGGCGCGGCCACCGAGGTGGAGCTGAAGGAGAAGAAGCACCGCCTGGAGGACGCCATCTCGGCGACGCGCGCGGCGATCGAGGAGGGCATCGTCTCCGGCGGTGGCTCCGCGCTCATCCACGTCGCCAAGGTCCTCGACGACCTGGGCCTCACCGGCGACGAGGCGACCGGCGTCTCCATCGTCCGCAAGGCGCTCGTCGAGCCGGCCCGCTGGATCGCGGAGAACGCCGGTCTTGAGGGCTACGTCGTGACGGCGAAGGTCACCGAGCTGCCCGTCGGCCAGGGCTTCAACGCCGCCACCGGCGAGTACGGCGACCTGATCGGCCAGGGCGTCATCGACCCGGTCAAGGTCACCCGCTCGGCCGTCCAGAACGCCGCCTCCATCGCCGGCATGCTGCTGACGACCGAGGCCCTCGTGGTGGACAAGCCCGAGGAGGAGGCCCCGGCCGCCGCCGGCGGTCACGGCCACGGTCACGGCCACTGATCGGCACCTGATCGGCACCTGATCGGCACCTGACCGGCATCCGGTCGGCCGCCGGTCGATCTCGTCGGTTCCGAACGGCTCGCGTCTCCGAGGAGGCGCGAGCCGTTCGCGTTTCGCGGTAAACCGAAAACGATCTCAAGCGTCACGGTGGACAGAAGACCAAACGCGGTTCTCCCGAATAGCCGACGTATTTGGCAATCGAATGAAATATTTGCACATTCTGTAGTCATTGCGGTCGCCGTTTGATTACGCGCCGTTACTCCGCCTCAATGTGACCAATCCGTAGCCGTTTGCGATGACGACAGTCACTATCAGGGCGGGCATCATGCCTAACGTGACCGAGGGATGCGTCGCCGACGCCAAAAATGGGGTGAGGCTTGCGACGAGGTCTGATGGGGTCGCCCACAGGGATGATCTCAAGGATCTGACGAGCCTCGCCGTTCAGGGGGATCGCACCGCGATCGAATCTCTGATCGCGCAACTGCGGCCGATGGTCGTCCGATATTGCCGTGGTCGTCTGGGCCGGGTTTCCGGTCAGTATCACATCGCGGACGACGTGGCCCAGGAAGTATGCATAGCGGTGCTGTCCGCACTGCCCCGCTACCGTGACATGGGACGCCCGTTCGCGTCCTTCGTCTTCGGCATCGCGTCTCACAAGGTGGCCGACGCGCTGCGCAGCTCCGTACGATCCGCCGTGCCCACCCAGGACCTTCCTGACGGGCCCGACGAGGGTCCGGGGCCGGAGGAGACCGTGGTGCGTTACATCGAGGCCGAACACGCCCGCCGGCTGCTGTCGAGGCTGCCGGACAACCAGCGCGAGCTACTCATGCTTCGAGTGGTGTCGGGCCTTTCCGCCGAGGAGACCGGTAATGTACTTGGCATGTCACCAGGGGCGGTCCGTGTGGCCCAGCACAGGGCGCTGGCCCGGCTACGAGCGATGGCGGAGCTGGAGTCGATAGCTTGACCGCGGAGCAGTCGAGCAGGGGGCGCGAGCGGAAGCCCGAACCGCGGGACGGGGCTCGCGACGACCCGGAGCGAGAACGATCATGACAACGGTTCACCCGCGACGTCCGGCTCGGAGATACGGGCCGGACGAGGACCCGGCGGTCGCCGAGACCGACGAGATCGTGGAGGCGCTCTCCGCCAGGAGGCCCCTTCCGGCCTCGGACGTCGCGACCTCAGACGTCGCGGTCGCCCTGCTGGCGGCCCTGGCCGACGACGTGGATCAGCGGTGTTCCTCGGTGTCGATCACGCCGTCCACGTAACCACGGGCGTATTCCCAGCTCACGTAGTCGGTGGGGTTGGGCTGGTAGGCGGGCTCGTGCACCTGGGGCTGGCCGTTCTCGATCATCTGGCGCAGGTTGCCGCGCAGCAGCTCCCAGTCGAAGTAGTGCTGTTCGCCGCATTCGGGGCAGTCGAGCACCAGGCCGAGCACACCCTGGGGCTCCAGCAGTGAGCGGAAGACCTCCACGTCGGCGAGGTCGGTCATCGCCTCGTCGCGCTCGTCCGTCGTCAGCGGCTCGGGATCGTCGGGATCGCCCAGCGCCGCCGCCGGGTCGTCGGGGTCATCCGCGAACGGGTCGCGAGGGACATCGTCGAGCACGATCCCACCTTATGGCCTGGATGTGACAGACAGGTTCCGAACTGCACGAGTAGGACACTCCACGACGGTACGGGCAGGTCAGGGACCGGGGCGTGGCCCGAGGTCCTGGGCGAGCCAGCCACGCCGGGAGGCCTCCGCCCCCGCCTGGAACCGGGACTGCGCCCCCAGCTCGGCCATGGCGTCGGCGAACCTGGCGCGGACCGTGCGGACCGAGACGCCCAGCTGCCGGGCGATCATCTCGTCGGAGACGCCCTGACCGGCCAGCCGCAGCACCCTGACCACCCCGTCGTCGCGGTGGGTCCCGGGCAGGCGGGCCCCGCGGGCCCACAGCTCCTCGAAGAGCGAGCGCAGCGCGGCCACCACGACCGGAGCCCTGACCAGGTGGAAGTTGTAGGCGTTCTCGGCGAGCGTGCCGCCCCACTGGGCGGGCATGCCCGCGGCGTCGTCCCCCGCGACGAGGAACCAGCTGGGCACCGTGTCGAGGGTGCGCACCTCGGCCCCCGCCCGCTCGAACTGGTCCAGCTTGTCGCGCAGGCCGGGGATCTCCAGGGTGTGGACCGGGATGGTGACCCGGCAGGAGAGCAGGCCGGTGCGCTGGCCGCCGATCCACTGGTCGGCGTAGCGGTGCGCGAAGTCGCTCATCGTCCGCCGGTCGGGGATGCTCGACAGCAGTCTCAGCGGCGGGGCCTGGACCGCCATGCCGATCACGCTCTCGTAGAGCTCGTCGGCGCCCCCGACCAGGTCCACGGAGAACTGGCCGGTCTGGTAGTCGCGGCCGGCGTCGTACTGGTGGATGAGGCCGCGGATCGAGCCGAGCACGGTGTCGATTCTGCGGCTCTCGGCGGCGAGCCGGTCCAGCCTCTCCGCGATCAGGTGGCCGAGGGCCGCGGCCGGGTGACGGGCCAGGTACTCGCCCCCCTGCTCGTCGACCACGCCCAGCCGTACCAGGGTGGCCAGCTCGCGGGCGAGCGGCTCGGGCGAGCGGTTGGTGGCCTGGGCGAGTTCGGCGCAGGTGGCGCGGTGCAGGCGCAGGACCGCGTTGTAAAGGGCCGTCTGTGCCGGGGTGAGCCCCAGGCTCTCCAGCGGGTCGGGCAGTGTGGGTGTGTCGGTACTCATCAGCGAGGGACTCCTGCAAGTGACACGAGGGTCTGGCGAGAATAACTCGGCGAATCGTCCCTGTCCGGGCGTTGCTCCTACTCGCAGGCCGTCGTGTGCAGCTTCGTGCAATTGCACGTTTCGACATTGCGAGACGAACGCATCGTGACGCACTCTTGACGCAGCGTCGGCAAAGGCGCGGATCACGTCACCGGCCGGATGCGGAGGGGGGTTCGGCCGGCGTCAAGGCATCTCCGCGCCGATGCCGGTGATCCGGGGAGCCGAGCGGGTCACCGACCGCTCGGCTCCCCGCTTTTCCCCCGGGTCCTCGGGGGCCCGTCCTTCCTCCGGGCCCCCCGGGGCCCCCGGCTCCTCCGCGCTTCCCGGACCTTTTCGGCTCCTCCGGACCCCCTCGGCCCCCTGGAGCCTGCGGCTCGTCCGCGACCCGCCTTTTCCCCCGGGTCCACCGGGTTTGGCGCCAGACTCTAAACTGAGACCCGGGGGTCGGCGCCTTTCCCCGTCATGAGAGCGCCGCGGCAGGAGGGTTGCAGATGGCCAAGTTCACCGAGCCGGGGCTCACGTTCGACGACGTGCTCCTCGTTCCCGCGTATTCGGACCTGCAGCCGGGGCAGGCCGACACCACCACACGGCTGTCGCGGGGCATCACCCTGCGGATCCCGCTGGTCTCCGCGGCGATGGACACGGTGACCGAGGCCCGCATGGCGGTGGCGATGGCGCGCCAGGGCGGCATCGGCGTCCTGCACCGCAACCTGTCGATCGAGGACCAGGCCCAGCAGGCCGACCTCGTCAAGCGCTCCGAGGCCGGGATGGTCACCAACCCGGTCACCTGCTCCCCGGACGAGACGCTGGCCGACGTCGAGCGCCTCTGCGCCACGTACCGGATCTCCGGCGTCCCGGTGACCGACGAGACCGGCGTGCTCGTCGGCATCGTCACCAACCGCGACATGCGCTTCGAGACCGACGAGAACCGTCCGGTGCGCGAGGTCATGACCCCGATGCCGCTGGTCACCGCGCCGGTCGGGGTCTCCACCGACGACGCGTTCGCCCTGCTCAAGCAGAACAAGATCGAGAAGCTCCCGCTGGTCGACGCCGGGGGGCGGCTGCGCGGGCTCATCACCGTCAAGGACTTCACCAAGAGCGAGCAGTACCCCCTCGCCACCAAGGACGCCGACGGGCGGCTCGTCGTGGGGGCGGCCGTCGGCGTGGGCGGCGACGCGGAGAAGCGGGCGATCGCGCTGATCGAGGCCGGGGTCGACGTGATCGTGGTGGACGTCGCGCACGGCCACTCCAAGGGCCTCGCCGACATGATCGCCAAGATCAAGTCCAACAGCCGGGTCGACGTGATCGGCGGCAACATCGCCACCCGCGCGGGCGCCCAGATGCTGGTCGACGCCGGGGTCGACGCGGTCAAGGTCGGGGTCGGGCCCGGCTCCATCTGCACCACCCGCGTGGTCGCCGGGGTCGGCGCCCCGCAGGTGACGGCGATCCACGAGGCCTCGCTCGCCGCCGGTCCGGCCGGGGTCCCGGTGATCGGCGACGGCGGTCTGCAGTACTCGGGCGACATCGTCAAGGCCATCGCGGCCGGGGCCGACACGGTCATGCTCGGCTCCCTGCTGGCGGGCTGCGAGGAGTCCCCGGGTGAGCTGATCTTCATCAACGGCAAGCAGTTCAAGTCGTACCGGGGCATGGGCTCGCTCGGCGCGGTCCGCAACCGCGAGCGCGGCGGCGCCTCCTTCAGCAAGGACCGCTACGCCCAGGGCGACGTCGGCACCGAGGACAAGTTCATCCCCGAGGGCATCGAGGGACAGGTCCCCTACCGCGGCCCGGTCGCCGCGGTGGCCCACCAGCTCATCGGCGGCCTGCGCCAGGGCATGTGGTACGCCGGTTGCCGTACGGTCACCGACATGCACGTGAAGTGCGAGCTGATGCCGATCACGGCGGCGGGTCTCAAGGAGAGCCACCCGCACGACATCCAGATGACGGTCGAGGCCCCCAACTACCACGGTCGCTAGGGCGGCCCGCGCCGGGCGCGCGGGCGGACGTGGCGTGCGCCGTGCACGCCCGAGACGCCGCGCGCACGGCCGTACCGCATGGAACGCGGCGTGCATCGCGCACGTGCAGACGGAACGCGGCGTGCACGGCGCACGCGTGGATGGAACGTGGCGTGCGCTGGGCACGCACGGGACGGGAAAGACAGACATATGACTCAGGTGGAGATCGGCCGCGGCAAGAACGGCCGTCGTGCCTACGCGCTCGACGAGATCGGCATCGTTCCTTCCCGGCGCACCCGCGACCCGGAGGAGGTCTCGATCGCCTGGCAGATCGACGCCTACCGCTTCGAGCTGCCCGTCGTGGTGAGCCCGATGGACAGCGTGGTCTCGCCGAAGACCGCCATCGAGGTCGGCAGGCTCGGCGGTCTCGCCGTGCTCGACCTCGAAGGGCTGTGGACCCGGTACGACGACCCGATGCCGCTGCTGGAGGAGGTCGCCGAGCTCAAGGGCGCGCCCGCCACGAAGCGGCTGCAGGAGATCTACGACGCGCCGATCAAGGAGGAGCTGATCGGCCGCCGCATCGAGGAGATCCGCGCCGCCGGGGTGGCGACGGCCGTCCGGCTGTCCCCGCAGCGCACGGTCCAGTACCACAAGGCCGTCATCGACGCGGGCGTGGACATCTTCGTGATCCGCGGCACCACGGTCTCCGCCGAGCACGTCTCCGGCAGGGCCGAGCCGCTCAACCTCAAGCAGTTCATCTACGAGCTCGACGTCCCGGTGGTCGTCGGCGGGTGCGCCACCTACACCGCGGCGCTGCACCTGATGCGGACCGGCGCGGCCGGGGTGCTCGTCGGCTTCGGCGGCGGCGCCTCGCACACCACCCGCACGGTGCTGGGCGTGGTGGTGCCGATGGCCACCGCGATCTCCGACGTGGCCGCCGCCCGCCGCGACTACATGGACGAGTCCGGCGGCCGTTACGTCCACGTCATCGCCGACGGAGGCATGGGCACCTCCGGCGACATCGCGAAGGCGATCGCGGTGGGCGCGGACGCGGTCATGGTCGGCTCGCCGCTGGCGAGGGCCGTCGAGGCCCCCGGCAAGGGCTTCCACTGGGGCTCCGAGGCGCAGCACCCCGAGCTGCCCAGGGGCAAGCGGGTCGAGTTCGGCACGGTCGGCACGCTGGAGCAGATCCTGCACGGCCCCTCCTCGGTGGCCGACGGCTCGATGAACCTGATGGGCGCGCTCAGGCGCACGATGGCCACCGCCGGATACTCCGACCTCAAGGAGTTCCAGCGGGTCGAGGTCGTCGTCGCCCCCCAGGTCAGCTGACATCCCGCGAGGCGGGGCCGGACCTCATCCGGTCCGCCCCGCCCTCGCGCGTGGGTGTCCGGCCCGGTGGGCCGGGGGGTTCGTCGCCCCTCGTACCACCGTTAACCGAAATGACGTGCTCGAAGAAATCTGTGAGCATGCATACGTGCCGAATGACCGGGAGCTCCGGGGTGCCCTCAAGGAGGGGCCCTTCCACGTCGCGCTACGCGCCGCGGTGGAGACCCGTGGGCTGACCCTGAGCGGGATCCGCCAGCAGCTCGGGGAGCGCGGTCTGCGCGTCGGGATGACGAGCCTGAGCTACTGGCAGCAGGGGCTGCGCCGTCCCGAGCGCCCCGAGTCGCTGCGCGCGGTGCGCGCCCTGGAGGAGATCCTCGTCCTGCCGCCGCGCTCCCTCATGGCCCTTCTCGGCCCGCCCCGGCCGCGCGGCCGGGACACGGGGAAGCTGCCGGTGGGCGCCCTGCCCTACTCCGCGATCATGGACTCCTCCCGGACGCTGTCGGCGATGATCCACGACCTGAACGGGGTGGCCGACGACCGGCGCCTGCACATCGCCGGGATGTACGAGACGCTGCAGATCGGTCCCGACCGCAGCACCGTGCGGCGCGAGACGCTCCAGGTGGTGCAGGCGCACGAGGAGGCCACCGACCGCTACATCATGGTCTACCGGGGCGACCTGGGGTGCGACGTGGCACGCGTGCGCGTCCGGGCCCTGGAGGACTGCCGGGTCGGCCGGGTCCGCCGCGACGGGCCGACCGCCCTGGTCGTGGCGGAGCTGCTGTTCGACCAGATGCTGCGGCCCGGCGAGACGCAGATCATCCGCTACGAGCTGGCCGACCCGAGCGGCGTGGAGACCGTCGAGTACGAACGGGGCTTCCGGCACCCGGCCGGGCAGTACGTGCTCCGGGTGAACTTCGCGCCGGAGGCCGTTCCGGTGCGCGTGCGGCGGTTCGCCCGCCAGGGCTCCGGCGTCGGCGAACAGGACCTCGGCGCGCTCTCCCTCAACGCCCACCACGCCGTGCACCTGGTGGCCGGGTCACTCGAACCCGGCCTGGTCGGCATCCGCTGGGACTGGTCCTGAGCCGTCCGCGTGCGGCTCACGCGACAGGCCTTGGGACGGTGATCCGGGGGTTCAGCGGGGTTCGGTGATCCAGGTGCCGCCGCGCATGACGCCGGAGACCTCCAGGTCGCCGGTGAGCACCACCAGGTCGGCCCGCTTGCCGACCGAGACGGATCCCAGGCGGTCGGCGAGACCGAGGACCCGCGCGGGGGTGAGGGAGGCGATCTCGGACGCCTCGGACAGCGACAGGCCCACCTCGCGCACGGCCCGCCGGAACGCGACGTCCATGGTGAGGGTGCTGCCCGCGATGGTGCCGCTCTCGGCCAGCCGGGCCACCCCGTCCGCGACGTTCACCGTCATCGGGCCGAGCCCGTAGACGCCGTCGCCCATGCCCGCCGCCGCCATGGCGTCGGTGATCAGCGCGGTCCTGGCGGGACCCGCGACCTCGAAGGCGAGGCGCGTCATCGCCGGGTGCAGGTGCACGCCGTCGTTGATCAGCTCGACCGTGACGCGCTCGTCCTGGAGCAGCGCGGCGATCGGCCCGGGGTCGCGGTGGTGCAGCGGCGGCATCGCGTTGTAGAGGTGGGTGGCGACGCTGCCGCCCGCCTCGATGCCGGAGATCGTCTGCTCGTAGGTGGCGTCGCTGTGGCCGAGGGCGGCGATCACGCCGTGGGCCACCGCCTCCCGTACGGTGTCCAGCGCGCCGGGCAGCTCGGCGGCGACGGTGACCATCCGCACGTGGCCGCGTCCGGCCTTGATCAGCCCGGCGAGCTCCACCGGCGAGGGCTCGCGCAGCAGCGCCGGGTTGTGCGCGCCGCAGCGGGCGGTGGAGATGTAGGGGCCCTCGAAGTGGATCCCGGCCAGCAGGCCGTCCTCGCACAGGTCGGCGAGGGAGGCGGCGGCCCTGGCCAGGTCGTCGGGGGACGCGGTGACCAGGCTGGCCATGAGCGTGGTGGTGCCGTGGCGGGCGTGCAGGTCGACGGCCCGGCTCGCCTGGTCCGGGTCGCCGGTGGGGAAGGAACCGCCCGCCCCGCCGTGGTTGTGGATGTCGACGAAGCCCGGCACGACGTACCTGCCGCCGAGGCCGAGCCCGGCGCCGGGGGCCGAGCCCTGGCCCACGTGGGTGATGCGGCCGTCTTCGATGGTGAGCCAGCCTTCGTGGACACCTTCGGGGGTCACGACGCGGGCGTCGGCGAGTGTGATGCTCATGCTCCCCATCCTCGCGGGTCCCCGCCGGAACCGGCTCCCGGCACTCCCTGAGCCGGGATCTTGTGGCGGACGGGACGATCTCGGCTCCCCGCCGGAGGTTTGTCCTCAGACCGGGTTTCGCGTCTGGTCGTTCGGGTGTTCGATCGTGACGACGGCCCGGACGAGGGCGGCGGTATCGGAGAGATCGGAAAGCACGTGTCGTGCGCCCGCCTCGGCGAGTTCTCCCGGCGAGCTCTTCCCGGTCGCGACTCCGATCACGAGGGCTCCGCCGTCGAGGGCCGCCTGAATGTCGCTCGGAGTGTCGCCGATCAGAATGGTCGTCTCGACGCCGAAGTCGAGGTGATGCCGTTCCTTCGCGCGGGCGCGGGCGATGGGCACCAGTTTCGCGCGTACCTCCTCGTCGCCGCCGTAGGCACCGCTGTCGAAGTCGATGTGCCGATGAAGGTCGAAGATCTGGAGTTTCGCGACCGCCGACGGCCGGGGGTTGCCGGTGAGAACGGACTGGACGATGTCACCGCGTCCGGCCAGTGCCGTGAGGGCCTGTGGGGCGCCGGGCAACGCGCGGCCCCTGCGTCGCATGTCCTCGGCGCGTTCCAGGTACCCCCGCGCCTGGGCTTCGGCGAACCTGTCGAAGTGGTCGCCGGGATCCTCCAGGCCGTGAAGCTCAAGGGTCTCCCGGAAGATCACGCGCTCCGTCCTGCCCGTGACCTCGGCCATCCGGGTCATCGGGCCGCCGGTCACCTCTTCGAAGGCGGCGCGGAAGACCTCGCCTCCCACCCCGCCGGTGGCGATCAACGTGTGGTCGATGTCCCACAACACCAATCGGACAGTGGACATGGTCGCCTCTTCCGCTGCTTCTTCGACCTGCACGTTTCATACTGCTTCAGAGAGCCGTCCCAGCGTGAGGGGGAACACGCGTGTCCGAGATCCCCGTAGGCGAGCGGGTGCAGTTCTACCGCAAGGCACAGAAGAAGAAACAGGCCGTCGTCGCGGGTCTCGCCGGGATCACCGAGGACTATCTGTCGCAGATCGAGCGGGGTTTGAAGACGCCGGCGATGCCGCTCCTGCATCGGCTGGCCCGCGTGCTCAACGTACCCGTCTCCGCGCTGCTCGGTGAGCCCGCGTTCGAGGAGGAGAGCGTGGTTCACCCTGTTGGAAGGATCTTGCAGCGGGCTCTGACCTCGACCGCTCCCACCCTGTCCGATCGGCCCCTGCCCGATCTGGTCGAGCTTCGCGAACGGGTGAATGCTCTTTGGACGCTGTGGCAGACATCTCCCACACGGTTCACGGACGCGGCTCCCCTGGTACCCCCTCTTGTACGTGACGTGCAGTGCGTAGCGCGTGCACTCCGGTCCGCGAGTGACGCGGCCGCAATGCGCCGAGACGCTCACCGGGTGTCGGCGGACCTGTACTTCTTCCTGCGGACATTCACCAAGCGGATCGGACGCCCTGATCTGTCGCTGTTGGTCGCGGATCGAGGGATGGTCGCGGCAGAGGAAGCGGACGACCCGCTGCGGGTCGCGGTGGCCAAATGGAATCTCGGGCAGATCCTGCTGTCACAGAGTGAGGCGGAAGGCGCGGAAGAAGTCACCCTCTACGCGATCGAATCACTTCGTCATGACCTGCCTTCGGATTCACATGCCCGCGCCGCCATGGAAGGCGCGCTGTGGTTGGTGGCGACGGTCGCGGCAGCCAGGAGGGGCGATTTCTGGACGGCTCGTGATCGGCTGCGGGAGCACGCCCTGCCCGCCGCACGGCGGTCAGGTGACGGCAACGTGTTGTGGACCGTGTTCGGCGTCCCGAACGTCGGCCTCCATGCGGTGAGTGTCGAGGTGGAGGCGGGCGAGACAACCGAAGCGCTGCGCCTGGCAGACGATGTCGCCGTCTCTCGGCTCGCGTCGCTGGAACGACGTACGACTTTCGCCCTGGAAGTGGCACGTTGTTACGAACAGCGCCGAGACGACGCGGCCGTCTTTCTCCACCTCCTCACGGCAGAGGTCAGCGGTCCGGAGGATCTGAAGTACAACGTCCTGGCCCGCGACCTGATCCGTGGGCTGCTCAAACGAGCTCGCCCCACCTACGCGCCGCAGGTACAGGACCTGGCGCGACGGGTTGGCCTGTTGGCCGGGTAACCCGGACCGATGGCTCACCCGAGCTGAGAGTTCGGGTCGTTCGCCTCGCTCGCGCCTAGCGTCGATACCCCGACGTGAGGCGATGAGGAGGACTCCCCGTGGCGAAGACGCCGAACGGCCAAGGCGCGTCCCGTCCACATGGAGCGGGCACGGGTGCCGATCTGCGGCAGTCTGGGCCGCAAGCCATGATCGCGCCGACTCCCGTCGAGGTGGCCGAGGAGCTTCGGGCTCAGCTGGAGCGGCTGGGCATCAAGGCCGACGTCCACGACGGGTACGGGCTCGCGCTGGTGTCGGTTTGGGTGGGGCTGGTCGTCTGGTGCAAGGACGATCGCTACTGGTGGCGTACCGGCTGGGACGCCCGGCGTCACCGGCCCGTCTACGCCTGGCATCCGGCTGCGGAACCCGTCCAGGCCGCTCGCCGGGTCGCGTTTCGCTATGTGGAGCTGCGCGAGGTCCATCCCCGGCCTGAGCCGACGGCGGGGATGTGCTGTGATCCTGCTTGACGGGTGCGTGAGTCCGCACGTGGCCATGGTTCAGCGGGATCACGTGCGGCTGGAGTGGCGGCAGTCATACGCGGATTCGGTGCTTGGACGGGCGCGCCCAGTGTTGTGGACCTGCCTGTGCCGCGCCACGGTCTACGAGCTGTACGAGGGTGGCGGGCGGGCCTTCGTCCGGCGAACCGTCCAGCTCGACCGCAGACCCGAGGTCCACGACACCTTCATGTATTCGATCGGTGAGGCTCGGGCCGTCTGGGCGGCACTCCTGTCCGGAAGCGCCCGTTAGACGGCGTGGCGGCGTGGGATCTGGAGGGACCCATGCCGCCACGCCTGATCAAGATCATGCCGGGAGGCGGGGTCCCGTCGCCTCCGGCCGATGCTGAGACCGGTTTTCCGTTTCCGTGGGCCGGCCGGCAGGTTCCCGATCTCGGGGAGGCGGGCCCGTGGCGTTGCCCTCTCTTGGGCCTCTCATGGTGTTCCCGCTGTTCGCGGGGGTATGGCGTGAATCACCGCTGCCGTTTCCTACTGGTCGGTAATGGTGCCTAGGGTAGATGGGTAGATACCTCACGTAAGGCGACAAGCCGCACCCCAGGGGGTTGCACAATGACGGCGCGAATGGGCACCGGACGGCTCGGTCCTGCCGAGCGGTCCGCCGCACTGGCGCAGATGAGCGCCGAGGAACTCGACGTGGTGGTGATCGGAGGCGGGGTCGTCGGAGCGGGAGTCGCGCTGGACGCGGCGACCCGCGGCCTGTCGGTCGGACTGCTGGAGGCGCGCGACTTCGCCTCGGGCACCTCGTCCAGGTCGTCCAAGCTGATCCACGGCGGCCTGCGCTATCTGGAACAGCTCAACTTCGAGCTGGTCAGGGAGGCGCTCCAGGAGCGGGCCCTGCTGCTGCAGCGGATCGCCCCGCACCTGGTGCGGCCGGTGCCGTTCCTGTTCCCGCTGACGCACTTCGGCTGGGAGCGGCCCTACGTCGGCGCGGGCCTGGTGATGTACGACACGATGGGCTTCTCCACCGGGCTCACCCGGGGGGTGCCCGGCCACCGGCACCTGTCGCGCAAGAGGGCGCTGCGGCTCGCGCCCGCGCTGCGCAGGGCGGCGTTCTCCGGCGCGGTGCAGTACTGGGACGCCCAGGTCGACGACGCCCGCTACGTCATGACCATGCTGCGGACGGCGGCCACCTACGGGGCCAACGTCGCCTCGCGGGCGCAGGTGGTGGGCTTCCTCCGCGAGGGGGAGCGGGTCACCGGGGTCCGGGTGTGCGACCTGGAGACCGGCAGGGAGGTGGACGTACGGGCTCGCCAGGTGGTCAACGCCACCGGCGTGTGGACCGACGACATCCAGGAGCTGGTCGGCGGGCGCGGGCAGATCCACGTACGGGCGTCCAAGGGCATCCACCTGGTGGTGCCGCGCGACCGGATCCACTCCCTCACCGGGATCATCCTGCGCACCGAGAAGTCGGTGCTGTTCGTCATCCCCTGGGGCCGTCACTGGATCATCGGCACCACCGACACCCGGTGGGAGCTGGACCGGGCCCATCCTGCGGCGTCGCGGTCGGACATCGACTACGTCCTCGACCACGTGAACGAGGTGCTCTCGGTCCCGCTCACCCGCGAGGACGTCGAGGGCGTCTACGCCGGGCTGCGCCCGCTGCTGTCGGGGGAGTCGGAGGAGACGTCCAAGCTCTCCCGCGAGCACGTGGTGGCCCACCCCGTGCCGGGGCTGGTCATGGTGGCCGGTGGAAAATACACGACATATCGTGTTATGGCGAAGGACGCGGTCGACGCCGTGGCGCACGGCCTGGACCAGCGGGTCCCGGCCTCCTGCACCGACCGCATCCCGCTGGCCGGGGCCGAGGGCTACCAGGCGCTGTGGAACTCCCGTCAGCGGCTCGCCCAGTCCTCCGGGCTGCACGTGGCCAGGATCGAACACCTGCTCCAGCGGTACGGGTCGATGATCGACGAGGTCCTGGCGCTGATCGAGCGGGACCCGTCGCTGGCCAAGCCGCTGACGGGGGCCGACGACTACCTCCGGGCGGAGGTGGTCTACGCGGCGACCCACGAGGGCGCCCGGCACGTGAACGACGTGCTCACCCGGCGTACGCACATCTCGATCGAGACGTTCCACCGGGGGCTGGCCGTGGTCGAGGAGGCGGCCCAGCTGCTCGCCGATCCGCTGGGCTGGGACGCCGAGCAGGTCAAGCGCGAGGTGGAGTACTACACCAAGCGGGTCGAGTCCGAGCGCCTCTCCCAGGAGCAGGACACCGACCAGGAGGCCGACGCCATCCGCCTCGGTGCCCCGGAGATCGTGCCGGTGGCCAGCCCTGAGACGAACCCGGTCTGATCCTTCCGGGGCCAGGAGCCCTCTGAGGACCGTTCCGGGGCCAGGAGCCCTCTGAGCCGGATCCCTCCAGGGACCCGGAGCTCCCGGAGCCGGACCTCTCCCGGGACCGAGAGCCTTCGCAGCCGGACCTCTCCCGGAGGAATCAGAACCCCCGGAAACGGAAGGTCCCCGGGTCCCGGGAAGCTCGGGACCCGGGGACTCCTCCGGAGGGACTGACGGTACCCCGGAGGGGTCGGCGGGTGTTCGGAGGACCCTGGCCCGGCCCCTCGGGAGGGACCGGTCGGAGGACCTGGCCCGGCCCCTCGGGAGGGACCGGTCGGAAGGCCTGCCGGCCCCTTGGGAGGGACCGGCAGGAGGACTCCGGAGGGACCTAGCGGGTGAAGGCCTGGAACTCGGCCGCGCGCAGGTGGTCCCTGGCGGGGCTGGCCGTGCCGCAGTCGGTGGCGGAGTTGGGGTCGGCGTCCTGCTCACCGGCGTAGACCGGGTTGCCGGTGCACTGGGTGGAGACGGCCCGCAGGGTCAGGTGGGTCGCGGTGGTCGTGGGGATCTTGAAGGACTCGATGACCAGGTCGGCGCCGCGAGGACGCGGCCTGCGCGTCTCGAAGGCGTTGGACGGGCTGGTGTAGACGACCGAGAAGGACGCCGGTGAGGAACAGTCCTTCTTGGTGGCGTCACAGGCCAGGACCTCGAAGGCGCGCAGGGCGCTGAAGCGGTTCTGGCTGCCCGGGTCGGCCGGGTCGGTGGCGGCGGGGGGCCTGAGCATCGCGCTGACCTGCACGCGGCGGATCTTCTCCGGCTTGGTCCCGGCCAGGTCCACGGTGACGGACTTGCCGGAGACCGGGCCGGTGAGCGAGGCCCAGTTCGTGGCCTCCGTCTCGTCGATCAGCTTGGCGTGGTTGACGCCGTCACCGGCCGCGGTGGCGCCCAGCGCCGCCGAGGCGAGGTTCTTCGGGATCGCGAGCGGGAGCGGCAGCTTCAGGCCGGGCAGCACCGCGAACTTCACCCGGGTGTGCCCGAACCCGTTGCCCGCGACCACGAAGTCGTAGAGCCCCGGGGTCATCTCGACGGTGTCGCCGAGCGGTGTCGCCGGGTCGGTGTCGGCCACCGGCACGACGCGGCCCTCGTAGTCGCCGACGTAGAGCCGCAGCGCGGCGTCCTTGGCGTCGAGCAGCGGCTTGAGCTGGATCTTCCCGTTCTTTCCTGCCGGGTCGACGAAGCTCGGCGTCGGGTCGGGGTCGCCCGCCCCGACGCTCGCCGCGCCCTGGCCGAGGCCGTGCTCGGCGAACGCGCGCCACATGATGGCCTGGTTCGCGCCGCCGAAGCGGATGGTGTCGGCCGCGAGCAGCGCGTCGCGGTGGTCGACGTAGCTGACCGCACCGGAGGCCATCAGCAGCAGCGCGTCGAAGGAGACCTGCGCCCAGCGGCGGTTGCCGGGGCACTGCGCGAGCGGGGTCGTGCCGTCGGCGCACGCCTTCTGCCTGGCCGGGGTGCCCTGGCCGTACTTCTGCACGAAGGCCTTGCGCACGTCGTACTGGGTCGCCGACCAGATCTCACCGTCGGCGTGCACCTGCTGGCCGACGATGTCGTACGCGATGTCGCTGTAGTTCAGCGGGGAGTCGGACATGTCGTAGTTGCGGATGCCCGCCTTCTTGTCGCCGGTGACGTAGCCGCCGGTGACGTAGGGGGTGTCGCCCGCGGGGCGGAAGCCGTACTCGGAGAGGTACTCCATCGCGAACAGGTCGGAGGTGCTCTCGTTCATCGCCCCGGCCTGGGCGCCGCTCCACCCGGCGTTCGGGCCGCCGATCATGCGGCCGGAGATCGCGTGGGTGTACTCGTGCCCGATCACCGACATGTCGTAGTCGCCGTCCACGCAGGGCGAGTAGAACGAGCCCGCGATCGGCTGCCACATGTACATGTTGGTGATGGGCGCGACCCCGTCGGGGCCGGTGATCTGGTTGGCGTTGTCGCGCACGCTGAGCACCCGGGCGCCCGCCTGGGCGTTGCCCTGCTCGGGGTCGCCGCCGAGGCCGCCGCGCTCGCCGTTGTCGTTCTGCATGTTCCAGGCGGTCTCGGTGAAGCCGAGACGGTAGGACCAGTCGTGCATGCGGTTGTGCATGACGTGCAGGTTGGAGATGGCGGCTTCGAGGTCGGCCTCGCCCGGCTGGTCGAGGGAGGCCGGGTCGCACTTGGCCGTGTACCACTTGTTGGTCCACGGGTAGACGTACTCGCGGTTCGGCGTGGCCACGTTGGTGCGGGTGCCGACGGAGAACGAGTCACCGCTGGCACGGTTCTCCACGGTCTTGGCGGCGTTGCCGACGCTCGTGTTCGTCGGGGTGTCCGTGGCGTGGTCGACGTCCCACGCCTTGCCGGTGGCCGGGTCGGCCCCGACCACGGCGCAGCCGGGACCGGCCGTGGCGCACCACGTCGCGCGGGTGTCGGTGGAGGAGTAGTCGGCCGGGGGGTTGGCGGTGAACGCCTTCCAGCGCGGGTCGTCCGGCGCGCTGTGGTGGTCGACCAGGTTCTCGCGGGTCAGGATCTCGCCGCTGACCGCGTCCACGTGCGTCGTGTACGCGGCGGGCTCGCCCTCGCCGCCGCCGATCAGGGTGATCTGGAACGCGTTGTGCGTCCCGTCGGGCGCGGGCACCGCGGTGGCCGTGGCCTTCTTGACGGAGGCCGTCGCCAGGTCGATCCCGCCGTCCCTGGCCGCGATCTCCAGCGCCTGCTGCTCGGTGAGCCTGGCGGCGGGAGGCGCCTCGGAGGAGCGCGAGAGGGTCGAGGTGACGTGGAGGACCTTGCCGCCCTTCACGCCGACCACGACCTGGCCGTCCACGCCCGCGGGCAGGCCGCCGAACTTCTGCCGCAGGAGTACGGCGTACCCGTCCCCGATGGGGTTGGCGGCGATCTTCTCCAGCGCGTCCACGGCCTCGCCGGAGAGGCCGAAGAGGTTCTCGTTCGCCTTGAGGTAGGCCCGCGCGGCCCGCTCGGGGTCGGCGTCCAGTCCCTCCGCGAGGGGGGCGGTGCCGGTGACGACCGCCGGGGTGCCAAGAGCGTTCCACCGGATCGTCGCGGTGCTCGCCGCGGCCGACCTGGAGAGTGACGTCGGGGGTGCGACGCTGCCGCGCCGGTTGTCCAGGTCGGGCTTGGCGCCGTGTTCGGCCTGGAAGTCGTGGACCTTGGGGGGCTGCCCGCCGGGTTCGCCCTGGGCGACCCCCGGCAGGGGAATGACGAGCGCCGCGGTGGCGGCGGCGATGACGGTAACGCGTGACCAGGATTTGGTCGACACCGATCCTCCTGCGAAAGATGGCCGTCGCCGGCCATGCCACACGCAGATCACGTGTGTTGCGCAAGAGGTAACACCGATTCAAGTGTCATGACAAGATCTTGTAAAGGTGTATATGTCGGTGTTATGGGGGCGTTCTGGGACGCGTGAACGAGTGCGCCCCCGGCGGCCGGGCCGGGGGCGCGGGGCGGAGAGTCCGGGAAGGTCAGGACGGGTCGGAGAGTCCGGGAGGGCCCGGCCCGGGGGTCCGGGAAGGCCGGTCGGGAGCCCCGGAAGTCCTGAAACTCCTGGAAGTCCTGGAAGGGCGGGACAGGACGGGCCGGGAGGGTCAGGAGAAGGGGATCCAGGCCTGGTCGGCCAGGTCCTTCATGTCGCTGACCTTCAGGCCGAGGTCGGAGACCGTCCACAGGCTGTCGCCGACGACGACCGAGCGGCGGATGCCCGGGTCGTAGGCCATGCGGCCGTTCTCCGGCGACGTGGGCCTGGGGTGGCTGACCGCGCCGGTCCTGGTGATCGCGGAGTCGTCGATTTTGAGGACCAGGGCGGTCCCGTTGGTCTGCTCGGTCCCGGTCCACGAGTTCACCGGCAGGACCGCCATCCCCGTCTTCGCCCAGTACAGGAAGGCGTGCGGATCCCACTCGGCCTCGGAGCCCGAGTCCTTCTGGAACATCTGCGACAGGCGGCGCGGGCTGGCCGGGTCGCTCACGTCGAACAGGGAGACCTGGGTGCCGAGCGTGCGGCCCTCCTCGCTCGCCTCCTGGCCCACGCCGATCAGCCGCCCGTCGCCCGCCGGGTGCAGGTACGCCGAGTAGCCGGTGATCTTCAGCTCGCCCGTCTTCCTCGGTGCCGCCGGGTCGCGCAGGTCGAGCGTGTAGAGCGGGTCCACCTGCCTGAACGTCACCACGTAGCCGACGGGACCGATGAAGCGGACCGAGTAGATCCGCTCACCCTGCCCGAGCCCGCCGACCTCGCCGGTTCTGGCCAGGGTTCCGGCGTCGAGCACGTAGACGGCGCTGGAGGTGTCCGGCGGGGCGGTCGGGGGAGCGGTCGAGGTGTCCTGCGCGGCGGTCGAGGTGGTGGCGACCCGCAGGTGCCCCTCGTGCTCCGACAGGGAGTACTGGTTGAGCAGCCTGCCGGAGACCTTGCCCGAGGCGACGTAGCGGGGTGCCCCGGCCGCGGTGATGTCGAACCGGTGGATCTCGGTCTCCTCCGGCGGCGGCGCGGGGGCCGCCGTCGGCGGGACGGTCTCACCGGACGGGGGAGCCGGGGAGGGCGAGATCGTGACGGTCGAGGACGGCGTACCGGAGAGGGTCACCGAGGGGGCCGGGATCGGCGAGTCGGCCGGGGGCCCCGAGGGCTCGAAAAGCAGGCTCGGAGCGGGGTCGCCCGACGCGGCGGCGGGGGTGGCGGGGGGCGTGGCGGTCACCGTCGGCGGCGTCGCGGGAGTGGCGAACAGAGTCGTGGACCCGGACGGCATCGGGGTGGCGAACGGGCTCACGGACCCGGACGGCATCGGGGTGGCGAACGGGCTCACGGAACCGGACGGCGCGAGTGTCGCAGGAGCGGGAGTGGCCGTGGGAACCGGTGTCGCGGGGGTGTCCTCGACGATCGGCGGGTCGATCGGCCGGGGCCACCACCAGCGCGGGTTGCTGGCCACGTACAGGCTGGTGCCCGTCCCGTAGACGGTGTCGCCGTCGGCCGCGACGCTGATCGGGGCCGTCTCGGTGAGCGCCTCCGACAGGTCGAGGCTGTGCATGGTGAGCATCGACGTCCCGGTGTACTCCGCGGGGTGGCTGACCCGCTCGCAGTCGACCGTGCGGTCCGAGGTCTTCCCGTCCGCGGTCGTCAGCTCGTACGTCGGCAGCCACGCCTTGACCGGCGCCTTGGCGACGACCTCCGCGTTGCGTCGGGTGCGCTCGTTGTCCGACATGCCGGGCCCGGGGTCGGGGAACTCGATCCTCGGCTGGCTGCGGACCACGATCCGCACGGTCGAGCCGACCATCCTCGCGTCCACGTGGGAGCCGTCGGGGGTGAGCGAGCCGATCACCTCCGGCTTCCCCGACAGGTCGACGAGGACGTAGCGCGGCCCCGGGCTCGCGGCGCGCTTGGACGTCGCGCCGTAGGGGATGATCCCGCCGCCGGAGAACAGCACCAGCGCCCGGTCGCCGCTGACCAGCAGGTCGGCCGGGGCCCACACCTGCTCGGCGTCCACGAGCTTCAGCGTGCCGGTGACCTTCCTCGTCGCGGTGTCCACCACCCGCAGCACGCCGCGGTTCACGGTGATCACCCGGTCGCCGTCGGTCTTCACCAGGTCGGGCTCGTCGACCCCGGCCTCGTGCGTGTTCGTGGTGGAGTGCTCGGGCGCGCCGGACGCGCTCTTGGCGGAGGCGTCGCGCGCCGCCGTCTCCGCGTACATGACCACGGGGCCGCCGAGGCCCCAGGGGCCGACGTTCTTCGCCGTCGCCTCGCGCAGGCCGGTCAGCATGTCGTCGCAGCCGCTGTAGGAGACGAGCTTGACGTTCCCCAGGTCGACCGGTGCCGTCGTACGGCCCGCGACGGGCTTCGTGTCCGTCGAGGTCCCCGTCGACGTGCACGCCGTGGCGAGCAGCGCGGCGGCGAGGGTGACCGCGCCGGCCGTACGAATCGATGTCCTCATGCCCCTACGACGAATCGGGAGGGCATGTGGTTCAACAGCTTGCTACCCGCCGGTAGTCAGGGCACGCCTCGCGCGATTACGCTGCGAACATGGCCGTTCCCCCTGAAATGACACGGGCCGAGATGGCACGGGTCCTCGCTCCCCGCATGATCGAACGCGTCGTGCGGCACGTGACCTCCGACGGGAAGACGCGGGAGATCACGGCGCCGTTCACCGGCGAGGTCCTCGCCGAGATGCCCGTCTCCACCGCCGACGACGTCCGCTCCGCCCACGCCATGGCGCGGGAGGCCCAGCGGGAGTGGGCGGCCCGGCCCGCGCGGGAGCGCGCCGAGCCCTTCCTGCGCCTGCACGACGCCATCCTCGACCGCCGCGAGGAGATCCTCGACGTGGTCCAGTGGGAGACCGGCAAGGCCCGCAGGCACGCCTTCGAGGAGGTCCTCGACGTCGCGGGCTGCACCCTGTACCACGCGCGGCGGGCCCCGGGCCTGCTGGAGCCGAGGAGGCGGGCCGGGATCATGCCCGTCGCCACCAGGACGGTCGAGACGCGCCAGCCCCGGGGGACGGTCGCGCTGATCTCGCCGTGGAACTACCCGCTCTCGCTCGGCGTCACCGACGCCGTCCCCGCGCTGCTCGCCGGGAACGCCGTGGTGCACAAGCCCGACACCCAGACCGCGCTGTCCACGCTGTGGACGATCGACCTGCTCGTCTCCCTCGGCATGCCCAGGGAGATCTGGCAGGTCGTCCTCGGCGACCCCGAGGAGGTCGGCGGGCCGCTGCTCGACGAGGCCGACTACGTGGCGTTCACCGGCTCCACCCGGGCCGGCCGGAGGATCGCCGAGGAGGCGGCGAAGCGGCTGATCGGCTGCTCGCTGGAGCTCGGCGGCAAGAACCCGATGCTCGTGCTCGACGACGCCGACCTGGACGCGGCGACCCAGGGCGCGCTGCGCGCCTGCTTCACCAACGCCGGGCAGCTGTGCCTGTCCGTCGAGCGGCTCTACGTCCACGACTCCGTGCACGACGCGTTCGTGTCGCGGTTCGTGCGGCAGGTCGGGAACATGAGGCTCGGCGCCGGGCTCGACTGGAACGTGCAGATGGGCTCGCTCTCCTCCCGGCGGCAGCTGGAGGCGGTCGGCGCCCACGTGGACGACGCCGTCGCGAAGGGCGCCCGGGTCCTCGCCGGGGGAAGGGCCCGCCCCGACCTCGGACCGCTGTTCTACGAGCCGACCGTCCTGGCCGACGTCGACGAGAGCATGGACCTGTGCCGGGCCGAGACCTTCGGCCCCGTCGTCGCGATCTACCGCTTCGGCGACGACGACGAGGCGGTCGAGAGGGCCAACGACACCGCGTACGGCCTCAACGCCTCCGTCTGGACCCGTGACGTGCCGCGCGGGCGGGCGCTGGCCTCCCGGATCAGGGCGGGCTCGGTCAACGTCAACGAGGGGTACGGCTCCGCCTACGCCTCCTACGACGCGCCCATGGGCGGCATGAAGTCCTCGGGCCTCGGCCGCCGCCACGGGTCCGAGGGGCTGCTGAAGTACACCGAGGGGCAGACCATCTCCAGCCAGGCGTCCTGGCTGGGCTTCGAGCCGGTCCTCGGCATGGCGTACGAGAAGTACGCCGACACCCTCGCGACCGCCTTCAAGGTGATGAAGACGCTCCGCCTGAAGTGAGGGGGTCGAAAGGTAACTTGAAGGGAGCCACCGTGTTCGACCACGACGTGCTGGTGATCGGATCGGGGTTCGGCGGGAGCGTCTCGGCGTTGCGGCTGACGGAGAAGGGCTACCGGGTCACCGTGCTGGAGGCCGGGCGCCGCTTCGACGACACCACGCTCCCCAGGACCTCCTGGCGGGTCCGCGACTTCCTGTGGGCCCCGGCGCTGGGCCTGAGGGGCATCCAGCGCATCCACGTGCTCCGGGGCGAGAAGGGCACCGGCGTGATGGTCCTGGCGGGCGCCGGGGTCGGCGGGGGCTCCCTGGTCTACGCCAACACCCTCTACGAGCCGCCGGACGCGTTCTTCCAGGACGCCCAGTGGTCGTCCATCACCGACTGGAAGGCCGAGCTGGCCCCGTACTACGACCAGGCCTCGCGCATGCTGGGGGTGACGCCCAACCCGACGGTCACCCCGGCCGACGAGGTGGTGCGCGCGGTCGCCGAGCGGATGGGCGTGGGCGACACCTTCCACCTGGCGCCGGTCGGCGTCTTCTTCGGCGCGCCGGGCGTGGAGGTGGACGACCCCTACTTCGGCGGCGCGGGGCCGCGCCGCAGCGGCTGCACCGAGTGCGGCGAGTGCATGACGGGCTGCCGCCACGGGGCCAAGAACACGCTGGTCAAGAACTACCTCCACCTGGCGGAGCGGGCCGGGGCCACGGTCCTCCCCGAGACCACGGTCACCTCGGTCGTCCCGGTGGACGGCGGCTACCGGGTCGAGACGCGCGGGACGGGCGCGCCCTGGCGGCGCCGCGCCCTCACCGCCGAGCACGTGGTCTTCGCGGCGGGGACGTACGGCACCCAGCGCCTGCTGCACCGGCTCAAGGCTTCGGGGGCGCTGCCCCTGCTCTCCCACCGCCTGGGCGCCCTCACCAGGACCAACTCCGAGGCGCTGCTCGGATTCGAGCGGCTCTCGGTCGAGGGGGAGAAGCTCAACCGGGGGGTGGCGATCACCTCCTCGATCCATCCCGACGCCCACACGCACATCGAGCCGGTCCGCTACGGGGACGGTTCCAACGCGATGGGCATGCTCCGCACCCTGCTCATCGACGGCAGCGGCGACGGCGGTGGTGGCAGCGGTGGTGGCGGCGGTGGCGGTGCCCCGCGCTGGCTGAGGTTCCTCGGCGAGGCCCTGCGCGCGCCGCACCGGGCGGCGAGGCTGTTCAACCACCGCCGGTGGTCCGAACGCGGCATCATCGCGCTGGTCATGCAGGCGAAGGACAACTCGATCACCCTGTCCGCGCGCAGGGGGCTGTTCGGCCGGAGGCTGCGCTCGGAACGGGGTCACGGCGAGCCCAACCCCACCTGGCTGCCCGCCGGCCACGAGTTCGTCCGGCACGCGGCCGAGGAGGTCGGCGGCGTCCCGGCCGGATCCTGGCTCGACCTGTTCGACATCCCGGCCACCGCCCACTTCCTGGGCGGCTGCGCCATCGGTGCCGGGCGCGACACCGGGGTGATCGACCCCTACCACCGCGTCCACGGCTACGAGGGCCTGCACGTCGTCGACGGCTCGGCCGTCTCCGCGAACCCGGGCGTCAACCCCTCCCTCACCATCACCGCCCAGGCCGAGCGCGCCATGGCGCTGTGGCCCAACCGGGGTGAGCCTGACCCACGCCCGGCCCCGGGCTCCCCGTACGTCCGCCTGTCACCCGTCGCCCCCAAGAACCCCGCCGTCCCGGCCGCCGCCCCGGGGGCCCTGCGCCTGCCCATCGTGGGAATCACCTGACCTCTCCGTCCGCGCTGGACGGCGCGGCTGGCAGGATCCCGGTGTGATGTGGAATGTCGAGGAGTTCGTACGCGCGGCGGGTGTGACCGTCGACGAGCTGGCCGCCTACGTCGACGAGAGCCAGCGGGGCGTGCCGCCCGTGGTCGGACGCAGACCTCCCGGCGAGCTGGCCGAGCGGCTCGGGCTCGTCCGGTGGATCCGCGAGGGCGGGATGACGCCCGAGGGGTACCGGGAATTCCTGCGCGACTACCTCGCCGAGGGCACCCGGCTGCACCACCCCGCCTACCTCGGGCACCAGGTCGCCGCCCCCGACTTCCCCGCGGCGCTCGCCGACTTCGTGCACGGCGCGCACAACAACCCGATGGCGATCTACGAGATGGGCGCCTCGGCGGCGACGGTCGAGTTCGAGGTCCTGCGCTGGATGCTCGGCACGGTCGGGTTCGGCGAGACGGGGGGCGGGGTCCTCACCCACGGCGGCTCGCTGGCCAACCTCACCGCGCTGCTCGCCGCGCGGGCGTCGGCGGCCCCCGACGCGTGGACCGAGGGCGTCCCCGGCGACCTCGCGCTGCTCGCTCCGGCGTCGTCGCACTACTCGCTCACCCGTGCCGCCGCGATCCTGGGCCTGGGGGAACGGGCCGTGGTGCCGCTGGAGGCGGACGGGCTCGGCAGGATCGACGTCGCCCGCCTGCCCGAGGCCCTGGAACGGGTGCGCCGGGCGGGACGGCGGCCGATGGCCCTGGTGGCGAACGCCTGCGCCACCGGGACCGGCCTCTACGACGACCTGCGCGGCACCGGGGAGTTCTGCGCCGCCAACGGCGTCTGGTTCCACGTGGACGGCGCCCACGGCGCCTCAGCGCTGCTGTCCGAGGAGCACCGCCACCTGCTCGACGGGATCGACCTCGCCGACTCGCTGATCTGGGACGCGCACAAGATGCTGCGTACCTCCAGCCTGGCCGCGGCGGTGCTGACCCGGCGCGAGGGCGACCTGGACGCGGCCTTCCGGCAGCGGGCCAGCTACCTGTTCTACGGGGAGCAGGGCTTCGACCTCATCGGCAGGACCGTGGAGTGCAGCAAGGCCGAACTGGGCCTGAAGGTCTTCCTCAACCTGGCCTGGCGGGGCGAGCGGGGCCTGGGCGAGTACGTCGCGGGCCGGTACGCCACCGCGCACCGCTTCTGGGAACTGGCCCGCGAGCGGCCGGGCTTCGAGTGCCCGTACGAGCCGGAGAGCAACATCGTCTGTTTCCGGTACGGCACCGGCGACCAGACGGCCATCCGCGAGCGCCTGATGGAGGACGGCGCCTTCCAGCTGACCTCGGCCGAGATCGGCGGGGTCCGCCACCTGCGGATCACCGTGATGGCCCCCGCCACGGACGACAAGACACTGGAGGCACTGCTCGACCGGATCGCCGGACCGGAGGCCGGTCCGCGGTGAGCTTCCGCTCGGAAGTCGTCGCCGAACCCCGGTGAGCTTTCGCTCGCAGGTCACGGCCGGTCCCTCGCCGGGCCCGGTGCGGCCGGTTTCCCGCTGGACCCGCCGGGCCATGCGGAGGGCCGGTCCCCGGCGAGCCCCGGCGGGGCTTAGTGGATTCCGGAGTCGGGGTGGGCGGCGTCCCAGCGGCGGCGTGACTCGGCGATGCCGTCGCGGTGCTCGGCCGACCAGTCGACGAGGATCCGCAACAGGTGGGTGAGGCTGTGCCCGGCCGGGGTCAGCTCGTAGTCGACCTGCGGAGGGACGACGGCGTGGACCGTCCTGGAGATCAGGCCGTCGCGCTCCAGACGGCGCACGGTCAGGGTGAGCATCCGCTGCGAGATGCCGGGCACGGCCCGCTGGAGCTCGCGGAACCGGCGCACCCCCTGGGCCAGCTCCACGACCACCAGCACCGACCACTTGTCGCCGATCCGGTCGAGGACCTCACGGATGCCGCAGTCCTCGCCCCCGCAGGAGACGACCGGCTCCGTGGTTACCGCGGTGTGCCCCACTGACATCGAAGTGCCTCCTTATGCCACGTGCCCTGACTGTCGATGATGGACCCGGTTACCGAAGAGAACCAACTACGCGGGGAGATCCCATGATTCTCATGACGGGGGCGACGGGCGCACTGGGGCGGCTCGTCGCCGCGCGGCTGGCCGGGCGGGACGACGTGGTGATCGGCAGCCGTGCCCCGGAGGCGGTCGCCACGGGGCGCCCGACCCGGCTGATCGACTTCGAGTACCCCGCCTCGCTGGCGGAGGGCTTCGCCGGGGTGGACACGCTGCTGCTGATCTCCGCGGGCTACGGCGAGGACGACGTGGTGATCGCCAGGCACGGCGCGGCGATCGAGGCGGCGGAGAAGGCCGGGGTCGCGCACATCGTCTACACCAGCCTCGGCGCCGCCGGGGACCACCTGGCCTACGCGCTCGCCCACCGCTGGACCGAGCGCAGGCTCCGCGAGGGGACCGCGAGCTGGACGATCCTGCGCAACGGCCTCTACGCCGAGCTGCTCGCGACGCTCGCGCCCGTCGTGGACGGCGGGATCACCGCGCCGCTGGGCTCCGGACGGCTGGCCGCGGTGGCCCGCGAGGACCTGGCCGACGTGGCCGCCCTGGTCGTGACCGGCGCCTCCGCGCACGCGGGCCGGACCTACGAGCTGGTCGGTGAGGAGGCGGTCGGCGGAGCGGAGCTGGCCGCGGCACTCACCGAGGCCACGGGGGAGGCCGTCTCGTACGAGCCGGGCACCCTCGCCGCCGCCCGCGAGGCGTTCACCGCCCTCGGCCTGGCCCCCTTCCAGGTCCCGATGCTGGTGAGCACCTACTCCGCGATCGCGAACGGGTTCATGGACGCGACGGGCGGCGACCTGCGGAGCCTGCTCGGCAGGGCTCCCCGGTCCGCCCTGGAGGTCATCGTCGCGGGACGTCGCGAACAGGGCTGAGACGGGCCAGGGCGGGGCTGGCCAGGACTGGGCAGGGGAGGGCAGGGCAGGGCTGGCCAGGGCAGGGGTGGGGAGGGCTAGGAAGGACTGGGGCAGGGCAGGGCTGGCCAGGGCCGGGAAGGGCTGGGCCGGGAAGGGCCTGGGGGTAGGGCGTGGGACGCGCACCGGCCGAGGGCCCCCTGCCCGGCCGCGGAGAGGGCAGGGGGCCCAGGTGATCAGTTGTCGGTGCAGAACATGTGGATCCGGCAGTTCGTGAGGCGGCCCGCCTCGCTGGAGGCCGGCTCGCGCTCATCCAGACCCTGAAGGTCCTGAACGTCGAACGACATCGATTTCACCTCCTCGCCGATCTCGTGGCCGCGCCGGGCGCGGGCCGCTTCTCCCTCCGCCGCCCCGGAGCGGGCAGCGAGCCTTGGACGGGGGGACGCCAGGAATCCCCCACGACGTCGTCGAGCATCCACGGCCGCGCGTGCCGGTGACGCAGCCGGAGCAGGAAGGCGACGATCCCGGCCGTACCGCCGAGGAACGTCGGGACGACCCGCGAGAACGAGTCCGGCACGAGCAGCCTGCCGGAGCGGGTCACGGCCCTGGCCTCCAGGCATCCGGCCAGGTCCCCGGCCCAGCGCAGATACCGGTCGTCGGCCGTGAACCCGGCCATGTCGAGGAGGAACTCGCCGTCGCCGGGCAGGCCGTGACACGGCACCGCCCCCGACTGCCAGCGGGTCCTGTGCACCGCGGCCGCCGCCTGACCGGCGAGCCGCAGGGCGTCCGGGTCACCGGTGGCGCGCCAGTACCGGACGAGGAAGGAGCCGATCCCCGACGAGCCGCCGCACCAGTGCGGCCTGCGCGGCCGGACCGTCCGCGGGTCCCGCGCGAGGGTCGGCCACCAGGCGGTGTCGCCGTCGACGTCGGCCCGCTCGTACAGGGCGCGGGCGACCTCGCGCACGGTCGCCATCCACTCCGGGCGGCCGAGGGTGACGGCGGCGTAGAGCAGCGCCGTGCCGACCCCGGCGATCCCGTGCGCGAAGCCGAGGTGGTCGGCGCCCGCGAGCCCGGAGTCGAACGACTCCGGCGTCGGCCATCGCGGGTGCCCCGTCCGGTAGGACCGCGCGGCGTGCAGGTTCTCGAACGTCTCCACGGCCCGTTTCCGGAGTACGGGGTCGCCCGAGCGCAGGGCGAGGCGCAACACCGTCATGCCGGTCCCGGCCAGCCCGTGCGTCACGTCGGAACTCGGGTGGTCCACCGGAAGCCGGGCCGCCGCCCGCAGCGCGAACTCCCTCGCCTCGTCGTCGCCCGAGCTCTCCGCCGCGTCGTAGAGGGCCCAGACGGCTCCCGAGCGCCCGAAGTACAGGCCGGGGGTCCAGACGTCCTCGTCGGAGAGACGGCGCCGGAGCCACCCGGCCGCGGCGTCCGCCACCCCTTTCACACCCGCCGCGTCGTCCGTGATGGCGTTGCCCGTGATGGCGTTGCCCATGACGGTGTCGTCCGTGACGGTGCTGCCTGTGATGGCGCTTTTCCTGACGGCGTTGCCCGTGACGGCGTTGTCTATAGCGGCGGTGTCGTCTGTGACGGCGCTTCTCGTGACGGCGCTCCCCGTGATGGCGTTGCCCGTGACGGTGGCGCGGGAGGCGAGGGTCAGGACGGCCAGGATGCCCGGCACGCCTCCGTTCACCGAACACGGATCCGCCTCGGCCCCGCCGGTCCCGCCAGCCGCGCCGGCCCCGCCGACCGCGTTGGGCCACGGCGACGGGCTGTCCTCCCGGGGATCCATGGTCTCCACCAGCCGTGTCAGCCCGTCCGCGACCAGGAGGTCCGCCCGTCGTACCCCGTCCGTCCTCACCTGCGCGAGGGCGGGGACGGCGAGGACGCGGGCCCCGCCCGTCTCCCGTGTCGCCGCGAGGCCGGTGGCGGGGGCCGCTGGGGGGAGCGTGTCCAGGAACTCCGCGCAGCGGTTCAGGGACCAGCGCTCCTCCGGTTCGATGACAAGTCCCTCCACCAGCGGGCGGAGGAGGGCGAGGGTGGGGTTGGACGCGGACACCGCGGCGACGTGGCCGAGGAGGCGCCGCCCGCGGGCCGGGCCCGTCGTACCGTCCTCGGGGAGTTCCAGCCCGGCGCCGGTCGCGAGGAAGTACGCCAGCCCGCCGAGACCGAACAGGTCGGCGGTCTCTCCCGGCGCGGGCCGGAGTTCGCCGGTGTGCGGCACCAGCTCGGGGGCGAGGTAGCCGGGAGTCCCGCCGATCATGACGATGTCGCCCGGCACCGTCGCGTGCTCCAGGTCGACGAGCCGGAGGTCGCCGCCGGGCAGGAGCATCACGTTGTCAGGTGAGAGGTCGCGGAAGACGTGGCCGAGGTCGTGGACGGCCCGCAGCGCGTCGACGAGGCGCCGCAGGATCGGCAGGACCTCGGCGGCCCCGTTCCCGAAGCCGTCGTGCCCGAGAGGCCCGGCGTTCCCCTCGGACCAGCGCCGAAGCGTCGTCCCGGGCACGAGCTCCTCGACGAGGAACGCGTGCCCGCCCTGCTCGAAGAAGTCGACCACGGCCGGGACGACCCCGCTGGACGCCAGGGCCTCCAGCCGGGACCTCTCCGCCGCCAGCCGGTCCCGCGCGTCCCGGCCCCCGAGGTCGGACGAGGCGTGCGGCCGCCCCTCCTTGATCACGACTTCGGCGCCGCTCTCGGTGTCCTCCGCGATGTACACGCCGCCCCTGTTGGCGTGTCGCACCGCCTCGCGGACCACGAAACGGCCGTTCAGCATCACGGCGCGCCGCTCGGGCGTCCCGGGGGTGCCGGGCGTCGTGAAGGGGGAGGTGGCGAAGGAGGGTGGGGAGAACCGCGGCAGCCGCTCGTCGTGGATCGTCGTTCCCTCCGGCGTGCGGAGCCGTACCTCGTAGAAACCGTCGTTGCCGAGCACCCGGTGCCCGCCGAAGGCCCCGTAGCGGTAGTGGACGATCCCGCCGGGCCGGTAGGAGTGGTCCGACAGGATCGCCGGGCCGGGAAGCCCCCAGGTGGCCTCGTCGAGCAGCGGCGCCAGCCGGGCGGCCTCGGCGCTGCCCGCCGGGTAGGCGGTGACGAACTTCCCCGCCTGGCCGCGGGGGCAGTGGGGGGCGAGAAGCTCCCAGTAGTCACCCAGCCGCGCGGGGAACTTGAAGGCGCATCCCTCGGCGGCCAGCACTCGTACGACCCGGGAGAGCACGATCGGGGCGGAGAGCATCGTCGCGGAGACATGGAGTTTCCAGCCCTGCGCGGGCATCGCGTATCCGCCGGGAACGACCAGGCACCAGAATTCCCCGTCGGAGACCGACCAGTCGCGGGCCGGGACCCGTCCGATCTCGGCGATCGCGATGTCACGCAGGAGGGCGCTGTCGCCCGGGGGACTTTTCACGGGAGGTCATCCTTCGGCTGTCACGGTTCGGCCTTACACGGCAAGTCCGCGTCGTACGAGAAATCCGCGTCGTACGAGAAATCCGCGTCGTATGGAGAAGTCCGCGTCACACGGGAAGTCCGTGTCACATGGGAAGAGGGGCGCGAGAAGCGGCCCAGGGACGCGTGAGGTGCTCGCGTCGGGGAGCCGCGCCGATGGCGTGGATCCCGCCCAGGGGTCCGACGTCGCCGTTCCCGTCGCCGGGACCGCGTCGTGGTGATCGCGCATATGTGAGATCGGCGAAGCCGCCGCGTTCTTTTCCGCCTTCCGGCGCTGGGCAATACACAAACACGACGGATATGGGATGCGCCATGTAAAAGTACGCACTTCTCGCTCGGCGGGAGTGATCCGCCGAGAATTCAATGCGCTTATTTCATATTCCCATATGTTAATTCCGGTCCGCCGTGACGTGGCTTCGCCCGCATATTCACAAGGAATCGAACAGCGGGTTTCCCCGGCCCGCCCCCGGATGCGCGGGTGTCGTTCCCGGGCTCGGGCGACCGCTCCTGATATAGCGTCGCGTCCATGACCGAACTCGACGGCCGCCTCCGCGCGGTGTGCGACCTCGCCGTCTCCGGCGTCCGGGAAATGGCCGGGCGGCACGAGTACGACGGCCTGGTCCAGGATCTGTCGCCGCAGGGGGTGCGCGCCGGGCTGGCCGCGCTGGGCCGGGGACCGCTGCCCGCCGATCCGTACGACGCGAAGCACCTGCAGATATTCGAGGAGGCCGCGCGGGTGCAGTTCGGCGAGCTGGAGCTGCACCGTCGCAACCCCCTGGAGCACCTGGGCAACCTCGACCTGGCCACCTACGACCGCGAGTACGCCCCCGAGGCCGAGCGGAACGCCGCCAAGCTCGCCCACCTGGCCCGCTGGCCCGAGGCGGTGGACAGCGCGGTCGCCGCGCTCGACCTGCTCAGCGCCCCCGTCGCGACCGCCCTGCTCGGGCCGGTGCGCGGCCTGGCCGCCGGGGTGCCCCGGGACGCCGACGAACGCGTGCGCGAGGCGGCGTTCAGGGCCCACGCCCGGCTGGTGGAGCACGTCGAGAAGGCCGCGCACAGCGGCGATCCGGACGCCTCCCTCGGCACCGAGGGGCTCGCCGGGCTCATGGGCGCCGGAGACGGTCTCCCGGTCGACCTGGGACGGCTCGCCGAGCGCGCCGACGCCGAGCGCGACCGCCTGATGGCCCGGCTGGCGGAGTCGTGCGCCGCGCTGGGATTCGCCGGACGGCCGCCGCTGGAGGTCGCGCGCGAGCTGGTCAGGCAGCACCCCGACCCCGACGGCGTGATCGAGGCGGCCAGGATCGGCACCGAGCGGGCGATCGCCTTCACCAGGGAGAAGGACCTGGTGCCCTACCACGACGGGGAGTGCCTGGTCGGCATCGCGCCCGAGTCGCGCCGGTGGGGCATGGCCATGATGAGCTGGTCGGCGCCCGGCGAGCCCGACGGCCCCTCGTGGTACCACGTCACCCCGCCCGACCCCTCGTGGCCCGAGCGCGACATCGAGGAGTGGCTGGAGGTCTTCAGCGAGACCACGCTCCCCGCGATCAACGTGCACGAGGTCGCCCCCGGGCACTTCTCCCACGGCCGCGCCCTGCGCCACGCCCGCTCCGACGTACGGCGGACGCTGATGTCGCTGGCCTTCGCGGAGGGGTGGGCGCACTACGCGGAGGAACTCTGCGTCGAGGAGGGCTTCGCCCCCGACGACCCGCGCTTCGAGATCGGCGTGTGGCTGGAGGCGCTCATCAGGGTGACCCGGCTGGCCTGCGCGATCGGCGTGCACTCCGGCGCGATGACCGTCGAGGAGGGCGCCCGCCGCTTCGCCGCCGACACCCACATCGCCGGTCCCGCCGCCCTCTCGGAGGCGGCGCGGGCCACCTTCGACCCCACCTACGGCCGCTACACCTGGGGCAAGCTGGAGATCCTCGACCTCCGCGACCGCGCCAGGGCCGAGTGGGGCACCGGCTTCAGCCTCAACCGCTTCCACACCGCCATGCTCGCCCTCGGCTCCCCGCCCCTCGGCCTGCTCGGCCAAGCCCTCACTGGTACGTGACCGGCGGTACGCCCGGAGGGGCGGCGAAGGCGTGCTCAGCGGTCGACGGGCGGAGGGCGGGGGCGCGTGCTCAGCGGTCGACGGCCGTGGCGCCGCCGTCGACGACCAGGTGGGTGCCGGTGATGAACGACGCCTCGTCGCTCATCAGGAACCGTACGGCCGCCGCGACCTCGGCGGGGCGGCCCAGGCGGCCGAAGAGCGACCTGCGGGTGAAGGACTCCAGATAGCGCGCGTCGCCGCCCGTGGCGGCGGTGAGCATCGGGGTGTCGACGTAGCCGGGACAGACGGCGTTGACCCGGATCGGCGCCAGCTCGTGGGCCATCGAGCGGGTCAGGCCGAGCATGCCCGCCTTGGACGAGCAGTAGGCCGGGATGAAGGCCTGCCCGACCAGGCCCTCGATCGAGGAGATGCCGACGACCGAGGCGCCCTCCTGGCCGCGCAGGTCCTCCAGCAGGGCCTTGACCAGCAGGGCGTGGGCGCGCAGGTTGACGTTGAGCACCGCGTCCCACGAGGTCTCGGTCAGGTCGCCGAGGGCCATGGGTGCGGCGATCCCGGCCGCGTGCACGAGGCCGCCGATCGAGGTGAGGGCGTCGCGGGAGGCGGTGATCGCGGCGGGGAGGGCCGAGGAGTCGGTGACGTCGACGGGGACGGCGATCGCGGCGACGCCGTACGCGGCGGCGAGGGCGGCGGTCTCCTTGGCGCCCGTCTCGTTCAGGTCCCAGACCGCAACCGGCCGCCCGGCCTCGGCGAGCGCCAGCGCGCAGGCCCGGCCGATCCCCGAGGCTCCGCCGGTGACGACGACTCCGGTTCCGGTCATCGGCGGTCTCCTCGATTGTCGGGGGGCTTCACGTTAGCTTTGTGCCCAATCGGCCGCCAGGTACGGCGGTTCGTGCCCGGGCGGTTTTCGGGTACGACGGTTCGTGTCTGAGTGGTTGTCAGGCACGGCTGCCCGTGCCTGGATGGTCGCCGGGAGCCCGTTCGTGTCCGGGGGTCGCCGGGTGCGGTTGTTCGTGCTCGGGTGGTCGCTGGGTACAGCCCGTTCGTGTACCGGGGGGTCGCCGGGTGCGGCGGTTCGTGCCCGAGTCCGAGTGGTTGCCGGGTGCGGTTGTTCGTGCTCGGGTCCGAGCGGTTGCCAGGTGCGGCGGTTCGTGTTCGGGTGGTTGCCGGGTACAGCCCGTTCGTGTCCGGGCGGTCGCCGGGGCACGGTGCGGACCGGAGGCGGTGCGAGGTGTGAACCGCCGGTCCGGAGGTAACACGATGCGTGAACCATGATGCTGGAGGAAGCGCTATGCGTGAACTGTCGGGCAAGGTCGCGGTCGTCACGGGGGCGGGCAGCGGGATCGGGAGGGCGCTCGCGCTGAGCCTCGCCGCGGAGGGGATGTCCCTCATGCTCGCCGACGTCGACCCGGGAGGCCTCGCGGAGACCGCCTCGCTGGTGGAGGGGAGCGCGTCGAGGGGAAGCGCGGCGGAGGGCAGGATCTTCGAGGGCAAGGTGCTCACCGAGATCACCGACGTCTCCGACCCGGTGGCGGTGGACCACCTCGCCGACCGTACGTTCGGCGAGCTGGGCGCGGTCCACGTGCTGTGCAACAACGCGGGGGTCTTCCAGGGCGGCCGGATGTGGACGCGGGAGCCGGAGGACTTCGCCTGGATGCTGGGGGTGAACCTGTGGGGCGTGCTCCACGGGGTCCGGGCCTTCGTGCCCCGCATGATCGCCCAGGACACCGAGGGCCACATCGTCAACACCGTCTCCGCCGCGGGCCTGTTCGCCGTCCCCTACCTCGGCCCCTACACGGTCTCGAAGTACGCCGCGCTCGCCGCCTCGCAGTCCCTCGCCCAGGACCTCGCGACGGCCGGTTCCAAGCTCCGGGTGAGCGCGCTGTGCCCCGGCGGGGTGCGGACCGGCCTCAACCACTCCAGCCGCCACCGGCCGGAGAACCTCGTGGCCGCCGAGCGCACCGAGGACGAGGTGGCCTCCTCCGCGATCATCGACGGCCTGGTGGAGGGAGGCATCGACCCGGCCGAGGTGGCGCTCGCCGCGGTGGCCGCCATCCGGGAGGAGCGCTTCCTGGTCCTCACCCACCCCGGCTACGCCGAGGTCCTGCGCGAGCAGACCGAGGCCCTGATCTCCGGCGCGCTGCCCTCGCTTCCCAGCCGTGAGTGAGGGGGCCTCTTCGGCCATGGGTGACGGAAGACCTTCCCGGACACGGGTGACGGGAGGCTTTCCCGGATACGGGTGACAGGGAGGCCCTTCCGGATACGAATGACCGGGGGGCCTTCCCGGCCGCGGGGGACCGGGAGGGAGGATCTTCCCGGCAGCGGGTGACGGGGTGTGGGAGATCTTCCCGGTCGCGGGGGAGCGGGACGGTGGGAGATCTTCCCGGTCGCGGGGGAGCGGGGCGGTGGGAGATCTTCTCGGCTACGACCGGGCGCGCTGACGGGCGCCGATAGACTGGGGCCACCGCTCTGTTCCTTTTGGGGGTCTTGGTGTCTGAGTTCGACACGGTCCTGGTCGTCGACTTCGGCGCGCAGTACGCGCAGCTGATCGCGCGAAGGGTGCGTGAATGCCACGTCTACTCCGAGATCGTCCCCTCGACGATGCCGGTCGAGGAGATGATGGCGAAGAGGCCCAAGGCGATCATCCTGTCCGGCGGCCCCTCGTCGGTGTACGCCGAAGGCGCCCCCGCCGCCCCCGCGGGCCTGTTCCAGACCGGCGTGCCGACCTTCGGCATCTGCTACGGCTTCCAGATCATGGCCCAGGAGCTCGGCGGGGAGGTGGCCAGGACCGGCACCGCCGAGTACGGCGGCACCCACCTCGACGTCGGGCGGCAGGGCGTGCTCTTCGCGGGCCTGCCCGCCACGCAGTCGGTCTGGATGTCCCACGGTGACAGCGTCTCCGCCGCCCCCGAGGGCTTCACCGTCACCGCCGCGACCGCCCAGACGCCCGTCGCCGCCTTCGAGCACCCCGAGCTGGGCCTGTACGGCGTCCAGTTCCACCCCGAGGTCCTGCACTCCGACCACGGCCAGGCCGTGCTGAAGCACTTCCTCGACGCGGCGGGCTGCCGTCCCTCCTGGACGATGCTCAACATCGTCGAGGACGCGGTCGAGGCGGTCCGCGCCCAGATCGGCCCCGAGGGCCGCGCCATCTGCGGCCTCTCCGGCGGCGTCGACTCCGCGGTGGCCGCCGCCATGGTCCAGCGGGCCATCGGCGACCGGCTGACCTGCGTCTTCGTCGATCACGGGCTGCTGCGCAAGGGCGAGGCCGAGCAGGTCGAGCGCGACTTCGTGGCCGTCACCGGCGTCAAGCTCCGCGTGGTCGACGCCCAGGAGCGCTTCCTGAAGGCCCTCGACGGGGTCACCGACCCCGAGGAGAAGCGCAAGATCATCGGCCGCGAGTTCATCAGGGTCTTCGAGGACGAGCAGCGCGCCATCCTCGCCGACGGCCCCGTCGACTTCCTCGTCCAGGGCACCCTTTACCCGGACGTGGTCGAGTCGGGCGGCGGCACCGGCACCGCCAACATCAAGTCCCACCACAACGTCGGCGGCCTCCCCGACGATCTCCAGTTCTCGCTGGTCGAGCCGCTCCGCGCCCTGTTCAAGGACGAGGTGCGCCGGGCCGGTGAGGAGCTGGGCCTGCCCGCCGCGATGGTCTGGCGCCAGCCGTTCCCGGGTCCCGGGCTGGGCATCCGCATCGTCGGCGCGGTGAGCCGCGAGCGCCTGGAGATCCTCCGCGAGGCCGACGCCATCGCCCGCGAGGAACTCTCCCGCGCCGGTCTCGACCGGGAGATCTGGCAGTGCCCGGTCGTCCTGCTCGCCGACGTCCGCTCGGTGGGCGTCCAGGGCGACGGCCGCACCTACGGCCACCCGGTCGTGCTGCGCCCGGTCTCCAGCGAGGACGCCATGACCGCCGACTGGTCGCGCGTCCCGTACGACGTGCTCGCCCGCATCTCCACCCGCATCACCAACGAGGTCCGCGAGGTCAACCGGGTGGTCCTCGACGTGACCAGCAAGCCCCCGGGCACCATCGAGTGGGAGTAGGCGCTCCCGGGGCCGTGGCCGGGGAGCGGGCCGCTCGGGTAAGAGCGAGGACTTCCAGGGGTGTGGCCGGGGAGCGAGTCGCTCGGGTAAGAGTGGGTGCTTCGGGGGTCGTGGCCGGTGACTGGGCCACGGGGTGAGCCGCTCGGGTAAGAGTTGGGGCTTCCGGAGCCGTGGCCGGGGAGTGAACCGCGGGCGGTGAGTCGCGGGCGGGGTGAGCCGCTCGGGTCCGTTGGCGCCGATGGCGCGGTTTCGCGAGGTGCCGGGCGGTAAGTTGGGGCGGGTGTCCTCCACCACCCCCATCGGCGCAGACTCCCCCCCGACCTCCGGCGCCCGCCTGGCGTGGCTCGACGCGCTGCGTGGCATCGGCGCGGTCGCCGTGTTGCTGGAGCACCTGCTGCCCTGGTTCATGCCCGCCCTGAGGCCGTACTGGTTCAACCTCGGGATGTACGGCGTTCTGGTGTTCTTCCTGGTCAGCGGTTACATCATCCCGGTCTCGCTGGAGAGGCGCGGCGACGTCAGGGCCTTCTGGATCAGCCGCGTGTTCCGGCTCTACCCGATCTACCTGCTGGTCGCGGCGGCCGTCCTGGTCATGGCGATCTGGATGCCCGTACGCGAGCAGGTGCCCAGGGACCTGTCGTCGGTGTCCGCGCACGCCACGATGCTGCTGGACGTGGTGCACCTGGGCGGCCTGGCCGACACCATGTGGACCCTCTCCTACGAGATGGTCTTCTACCTGGTCGTCACCGCGCTGTTCGCCGGAGGGGTCCACCGCGCGAGCGGGACCTACGCGGTGGGCTTCGGCGCCGTCGCGATCGTGGCGGGACTGCTGCTGACGGGGCCGCTGCTGACGGGGCCCTGGCCCGCGTACGTGTCCGGCGTGGTGTTCTTCGCGGGTCTGGCGTGCCTGATCGGCGGCCGGTTCCGGAACGCCGCCGCGTACGTGCTCGGCGCGATGGCGCTGGTGCTGCTCATCTTCTCGGGCTTCGTGCCGTGGCTGGGGGCGGCGATCCTCGCGGTGATGTTCGCCGGGACCGCGATCCGGCGCTGGGAACAGGGCGCGGGCGGGCTCTGGCCGGTGGCGGCGGCGACCGTGCTGGTGGCCCTGGCCCCCGTCTGGTCGGAACAGGCGGGCTGGTGGTGGGTCCAGCCGGGGCCGTGGGTCGCGACCATGGCGCTGGCCGGGGCGACGTTCGCGGCCGGGATGGCCCTGCGCGAGCGGCGGCTGCCCCGGTTCCTCGTCTGGCTGGGCCTGGTCAGCTACTCGGTCTACCTGCTGCACCACCCGCTGCTGCGACTCACGCACGCCGTCGTCGGCGACGTACGGGAGGCAGGGCAGGTGGTGCAGCTGTCACTGTCGGCAGCGTTCGTGCTGGCGGTGCTCGGCCTGAGCCTGCTCACCCACCGCTACGTGGAGCTTCCCATGCAGCGGCTGGGCAGGCGGCTGGCCCGCGGGCCGGGTGCTTCCCCGGGTGCCGCCCCTTCAGGCGTTTCCCCAGGCACTTCCTCGGGCGCTTCCTCGGGTGAGGCGACGGCTCAGAGGCCGTCCTCGGGGGACTGGGCGTAGTCGTCCGGGTCGCCGGTGGGCGACTCGGAGGACAGGTCCTCGTCCTTCTCGGAGCCGACCGGGTAGACGTCCCCGGCCTTGGTGGTCTTGGCGCCGCGCAGCGAGGAGACCGCCACCACGTGGTAACCCTGCTTCTGCAGGGCGGCCAGCAGCTTCGGCATCACCGTGACGGTCTGCGGAACCCAGTCGTGCATGAGGATGACCCCGTCACGCTTGGCGTTCTTGAGCACCTCGTCGTAGATGGCCTTCTCGTTCTTGGTCGCCCAGTCCCGCGAACCGCCGTTCCACAGGACGATCGGCATGCCCATCTGGGTGGCGATCGCCGCGACCCGCTCGTCGAACTCGCCGTAGGGCGGGCGGATCGTCGTCGGGTACTTCCCGGTGGACTTCTTGACGATGTCCTGGGTCTTGTTCAGCTCCTCGCGGATCTTGTCTTCCGACAGCTCCCGCAGGTGCGGGTGGCTGTAGCTGTGGTTACCGATGTCATGGCCCTCGGTGACCATCCGCTTGGCGAACGCGGGGCGGGACTTCACGTACTGGCCTTCAAGGAAGAACGTCGCCTTGGACTTGTACTTCTTGAGGGTGTCGAGCAGCTTGTCCGCGTACTTACCGGGGCCGTCGTCGAAGGTGAGCGCGATGCACTTCACCTTCGCGCAGTCCACGGGCACGGGCTTCGGGGCGGGGGTGGTCGTGGCCTTGGGAGCGGGCTTGGCCTTGCCCGCCGTGGTGGCCGTCGTTTTGGGCTGGTCCGCACTCCATGCGGTGGTCGGAATTGCGATCATGGCCAGCGCGCAGGATGCGGCCAGCAACATTCGGACAGGAGGCTTCATGAGGGGAGCTCCGGGTCAAATCGACGTCGGTCGAATGAGCATCCTATCGAGATGCCTGATGCCTCCCGGGGCTAAAGTGTCACGATGTCCTGTCAGCTTCTCGGCCCTGAGGGCCGAGCTTGCAGCTCCTCACCGTGCATGGGGCGCACGGGTCAGGCCGCGTCGTCGGCAGCGTGACTCACTGCCCTGCGACCGATGTTGATCGCAGCGTTGTGGTCGGCGGGGCCGGCGAACCCGCAGCCGAGACACCTGAAGTCGTCCCGGTTGGGACGGTTGCGTTTGTCGCAATGCCCGCACCGGTGGCAGGTGCGGGAGGTGTTGCGGGGGTCGACCAGGCGCACGGGCACGCCGGCGATGGCGGCCTTGTAGGTCACGAACGTGCGGAGCCGGCGGAACGCCCACGAGTGGTGGTCGGCACGCCGAGCCTTACGAACCGTTAACCGCTCGCGGATGCCTTCGAGGTCTTCGAGGGCGATCCCCGTCCGGGTGTCTTTGGCTTTGCCGACCAGACGCTTGCTGATCACGTGGTTGACGTTCCGGGCGAAGCGGGACTCCTTGCGGCGGCGGGCCTTCAGGAGCCGCTTGGCGGACTTGGTGCCCTTGGCCTGCAGGCGCGCCCGCAGGCGGGCGTTGCGGCGCCGCACAGCCCGCACGCCCTTGCCGGTGTGTGCTTCGCCGGTGGAGTCGGTGGCCAGGTTCACGATGCCGAGATCCACGCCCAGCCACTCGTGTGGCTCGTCCTCCTGTGCCGGTTCGGGAACGTCGACCACGACGGCGAGGAAGAACATGCCGTCACGGTAGAGGAGATCCGCCTGTCCCCTTGTGGTGGTCCCGCTGGTCTTCGACCAGCGCCCCCGGTAGACGACGGGGACGACGATGCGGCCGGTGAGAGTGAGGATGCTGACCGCGTCGCGGCTTCTCCAGGTGAGAATCCGCTGGTCGTAGGCGACCGCACCCAACTCGCGAAACACCGGCTTGATCTTCTTGTCGCGCTTGTAGACCTCGCACGCCTTGGCGATCGACCGGATGGCCATCTGCGCCGACAGGCCGTGATCGGCCCGCAGTTCGGCGTACACCAGCTTCTGTAAACTGATCTTGTTGGCGGTGCGATGCCGGAACGCCACCTCGGCGGCGCGATTGGCGGCGGCGTTGCATGCCCGCATCGTCGCCAGCAGCGTCTCGCACTGCTCGGCGCTCGGGGCAAGCTTCAACGTCTCCGTCACCAGCATGCACTGAGTGTGACATTCATCGCCTCGCCGTTCCGTGTTTTCTCCCCGGCTCCAAAGGGCGGGGCGTCCGCGCCGCGTGTTCTCGGTGAAAGGCGCGCTCTCGCGATCGGGTGCGGTGCCGCGTGCGGTGTCGTGTTCCGCACAAGGTTGACGTTTCCCCAGGTCATGGGTGTGTATAACGGGTCGGGGCGACCCCTTGTGTGCCCGATGATGGCATCGGACCCCCGCCGGAGCACGCTGGGAAGAACATGATGATCAGTGCGGTGAGCCCGAAACCGGTCAAGGAGGAGCGGGGGGAGACCGGCGGGACGCCGGCCCGTGGCCGGTGGTTCACCCTCGCCTGTTACGCGACTGCCCAGCTCGCGCTGCTCGGCTGGTGGCTCGCCTTCCACCCCGGGCTGATGAGTCCCGACTCGGTCACCTACGTCGCGCACGTCACGACGGGCCCGTGGGTGGCCGGTCAGTCGGTCGCCTACGACGCCCTGCTCTGGCTCTCCCTGCGGGTGACCGGCGACCTGTCCCCGGTCACCCTCCTGCAGACGGCGGCGATGGCCGCCGCGCTCGCCCACCTCGCGGGCGCGATCCGGCGGCTGGGGGTACGGGGGCGCCCGCTGCTCGTGGCGGTGGGGTGCGCGGCGCTGTCGCCGCCGCTGGGCGCCTTCACGGTGTCGATGTGGAAGGACGTGCCGTTCACCGTGTGCGCGGTACTGGCCGCGGGCACCGCCGTACGGCTCGCGACCCGGCCGGGTGCGCGGTCCGGTGCGTGGTCCGATACGTGGTCCGGTGTGCGGTCCGGTGCGCCGGGTGGGTCCCCGGGGCGTGGCGTGGTTGGGTTCGCGGTGCGGGACGGGTCCCCGGGGCGTGGCGTGGTCTGGTGCGGGGTCGGGCGTGGGGGTGGGGGGCGGGGGTGGGATCCGCGCTTCGCGGCTCTCGGGGGGGAACTGCTCGGGCTGGGGCTCTTCCGCAACAACGGCTTCCTCGTGGCGTCGATCGCCGCCACACTGCTGGTCGTCGTCCTGTCCGGCCGTCCGGGGGCCCGCCGGTGGGTCGCGGCGCTGACGGCCGGGGCGGTGGCGGCGCCCCTGCTCCTGCTGGGCGCCGGTTACCCGGCGATGGGCATCGCGCCGCCGTCGCGCTCGTTCGCCTACCAGACGGTGTTCGGCGACCTCGCCGTGGCGTACGGGGAGAGACCCCGGCTCTTCGACCGCGAGCAGCGGGCGCTCCTGGCGGGGATCGCCCCGCTCGACGCCTGGCGGCGCGGCGCGACCTGCCAGACCATGGCGGGCGTCTTCTTCGACCCCGGGTTCGGCCACGCGCGGGCCGAGGAACGGATCTCCGACGTCCTGGAGCTCTGGCGGGGACTGCTGCTCCGCGCCCCCGGCATGATGCTGGGCGCCCGGATCTGCCGCGCCGCGCTCGCCTGGCAGGTCGGCTCGACCTCGGGCGAACCCGGCGGTGAGCTCTACCGCTTCTCGCTGAGGGACCCCCGGCTCCCCGAAGGCTGGCAGGGCACCCCGGTGGCGTCGGTGATGCGGCAGCGGCCGATCTCCGACGGGCTGCTGGCCGCCGGGGTGTTCGCGCTGGACGCGAGCACGGTCAGGCAGCTCGAATGGCTGCTCTGGCGGGCGCCGTTCTGGTGCTACCTCGTCTACGCCACCGCCGCGCTCGTGTGGTGGCTTACGGGGAGCCGGGCGGCGCTCGCCGGAGCTGCGGTGGTCGCGGGACAGCAGATCGGGGTGATCCTCACCAACACCGCGCCGGACTTCCGTTTCATGGTGGCGCCGATCTTCGTCGGGGTCCTGTTCGTCCCGCTGCTCCTGCGGGAGGCGACGGACCGTCCGGCCCGTCGATGAACAGGACCCCCGAGCCGTTCCGGAGCCGCCCGGAGGTGAACCGGTGGCGAACCGGGGACCCCCGGATGTCCCGGGGAGCTCCCGCCGGTCCCGCTGTTCCACCCGGGTCCCGCCGGTCCGCCAGCCCTCTGGTCCGCCGGCCCGGCCGTCAGCGGTCGAGTTCTTCGAACAGCGCCTCCCAGCGGTCCAGGACGCGGGGCAGCCGGTACTCCCGCATCCGTTCCCTGCCCCTCGTCCCCATCCTCTGGCGCAGCTCGGCGTCGGACATGAGGCGCTCCAGCGCGGCGGCGAAGCTCCCGGTGTTGCCCGGCTCGGCCAGCATGCCGTTGTCCCCGTCCTCGACCAGGGTCCGCACCCCCGCCGAGGCGTCGCAGGCCACGGCGGGCAGCCCGCAGGCCGCGCCCTCGGCGAGGACCAGTCCCCACCCCTCGAAGTCGCTGCTCAGGGTGACGATGGAGGCGTCCAGGTACTCGGCCTCGATGTTCTCGACCTGCCCGCGGAAGACGATCCGGTCGCCGAGCCCGGTCCGCGCGGCCTGCGCCTCCAGGACCGCCCGCAGCGGCCCGTCGCCGATGATGTGCAGCTCCCACGGCTCGGCGACGGCCGGGGCCGCGGCGGCGAAGGCGTCGATCAGCAGGTCGATCCGCTTCACCCTGACCAGCCGCCCGGCCGAGACGATCCTCGGGTTGCGCAGCGGGGCCGCCCTGTCGGGGAAGACGCTGACAGGGTTCAGCATGGTCCCGCAGTTGGCGAGCCGGTGTTCGGTGAAGGACGCGGCGTAGTCGTCGCAGAGGAACAGCGCCTTGTCCAGGTGCGCGTAGTGCTTCTTGATCAGCCTGAGGTTCGGGGAGTCCACGGCCTCGGCGTACGACTGGTGGTACTGGCCGACCTTGGCGATGTGCGGCATGGGCAGGCCGGCGATCCAGTGGGCGGCCCAGGGCGAGGCGATGACCAGGTAGCCGTCGCGGGTCCGGTCCGTCAGCCGCAGCAGCTTCTGCCGGGCGGCGGCGACCTCCTCCGGGGTCCTCCGCTGCCTGGCCCTGCGCCACGGGAGCGAGCGGGCGGTGGACTCGGGGGCGGGCGTGTCGTACAGGGTGGTGTGCCGGTAGACGGGGTCGGCGACGTAGGTCTGCGGCTGCCGTGAGGGGTTGATGCTGATCAGGGTTACCTTGTGCCCGCGCGAGCCGAGGCCCTGGGCGAGGGTGTGGATGACCCGCTGGGACCCGCCCATCGAGTCGCCGTCGGTGCTGAGGAAGAAGACGTTGCGCGATCTCACCGGGTGACCTCCGAGATGAAGCGATTCCGCCGCGTGACCTTCGGGAAGAAGCGGTCTCACCGTGTGACCTCCGGGGAGGGCCGGTCTCACCGTGTGTTCTTCGGAAGGAAGTGGTCTCATCAGGTGACCTTCGGGAAGAGCCGGTCTCACCGTGTGTTCTTCGGGAAGAAGTGGTCTCGTCATGTGACCTTCGGGAACAGTGGGTCTCATCGCGTGACCTCCGGGAAGAAGGCGTCCACGACCCTGGCGCTCGCCTGCCCGTCGTCGAGGCCGCACCAGCGGTCGCGGAACTCCGCGTAGCGCCTCCCGTACCGCTCGGTGATCTCGGTGAGCCGGTCCAGGGCCCCGGCCAGCTCGCCGGGGTCGCGCAGCAGCGGCCCGGGGGCGACCTCGGCGAGGTCGAAGCAGACCCCCCGCTGGGTGGAGGCGTAGCGCTCGTAGTCGTCGACGTAGTAGAGGATCGGCCTGCCGAGGCAGGCGTAGTCGAACATGATCGAGGAGTAGTCCGTCACCAGCACGTCGGAGGCGAGCATCAGGTCGTTGACCTCGGGGAACGCCGAGGCGTCCCGGACGAGCCAGCCGAGCGGGTCGGGCACCGCGAAACGGTCGTACTGGTGGGCGCGGACGAGGATCACCCAGTCCGGGGGCAGGACGCCCGCGAGGGCGGGCAGGTCGAGCCGGATCGAGTCGCCGCTGAAGCGCCTGCTGTCGCGGTAGGTGGGCGCGTAGAGGATCACGCGCTTCCCCGCGGGGATCTCGAAGAACTCCCTGACCCGCCGCGCCCGCTCGCGCTGCGCGGGCTCCATGTGCCGCACCAGCACGTCGGTGCGCGGGTAGCCGGAGTACAGCAGTTCCCCCCTGAACCCGCTGGCCTCCGCGAAGTCGCGGCGGAAGTCGGGGCCCGGCGTGAGCAGCGCGTCCCAGCGCGCCACCGCCTCGGCGTACTTCTTGGCCAGGGCCCGTTGCGCCCGGTGCCGGGGCTCGTCCAGCCCCATCTTCTTGAGCACCTGCCCGTGCCAGGTCTGCAGGTAGCGGGTGCTCCCGCGCTTGCGGTAGCAGTAGGGCAGGTTGTGGCTGTCCACCCAGTGCCCGGCGCGCGCCAGGGTCCAGGCGTAGCGGAAGGTGTCGCGCCGGACGAGGTCGACGTCCTCGGGGAAGCGTTCGGGGACGTCCGCGTGCGACCAGACCGCCCGCAGGCCCGTGGCGCGCCGCTGCAGCTCCTCGTGGACGTAGCGCGGGTTGCCGGTGTAGCCGGTGCCCTCGGCCGACTCGAACAGCACCAGGCGGCGGTTCACCGGCACCGTCGCGCTGACCAGCCGGTAGAAGCGGCCCAGGTTGCGGGGGGTGGCGAGGTCGGCGAGCAGGGTCCGCCAGAGTTCCGCCACGTTCGGGAACCGCCGCCCGGCCGCGGGGCCGAGCCTGCGCGCCGTGAGGCGGAACGGGATGTCGGCCGACGCCTCCAGGACCAGACGGCCCGAGCCCGCCGGACCCACGGCGCCCAGGGAGGTGAACGACAGCCCCGGGGCCGCGAGGAGGGGCCGAAGGTTCCGGCGCTCGCCCTCGTGGAGCGAGATCATGACCGCCTGCGGCCTGACGGCGTTGTCCGGCCACTCCAGGTCGGGCAGGGAGATCGACACCGTCCCCTCCAGGATGCCCGTCCCCTCGGGGGGAGCCCCCGTCATCCGCGGGATGATCGTCCTCTCCGGTTCCTCCGGGTCCCACTGCCCTTCGAGTCCCCTCGGGGCCTGCCTCTCCCGCTCTCCCGGCGGCTCGACCACGACGGGTGTCATCTGGACGGGGATCGTGGCGATCGCCCTCTTCCTGCCGCCGATGCGGAGCCACGCGGTCATCGTGCGGCCGTCGAGCACCCGGCCCGGGTCGTAGGTCCGCAGGCCCAGCCGGATCTCGTCCTTCGACGCCTGCAGGTCGACGAGCTCGTGCCGGAGCAGCGCGCCCGACAGCGGCTGCTCCGCCAGCCGCAGCCCGGTGACGTCCAGCTCGCTCCGGGCCTGCTCGTCCTTCGGGAGTGCCGTCCCCCAGAACACCCGCCCGCCGTCCGCGGTGACCGCCCGGGGCGGGACCGAGTGCCTGCCCCCCAGCTCGACGGCGGCGAGCGCCGCCTCCGCCCCGCGCCGCTCGCGGACGAGCTGGACGCACACCCGTTCCGCCCGGGTCAGCCGCTCGATCGCGGCGGGGTCGAGCGTGTCCACGTACGGGATGACGATGTCGGCGAACTCGGAGATCCACGCCGGGTCGCGCTGGGGCAGGTCCCCCAGGTAGAGGCGGAGGTCGTGGGAGAGGAAGCGGAAGTCCTTGTCCTCCTTGAGGTCGAGGGAGTGGGTGTTCGCCAGGACGCGGTCGCTCAGGACGGCGGCGGTGACGCGCTGGCGCACGTTCTCCAGCTCGTGCCGCCGGGACGAGATCGACCTGGTGGCGGGGGTGGCGGCGAGCAGCCAGCGGTAGACCGGCCACGGCACGATGGCGAACAGCTTGCTGCGGCAGAACAGCTCCGTCGACCAGACGATGTCCTCGTGGTGGATGTCCTCGGGGAAGCGGATGCCGGTGACGTCGAGGAAGGTCCGCCGGTACAGCTTGTTGGTGGCCAGGCAGTTGAAGAGCAGCTCGGGCTCCGCGCGGATGCCGTCCACGACCCGCCGTTCGGCGAACAGCTGGGGGTACCAGAGGGTGACGGCGCCGGTCGCCTCGTCCACGCGTTCCACGGTGCCCATGACGAAGTCGGCGCCGGTCGCCTCCGCCTCCAGCAGGAGGCTCTTGCAGGCGTGCCTGGGCAGCTCGTCGTCGCTGTCGAGGAACATCAGGAAGGGCGCGCGCGCGGCGTCCATGCCCGCGTTGCGCGGCGCGCCGCAGCCGCCGCTGTTGGCGGGCAGCCGTACGTAGCGGACCCGGGCGTCCTCCTCGGTGAGCGCCTTGGCCACCGAGGGGGTGTCGTCGCCGGAACAGTCGTCCACGATGACGACTTCGAGGTTCTTGAGCGTCTGGCTGAGCACGGAGCGCACGGCCCGGGGTAACCGGGCCGCGTCGTCGAAGGTGATGACGATCACGCTGACGTCCGGGAGCGTGTGTGGCTGTGTTGTCATGTGCGCAACTCCAAGGCGGCTGGGAGGAGAGCCTTGACCCGCGGTGGCTCGGGTGCCCGACGGGCACGAGCCAGGCAAGGCGTCATGGGATCGCTGGTGCCGGCCGGGGGCCTCGGGCCGGGGTCCCCGGGCCGGGAGGCCCCAGGTCGGGAGACCTCAGGTCGGGAGGCCTCGGTTCGAGAGGCTTCGGGCCGGAAGGCTTTGGTGCGAGAAGCCCCAGGTCGGAGGGCTTCGGGTCGAGAAGCCTCGGGTCGAGAAGCCTCGGGTCGGGAGGCCTCAGGTCGGGAGGCCCCGGGTCGGGAAGGCCTCGGGTCGGGAGGTCTCGGGTCGAGAAGGCTCAGGCCGAGGCGGGCGCGTCCGAGAGGAGGACGGGGGCGTCACGGCCGGTGCCGCTCGCGGCCCGCTTCCGGTCCGCGCGCTCCTCGTGGTACTCCGCGTCGACGTTGACCTCCCAGACGTCGTGCCGGGCTCCGTCGACGATGTTCTCCACGGTCAGCATCGCGGTGAGCATGGAGTGGTCCTGGTTGTTGTACCGGTGCATGCCGTTGCGGCCGACGGGGTGGATCTCCGGCCACTCCACGTCGAGATACTTCCTGAGCACCTCGACGTTCCCGGCGTAACCGGCGTCGTAGACCGGGTAGGCCTTCGGCATCCGCACCACGTAGCCCCGCTGGACCGAGCCGGGGGTCACCAGGCCCAGCTGCTCCAGCTCCCGGGTGCCGAACGCGACGAGCTCGTCGTCCGGGGAGCGCCACAGGTCGTCGCCCTCGTTGACGAAGTACTCCAGGCCGAGACAGGTCCGCCCGGCCTGCACGAGGTAGGGCGACCAGGAGCCGTAGTTCTGCACCCGGCCGAGCCGGACCTCGGGGGAGTGGATGTAGATCCAGTTGTCGGGGAAGGAGAACCGCTCGGGGACGACCAGCGCGACGGTGAGGAAGTCGCGGTACTTCAACCCCGCGGCGGCCTCGGCGACGGCATCGGGCACGTCGGGCCCGAACGCGCGGATCAGGGCGGTGAGCGGCATCGAGGAGACGAGGTGGTCGCAATACACCTCGCGGGTGACACTCCCATCGCCGTAAGAGCGGACGACGCCACCCTCCGAGCGGACGGTGCCGCCTTCCGAGCGAACGACGTCACCCTCCGAGCGGACGGCGCCGATGTCGTGCGAGCGGACGACGCCGCCTTCCGAGCGGCCGGCGCCGATGTCGTACGGGCGGACGATGCCACCCTCCGCGCGGACGGTTCGGCCGTCGTGCGGGCGTACGGCGCCGGTACCGCCGCCGATGTCACCACCGATGTCGCCGTCGATGTCACCACCGATGTCACCGTCGATGTCGCCGTTCTCCGAGCGGACGGTGACGGCGAGGCGGCCGTGGTGGCGGCGGACGCGCTCGACCCGGGTGCCGAGGCGCACGGCGCAGCCCCGCTCCCGGACCCGGTCGGCGCAGGCCTCCCACATCATGCCCGGCCCCAGCTTGGGATAGCGGAACTCCTCGATGAGGCTCGTGATCTCCTTCCGGTTCCTGCCGGGCGTCAGCGCGTCGGCGATGGCCCTGCCCAGGGAGAGATTCCTGATCCGCTGCGCGGCCCAGTCGGCCTGGATGCTCGCGGCGGGAACGCCCCACACCTTCTCCGTGTACGTCTTGAAGAAGATCCCGTAGAGCCGCCGGCCGAACCTGGCCGCGACCCAGCCCTCGAAGGTTGACCGGTCGGCGGGCGGCCTGATCCGGGCCCAGGCGTACGAGCCGACGCAGCGCAGGGATTCGAGGACACCGAGGTTGAACAGGGCGTTGGACGCCCGGAGCGGGTAGTCGTAGAAACGGCCCTTGTAGTGGATGCGGCTCATTCTCGGGCGGAGCAGGAAGTCGTCCTCGCCGAGGATCTCGTTCCAGAAGTCCTCCACCCGCGGCACCTTCGTGAAGAAGCGGTGCCCGCCGATGTCGAAGCGCCAGCCGTCGCGTTCCTCCGTCCGGCTGATCCCGCCGACCACGTGGTCGGCCTCGAAGACCTCGCACGGGTGTCCGCGCCTGGCCAGCTCGTAGGCCGCGGTGAGCCCGGCGGGCCCCGCCCCCACGACCACTGTTGAATCCATGCGCTTCCCCCCGCGAATGCCGTTTTCCGTGATCTCGCCCGTCTCGGTCACACGATCGTGTCGGACGGCCAGGGGGGACCGAAGGGTCATCACGTCTTACTAGGACGTGTGCATTCCCAGCCTTGAACTGGGCTTGGGGAAGGCGTTGCCGCGCCGCGGGCCCGAGGACGGACGGGGCGTCGCGGGAGATGTGCGGGAGATGGTCAAGTCTCGGTCAGCTCACTCCATCGCGGTCATGTTTCGGGTTCGCCCGGCCTGCTCGCGAAGCCATGCTGCTGACGTGACGTCTACGTCGCGCTCATGGCCGCCAGGTTGTGTCGACGGGCACACGGGCCCCTTCCGCCGCTTTCCGGCGACCGCTGGGCCTCCCGCCGCGCGCCCGTGACGTCTTCCACGATGAGTGGATCTTCACCTGTGTGCCGTGTCCGGCGTTCACGCCGATGGACCGGACTGTGAGCTTTCGACTACCGGAGGACCGATCGTGGCCCCAGTGAGCATCATCGTGCCCATCTACGACGTGGAACCGTACCTTGAGGCGTGTCTGGAGTCGTTGGTCGCGCAGACCTGGAGTGACATCGAGGTCGTCATGGTGGACGACGGTTCTCCCGACTCCAGCGCGGAGATCGCCGGGGCCTTCGCCGGGCGTGACGAGCGGTTCCGGTTGATCCGGCAGGAGAACGGGGGCCTCGGCACCGCGCGGAACACCGGGATAAGGCACGCCACCGGTGAGTTCCTCGCCTTCCTGGACAGCGACGACATGCTCCCGCTGACGGCCGTCGAGACGATGGTGTGCAGCCTGAGGGAGAGCGGGTCCGATCTCGTCACGGGCAACGTCCTCCGTTTCAGCGGGCAGGGGGTGCGCCAGTCGGCGATGCACAAGGTGATCTTCGCCAACTCCGCCACGCGGACCCACGTGACCCGCGACGAGATCCTGCTCAAGGACCGGCTGGTCACGAACAAGCTGTGGCGCCGTTCCTTCTGGGACGAGCAGGGGCTGAGCTTTCCCGAGGGCGTGCTGTGGGAGGACATCGCCGTCTCCCTGCCCGCCCACTTCATGGCCGGGGCGGTGGACGTGCTGTCCACCCCGGTCTACCTGTGGCGGGAGCGGGAGGGGGAGAGCGTCTCGATCACGCAGAACCGGGGGCACGTCAAGGGGATCGAGGACCGCTTCGCCGCCGTCAACTCGGTGCGGGGCTTCCTCGCCAGCACCGGGCGGGCCCAGCACCTGAGGGCGTGGGACCGGATGGTCCTCGACAGCGACCTGCCCAACTTCCTGCAGGTGCTCGACCAGGCGGGCGAGGAGTTCCGGAACCGCTTCCTCGACCTGGCCTGCGACTACCTCGAACAGGCCGGGCCGAAGGTCCTCCCGCTCATCCCCGCCCAGCGCCGGGCGAAGTGGGCTCTCGTACGGGAGCGCCGGATCGACGACCTCCTCCAGCTGCTGGAGTGGGACAGGACGGTCAAGCCGACCGCCCGCGTCGTCGGCGGGGGCCTGCGCGGGTACCACCTCAACAGCCCGGTGCAGGCCGAGCGGGCCACCACGCGGATGCGCGAGGAGCTGGACCTGCGGCAGCGGGTGGACAGCCTGGAGTGGAAGGACGACAGGCTGGTCGTCGAGGGCCGGGTGTCGCTGCGCTACCTGCGCCCGCGCAGGCGGATCCAGCAGCACGTCCTCGCCTGGCTCGTCCCCGAGGGCCCCGGGAGCCACAGCCGAAAGGTCAGGCTCCCGGTCACGATCCGGCGCGGCCTGTCGCTGGTCGACACCGGCCCGCGCAGGCGCAAGGACTGGTGCGGGTTCCGGCTCTCCGTCGACCCGGCCACGCTTCCCGCGGGCTCGACCTGGCGGATCGACCTGTGCGTGCTGTCCCGGGGCCTCGTACGCAGGGGCAGGCTGTCCCAGCCGAGCCCGGCCGCGCGGCGGCTGGAGTTCACCGAGCGCGAGCCGGGGTCCGTGGCGTGGACGGAGTGGACGCCCGCCGAGGAGTTCAGGCTCCGGGTGGAGCGGCCGGGCGGGCGGGTCACCGGCCACCGGGTGGCCGAGGGCAGGCTGCGGATCAGCGGCCGGTGTGAGGACGACCTCGGCGCCGCGCCGGAGCTGCGGCTGGTCCGGCCGCAGGGCGGGCGCGCCCGGCGCTACCCGATGACCGTGACGGACGGCGCCTTCGAGGCGGTGATCGACCTCGACGAGGTGCTGTCCGAGCGCTGGCCGGGCCTCGACCCGGCGGGCCTGGAGATGAGCGCGCTCAACCCCGGCGCCGAATGGCACTTCGAGGTCCTCCCGGAAGGCCCCGAACAGCCGGAGAGCCCGGAGAGCCCGGAGAGCTCGAAGAGCCAGGAGAACCCGGAGCGGCGGCGGGCCCGGCCGCTGCTCGTCGGCCGGGACGTGGAGCGCGGTCTCTACCGGCTCCGGGGCCGCGACGTGGTGCTGGACCGGTCGCAGGCGGGCGGGCTCGTGCTGCGCGAGCAGCGGCCGACGTTCTACGTCGAGCGGGTGGAGTGGACCGACCAGGGCCACCTCAAGGTGACCGGGGCCCCGATGCGCCCGATCGACGGCCCGGCGTGGCTGGTCGTCACCTCGCGCAACCGGCTCAACGAACGGCTCTTCCCGCTCGTCGACGGCAGCGCCACGGTGACGCCCGAGGGGAGCGACACGCTCGGCGGACGGCTGCCGCTGCCCGCTGGCACGCACGGCTTCGCGATCCGCACCGGAACCGGCACCGGGGACATGCGTATGGAGTTCCGGCTGTCCGCGCCGCTGGAGCACATCTCCGCCACCCGTACGTACACCTTCGACACCGACCTGATGGACGAGGCCGTCTTCACCGTGAGCGACGACCTGCGCGCCTCGGGCAGGCCGAAGCAGCAGCGGCTGCTGCGCGAGGACTTCTACCCCGCGAGGTGCCAGGAGCCGCTGCGGCCCGCCGTCCTCTTCGACAGCTACGGCGGCAGGCAGTTCTCCGACAGCCCGAGGGCGATCTACGAGGAGCTCGTGCGGCGCGGCTCCGACCTGGAGTTCATGTGGATCGTGCGGGACGGGCAGGTGGAGCTGCCCGAGGGGGTGACGGCGATCCGGCGGTACGGGCGGGAGTTCTTCGACGCCCTGGCCCGCTGCCAGTACATCGTCACCAACAGCCACCTGCCCTCGTGGTTCGAGCGCAGGGAGGGCCAGACGGTGCTGCAGACCTGGCGCGGCACCCCGCTGAAGCGCGTCGGCTTCGACGTCGAGAAGGCGCCCCCGGCCAGGTCCGACCACCACGAGCGGCTGGCCAGGGCCGTCGCCAGGTGGAGCCACCTGATCTCGCCGAGCCCGTGGTGCACCACGGTCCTGGACGGCGCCCTGCGGTTCGACGGGGAGGTCCTGGAGATCGGCTCTCCCCGCGACGACCTGCTGCGCCGCGCCGGAGCGGCCACGCGCACCCGGGAGATCAGGGAACGGCTCGGCCTGCCCGAGGGCAGGAAGGTCGTCCTGTACGCCCCGACCTGGCGTGACGACAAGTTCTACAGCAAGGGGCGCTACCGGCTCGACCTGCGGCTGGACCTCCGGCACATGGAGGAGGAGCTGGGCGGGGACCACGTGCTCATGATCCGCAAGCATCCGAGCGTCACGGACAGGCTGCCCAGGGTCGGCACGGACTTCGTCCTCGATGTCTCGACATATCCGGACATCCAGGAGCTCTACCTGGTGGCGGACATGCTGATCACGGACTACTCGTCGGCGATGTTCGACTTCGCGGTGACCGGCAAGCCGATGCTGTTCTACACCTACGACCTGGAGCGCTACCGCGACGAGGTGCGCGGCTTCTACTTCGACTTCGAGGCCGAGGCCCCCGGGCCGCTGCTGCGCACGACCGAGGAGGTCGTGGCGGCCGTACGCGACGCCGACGAGGTGCGCGCCAAGTACCGGAAGCTGTACGACGCCTTCACCGCCAGGTTCTGCCCGCTGGAGGACGGCGGCGCGTCGGCCAGGGCCGTGGACCGGATCTTCCGGTAACCCGCCCCGCGAGGGCGGAAAGCCGGGGGCCCGAAAGGCCGGGGGCCCGAAAGGCCGGGGAGGCCCTCCTCGGCCTTTCGCGTCCCCAAAGCCCCCGATCGCTGTGGCGCGGGTCGGTCAAGAAGTGGCATGGAGATCTTCTAGTAGTTACAGAGCGTAGATGAGAGGGGACCCCGCGTGGCCATGCTGGAATGCATGAGGGCCTATTCGTTGGACGACGTTCACGCGACCCGGAAACGAAAAGACTCCTGGTGGACCGTTTTCCTGGTCGACCCGGTGGCGTGCAGGCTCACCCTGCTCGTCGCCAACCACACGTCCATCACCCCCAACGGGCTCACCCGCTTCTCCCTGATCCTCGGGATGTGCTCGGCGATCTGCTTCGCGTCCGGACGGCTGGCCGCGGGGGCCCTGCTGTTCTACGTGAGCTTCATGGTCGACTGCATGGACGGGAAGATCGCGCGGCTCAAGGGGACGGGGACGGCGTTCGGGCTCTGGCTCGACTACGTGGGCGACCGCATCAGGGTGGTCTGCTGCGCCGCGGGCCTCGCCTCCGGGCAGTACGTGGCGACGGGGGACGTCTCCTACATCCTGCTCGGCGCCGGGGTGGCCGTCCTCGACCTGTTCCGCTACGTGAACGCGCCGCAGATGAAGCGCGTGCGCGAGGTGGTCAAGGAGAACCGGCCCGGCCGGCTCGTGCCCGTCGAGTCCATGGAGCCCGTCGAGCCCGTCGATTCCGTGGTGACTGTAGGACACCCCAGGCCCGGCGAGGCGCCGGTGGCCGCCGGGCACACCGCCCACGCGGGACACACGGGACACACGGGGCACGCTGGACACGGGGCAGGGCACGTCAGGCCCGTCGAGGTCATCACGCCCCGCGAGCCCCGCGAGCCGATGCGGGTCGCCGGGTTCGAGGACCGGGACGAGAACCCGGACGAGGGCCGGCACGGGGAGCGGGCCGGGAACCGGGCCGGGCGGCCGGGGGGCCGCGGGGGCAGGCGCCCGAAGCTGCCCCGCAGGTTCACCCGCCTGCTGGCCCGCCACCGGGTGCGTACCCACCTGATCAGCGGCATCGAGTTCCACGCCGCGGTGTTCGTGGTCGCCCCGCTGATCGGGCCGGTCGCCCTGGTGCCCCTCTCGGTCGCGGCGGGTGTGCTGCTTCTGCTGAACGAGGTCGTCCTGATCTATCGAATGTGGCTCTTCGCCCGGGTGGTGCCCGTCATGCCGCTCGTGCAGAAGGCGCCACGCGTATCTGTTTGACCAAGCTTTACGGGGGTTCGTTGTCATGCAGTCCGACCGTCCGATCTTCGTGATCGGTTGTCCGCGTTCCGGCACCACGATGTTGCAGCTGATGCTGCACTCTCACCCGCGCATCGCGGTGCCTCCGGAGACACGGTTCGTGGTGCCCGGCTACTACCGCAGGTTCTCCTTCGGCGACCTGCGCGAGGAACGCAACCGGCGAAGGGTCGGCCGGTGGATCGTGAGCGACAAGGACACCAAGTTCAAGGAGCTCAAGCTCGACGGGGACAGGCTGATCGACGACATCGTCGCGGGGCCGCCCACGCTGGGGTCGGCGATGGGCATCACCTTCCGCTCGTACGCCGAGCAGTACGGCAAGAGCCGCTGGGGCGACAAGCGGCCCAGCTACTACCACCACGTGGACCTGCTGACGCGGCTGTTCCCCGACGCCCAGTTCGTGCACCTGATCAGGGACGGCCGCGACTGCGTGGCGTCGCTGAAGGAGATGCCCTGGTACACCAAGGACGTCTTCCACGCGGCGGTCAACTGGAGCGAGGCGATCGACTACGGCCGACGGCACGCGAAGAAGCTCCCCGCCGACAGCTACTACGAGCTGCGCTACGAGGACCTGACGGCCTACCCGGAGACCGAGCTGAGCAAGCTCTGCGACTTCCTCGGCGAGGACTACGACCCGGCGATGACCGAGCCGTACCACGTCGCCAGGGTGGCGATCCCGCAGCACAAGGTCTGGCACAGCAACACCCACGGCGACGTCACGACCGCACGCGCGGGCTCGTGGAAGGCCAGGCTGGAGCCCTGGGAGATCTCGGTGTGCGAGACCGTGCTGGCCGACCGGCTCGTCGCGAACGGCTACGAGCTGAGCGGCGCGCCCAAGGCGAGCAAGGCCCACGTCCAGGCGTGCGAGAAGGCGGCGTCCAAGCGGCGCTGGACGCGCAGGCGCAAGGAGATCCGCGACCGCCTCAACCGGTTCCGCGAGCCGAGCCCGGTGGCCGCGAGGCTCACCAGCCGGCAGCTCGGCGAGCTTGCGAAGGTCTGACATGTTGCCCGATCGCCCGATCTTCGTCCTGGGCTGTCCCCGCTCGGGGACGACGATGCTGCAGCTGATGTTGCACGCCCACCCGCGCGTCGCCATCCCGCCGGAGACCCGGTTCATGGTCTCCACCTACCAGCGGCGGCTCCAGTTCGGCGACCTCAACGACGCCGGACACCGGCGCGAGCTGGGCGAGTGGGTGGTCGACCGGCGCCAGTCACGCTTCCACGAGCTGGACCTGAACCGCGACGAGGTGCTGGAGGAGATCGTCGACGGGCCGCCGACGCTCGGCTCCGCGCTGGGCATCGTGCTGCGCGCGTACGCGGCCAGGCACGGCAAGCCGCGCTGGGGAGACAAGCGGCCCTCGTACTTCCAGTACACCGACGTGCTGCTGCGGCTGTTCCCCGACGCCCAGTTCGTGCACCTGATCAGGGACGGCCGTGACTGCGTGGCGTCGCTGAAGGAGATGCCCTGGTACAACGGGAGCGTCTACAGCGCGGTGTCCGCCTGGGCCGAGGCGATCGACTTCGCCCGGCACGGCGCGCCGAAGCTCCCCGAGGGCAGCTACCACGAGCTGCGCTACGAGGACCTGACCACGGAGCCCGAGGCTCACCTGCGCAGGCTGTGCGAGTTCCTCGGCGAGGACTTCGACCCCGCCATGTGCGATCCGGGGGCGGTGGCCGACATCGCCGTACCCGCGCGCAAGACCTGGCACGCGCGCACCTTCGGCGAGGTGACCACCGCGCGGACCGGCTCCTGGCGCGACCGGCTCGACCCCGGCGAGGTCTCGCTGTGCGAGAGCGTGCTCGGGGACCGGCTGGAGACGTACGGGTACGAGCTCACCGGGGCGCCGAAGGTCGAGACCTCGCGGATGGTCTCCTACGAGCGGACCGCGGCCAAGCGGAAGCTGGCCCGGGTCAAGCGGGTCGCGTTCGACCGGCTGATCCGGCTCCGCGAGCCGAACCCGCTGGGGGCACGGCTCACCTCCGCCCAGATCGTGCTGGCGGGAGTGCCGCTGCCGCGCAACGAGCCCGTCACGGTCAACGGCTGACGGTCCGACCGGCTCGACCGGCTCGACCGGCCCACGGCGAGTCGGCGGGTCGGCGAGTTGGCAGGCCACCGGGTCGCCGAGTCCGCGAGAACAGCGGCGAGCCGGTGAGAGGCGACGAGTGATCCGTCGAGAACGAGCCCACGAAGCTTGTTCAGCGGGTGGACCCGCCGAGAACGAGACCGTGACGACCGGGACGCTCGTTCTCAGCGGGTCACCTGGTCGAACAGCGCCTCCCACCGGTCCAGGACGCGGTCCGGGCGGAACGCCTCGACGTGCGCGCGGGCGGCGGCTCCCAGCCGCCGCCGCTCCTCGGCCGAGGCCATCAGCCCGGCGAGCGCGGTGGCGAGCGCGCCCACGTCGGCCGGGGGGACCAGCACCCCGGTCCGCCCGTCCAGGACGAGCGACCTGAGCCCGCCCGACACGTCGAATGCCACCGAGGGCACCCCGTAGGACGCCGCCTCGCCGACCACCAGGGGCAGTCCCTCGTGCTCGCTGGACAGCGCCAGCACCGACCCGCCCCTGTACTCGTCCCCCATCCGGGCGGCGGGCACCGCGCCGCGGAACACCACCCGGTCGCTCACCTTGCACGCCGCCGCGTGCGACATGAGCCGCCCCCGCTCGGCCCCCTCGCCGATCAGGTGCAGCTCCCAGTCCTCACCGGCCTCGCGGCGGGCCTCCACGAGAGCCTCGTCACGGCATGCCTCCCCGGGAGCCGGGCGTCCGCACGCCTCCGCGAAGGCCGAGATCAGCCGGTCGAACCGCTTCACGCCCTCCAGCCTGCCGACCCCGAGCACCCGGCGGGCGGTGAGCTCCGCGGTCCGCGACGGCCAGGCGGGCAGCGGGTTCGGGATGGACCAGGTGTTGGGCAGCAGCGCGTGCTCGGAGAACAGCCACGCGTCCTCCTCGCTGAGGAACACCGCCTTCTCCAGCGTCCCGTAGTGCCCGCGGACCGAGCCGAGGTGCCAGGAGCCCCGCGCGTGCTCGTACGAGCCGTGGTACTGCCCGATCGGCAGCAGCCACTCGGGCAGCAGGTTCCCGATCCGGGTGACCACGCTGGGCGAGGCGAGCACCGCGAAGCCCGGCCCCACCTCCCGCAGCAGCCTGCCGAGCGCCCGCCGCTCGCGGCGCCTGCCCAGCCGCGAGAGCCTTCCCACCGGGGTGCGGTGGATCACATGGCTGGTGTAGCGCGGCCTCTCCACGTACCGGAACGGCTTCTCCGCCCGGTGCAGCCCGATCACGTGCACCTCGCGGCCCCGCTCGGCGAGGCCCTGCGCCATGGTGTGGGTGACCCGCTGGACGCCGCCGAGGGTATCGGCGTCCATGCACGCGAACACCACCGCCCCCGTGCCCGTACGCCCGCCGCTCACCGCGGCCGTCCCAGCAGCGGCAGGCGGCTCAGCTGCCGCACCCCGGCCGGGGCGCGTTCCCGCACGCCGGCGGGGCGGGGGGCCTGGGCGTGGGCGGGCGGGAAGAAGGAGTCCACCACCTTGGCCGAGGCGTGGCCCTTCTCGTCGGCGCACCACGTCCTGCGGAACGCGATGTACCGGGAGGCGAACGACGCCGTCAGCCCCTCGAGATCGCGCAGCGCCTCGATCAGCTCCTCGGTCGTGGTGAGGCAGGGGCCGGGGGCGATCGCGGGCAGGTCGTGGTAGACGCCGCGCTCCACCCTGCGGTACTCGTCCCAGTCGTCGATCAGGAACAGCATCGGCCGCCCGGTGACCGCGTAGTCGCACATCAGGGACGAGTAGTCGGTCAGCAGCGCGTCCGAGAGCAGGATCAGGTCGTTGACCTCGGGATACGATCCCGCGTGCCGGACGAAGTGGCGCAGGTGCTCCGGCACCTCGAACCGCTCGACCGGGTGGGTCCGCAGGATCACCGTCCAGTCGCCCGACAGGGCCTCGGCCATCGAGGCCAGGTCGGCCCGCACCGACTGCCCGGACCCCTTGGCCCGGTCGCGGTAGGTGGGGGCGTACAGCAGCACCCTGGACCAGTGCGGGATCTCCAGCTCCTCCCGCGCCCGCCTGGCCGCCTCCCGGTCGCCGTGCACGAGCACGTCGCAGCGGGGCGAGCCGTGCCGCAGCAGCCGTCCCCGGTAGCCGTTGGAGGGCACGAAGACCCGCTCGAACTCGGCGCTGGGCGAGACCAGCGCGTCCCAGCGCTCCACCGCGGCCCGCCAGGCCGCCCTCGGCCCGTCGAAGTCGGCGCGCAGGTCGGGCGCGTCGAAGCCGACCGACTTGATGCCCTGGCCGTGCCAGGTCTGCAGGTAGCGGGTGCCGGGCGGTTTCGGGTAGGCGAGCGGCATGCCGTGGCTGTCGACCCAGTAGCCCGCCCTGGCCATGGTCCAGATGTGGCGCCAGCTCATCCGCCGCACCGGCCTGACGTCGGGGGGGAGTCTCCCCCCGGTCCCGGCGATCGACCACACCACCTTCAACGGCGCGTTCCGGCGCCTGAGCTCCTCGTAGATGTAGCGCGGGTTCCCGGTGTACCCGGCGCCGACGTCGGACTCGAACAGCGCCAAGTCCGTACGCGGCGGCAGCACCGAGATCAGCCCCTTGTAGACGCGGAGCTTCACCTCGGGCCCGCTCACCCTCCGCAGCAGGCGGGTGGCGGCCCGCTTGAGCCGGGGCAGCTGCCGCAGCACCCCCTGGCGGCGCCAGAGCACCCGCAGGAACGCGGCGGTCCCCTCCGCCCTGACGACGACCTCGTGCCACAGGACGGTCATCCCGAACGAGGCGGTGGACGGGTCGACGAGCAACCGGTCGGAGGTGACCCGCCCGTCGGGATTGACGATCTCGACCACCGGGTCGTAGCGGCCCTCGAAGCCCAGGCGGCCGTGGCGGATCGCGGCGAGATCGATCGTCGCCTCGCTCGCGTAACCGTCCTCGCCCTCGCGCGGGCGCGGTTCCAGCCGTACCCGATGGTTCCTGAACCGCAGGAACGCGGTCCAGCCGGGGTTGGCGTCGAGCACCCCGAACGGGTCGTACGTCGTGATCTCCAGCCTGATCACCGCGCCCTCGCCGGTGACGACCGCCTCGTGGCGCAGCCGGGAGGCGGTGTAGGGAAGCTCGGCCATCCGCAGCGAGGTGATCTCCCGCCGCTCGTCGGCGACCGTCCCCCAGTAGGTGCGCCCGCCCTCCCGTACGGCGGCGCGCGGCGGGGCCTTGGGCCCGTTCAGCGACCGGGCGGCCACCAGGAGCTCGTCGGGCCTGCCGTCGAGGATGAAGCTGCAGCAGACCCGCAGGAGCGGGTCGACCGTCTCGAACACCACCGGGTCGAGCTCCGCCAGGTAGGGGTGGATCACCGAGACGAACTCCTCGATCCACGCCGGGTCGCGCGAGGGCAGCGGGTTGAGATAGACCCGCAGGTCCTGGCGGATGAAGCGGCGCTGCCGCTCGTGCACCAGGCCGCCGAGGCCATCGAGGCCACTGTCCCGCAGGATGTCGTCGCTCAGCCGGGCCGCCCTGATCCTGGAGCGGACGTTCGCCATCTCCGTCAGGCACAGCGAGATCGACAGCCGCGACTCGCTCTCCGCCGAGGCCCGGTGCCAGAGGTAGACCACCCAGGGGACCACGGCGAACCGCCGCGCCGCGCAGTACAGGGCGGTGCTGAAGACGTGGTCCTCGTAGTGCATGTCCTCGCGGAACGGCACCCGCCGCAGCAGCTCGGCCCGGTAGAGCTTGTTGGTGCTGAAGGAGTTGAGGAACATCTCCGGCTCCCGGGCGATCCCCTCGACCGTCCTGCGCCTGGTGAACAGAGCGGGGTAGTAGCGCGCGGTCTTCCCCGTCCGCTCGTACAGCCGGGAGATCTGCCCGGTGACGAAGTCCGCCCCGGTCCGCTCGATCTCCAGCAGCATGCTCTTGCAGGCGTGCCTCGTCAGCTCGTCGTCGCTGTCCAGGAACATCACGTACGGCGCCCGCGCCGCCGCCACCCCCCTGTTGCGGGGCACCCCGCACCCCCCGCTGTTGACCTCCCCACGCAGGTAGCGGACCCTCGGATCCCCGCGCTGCAACTCCCTGGCCACCTTCTCCGTGCCGTCGGTGCTCGCGTCGTCCGCGATGATCACCTCGACGTTGCGCAGGGACTGCCGGAGCACCGACCGCACGGCCCTGGCCAGCCGCGCGGCATCGTTGTAGGTAATGACCACAACGCTGCATTCCGGGATATTGATCACGATCCGAGGTATTCCCGAGAAAAAGTAGCCAGTTGTCCCACTTGTTCACTGATGACACTTTTTTTGGGGTTGTGTGAAGTTGCCAAGCCAGGAAGCAGCAAGAGCAACGAACTGCGATCTTGGACTGGAGGCGCGGCTCGCGATCCGCGGCGAGATCCCGGCGCGACCGGCACGCCGGCGGACCGACATCGAGGCCGACCACGCGGGAAGCCGCAGAGGCCGCCGTGCACGCGGCGATCCTGTTCACGCAGGCGGCCCGATCAGCTGGTGCGGTACTCCACCCACGCCTGGCACGCCGCTGCGGTGCGTAGCCGCTTCGCTCTCAGGTGCCGCGGTCCGGTCTCGGCCATGCGGGCGGCGAACAGGGTGCGGGTGGCGGCCAGCGCGGTCACCGTGTCCACGGGCGCTGAACTCCACGCGGGCACCCGGGCGGCGACGGCCTCAGCCTCGGCGGGCGTGTGGCCGGCGTCGATCAGCCGGGAGACCAGCAGGGCCGTATCGCTCCAGGGGGCGCCGCGGCAGGCCATCGACCAGTCGACGACCTGGCACCGGTCGCCGTCAACAAGCAGGTTGCCCGCGTGCAGGTCCGCGTGCAGCAGCGTCGCCCCGTCGAACTGGTCCATATCGAGCGCTTTGACGAGCGGCCCGTAGCGGGCGTACTCGGCCGGAGAGTCCGCCAGGAGTGCCTCGGCCTGTCGGAGCAGCGAGGTGATTTTGCCGGTGATCGAGGGCGCGCCCGGCCACGGGCACGGGACGGAGACGGCGGCGACCGCGTTCACCACAGCGGAGATGTGCGGTGAGCCGGACGCCAGGTCCGCCTCCCGGCCGGGCGCGTGCTCGAAGACGAGCAGATGCCAGCCGGCCACGTCGTCGGTCCACAGCAGACGCGGCGCGGGGATCCCCGGAGGGAGCATCTGGTTGGCGGTGCGCTCGCGCAGCAGGTGCCCGGCGACCGGCGCGGCGGCGGGGGCCGCCTTCACGAAGAAGGCGGCCCCCTCGGTGGTGATGTGTGCGGCGAGCCCGGAGGTCAGCCCGACCTCGGCCGACCAGATGTCGACGACCGGGCCCGTCTGCTCCTCGACGGCCGCACGGGCAGGTCCGGGCAGGTCAGCCCACTGCCTTCTTCGGACTGTCATAACACCCCGCATGGCATTGGTTGCACTTGCCGCCGCCGTCGTTGCTGCAGTCGGCCGAGGTCGGCCACACGACCGGATCCACCCGGTACCCGGCCGCCTCCATCGCTTCGATCGTAGCCGCGAGGCCACCGCCGGGCCCGGGTTCACCGGGGACATCGTCGGGGGCGTGATGGATGAACCGGCCCGCGGCCCGCCGGCAGAACTCGCCGTATTCCCTCGTGTACATCAGGAAGGTGTGCCAGCCGATGTCGACGGCGTCGGACGGGCCCAGACCGGCGCCCGGGTTGGCGGCGCAGGTGGCCAGGAAGGCGAGCGCCTGCTCCATGATGACGTCGGCCTGGTGGGCGTGCTCGGGGTGGTCGATGGCGATCCGCGCGGTGAGCCGGGTGAACAGGGCGGGGGTGACGAGGGCGCGGGGAGTGGCGGCGGGACGGTCGATGATGACGGTCATCCGGGGTCCTTTGTTCGTGAGATAGGTGAGCACCTATCCGAATATCTTGACTGTGAGTTACCGAGCCGTCACCGTCAATAGGTGGTCACCTATTATCTGGAGTATGGCGCTATGGACACAGGTCACTGACCAGATTCGGGCAGACATCAACACCGGCCGATACCCGGCGGGGACCCTCATGCCACGAGAAATCGACCTCGCCCAGACCTACCGAACCTCCAAGGCCACGATCCATAAAGCGCTCGCCCACCTCGAAACCGAAGGGCTGATCATCCAAACCCAAGGCCGCGGCACGTTGGTACGCCCCCAGCCCGCCCGCCAGCGCATCACCCTCGACACGAACGTCTACCGAGACGAGCTCGGCTACTACTTCAGCGCCGCCGTACAAGACCTACGCGCCACGCAACCACCGACCGTCACCGAAGGCCCATGCCCGCCGGACATCGCCCCGCTGCTCGGCCTGGCCCCGGCCGCGACGGTCGTGATCCGCGACCGCGTCATGGGGGATCCCGCCACCGGGCGTGTACTGCAGCTCGCCACCTCATACCTTCCCGCCGACCTCGCGGCCGGCGCGATCCTCGCCGAGGCCGACACCGGGCCCGGCGGCATCTACGACCGCATGGAGAACGACCTCGGCTGGGGACGCCTGGAATGGGCGGGCGCGATCTCCAGCCGAGCGGCCACCCCCGAGGAGACTCGCCTCCTGGTCTTGGCCCCTGGCGTACCGGTGCTGTGCGTGACCCGCACCACCACCGCCACGGCGGGTGCCGCGGCAGGCCGGGTCGTCGAGGTCAACGCCACCCGGCGGGACGCGTCTCACTTCGAGGTCGGGTACCCCATCGCACGTCACCCCTCGTAGAGGGGGATCGGCGGTCGCGGGTTCTGCCGGAGGCGTCCGCTCTCCCCGAATGCGTTGTTCAGAGCTGTTCGGCCTTCACGGCTTCCAGGAAAATGGCGAACACGGTGGCCTCGAACACGAGAGCCGGGGCGCTGGGGTTCTTGCTGTCGCGCACGCCGACCCGGTTGTTCAGGCGGGCGATCTCCACGTAGCTGCCACCGGCGTTACTGCGGCTGGACTTGTGCCAGACAGCCGTCGACAGTTTGGTCTCGACGCTCATGCGGGTGCCGTCGGTCACGCTCACACTTCTTTGGCCAGCTTTGCCGGCAGGTTGCGAGACATGCGGGCGTCCAACGCCTTTGCTCGCAAATCTTCGTACACCAGGTCATATCGGTGAATCGCGGCGAGCGCCTGAGAAAACACGGAAGGGTGGGATGACCGGCGGGCAAGAAGGGGTGTCTTGTCCTTCCGGCAAGGGAGTCCCTTGCATGATCACTGTTTCTGAGGCGGCCTCGGTGGCCGACCGGGAGCGGTTCGCCACCGTTTTCGACGCCCACTACGAGGAGATCCGCCGTTACATCGGACGGAGGCTCGATCTTGACGTCGCCGAGGACCTGGCCGCGGAGACGTTCCTGATCGCCTTCCGCCGGCGCGACCGGTTCGACGCCGCCAGGGGCGGGGAGCGGCCGTGGCTGTACGGCATCGCGACCAACCTGATCGGCCGTCATCGCCGTGCCGAGATCCGCCGCTACCGGGCACTGGCCAGGACCGGGCCGCCCGCCGCCGCCGACGGTCATGACCAGCGGGTCGCCGAGCGGGTCACGGCGGGGGTGACGGTCGGACGGCTGTCGGGGGCGCTGGCACGGCTGTCCAAAGGCGAACGCGACGTGGTGCTGCTGATCGCGTACGGGGGCCTGACCTACGAGGAGATCGCCGAGGCGCTCGGGGTCGCCTACGGCACCGTGGCCTCCCGGCTCAGCCGGGCCAGAACCAAGCTGCGCGACGCGCTGGGAGTTGAGGTCCGTTGAAGGAGTTCCAGTTCATCGACGACGTGATGCCGGACGTCCCGCCCGCCGATCCCGCGAAGACCGCCGAGACCAGGGCCAGGGCGTTGAACGACGCGAGGTCCTCGCGGCGGCGGTTCGACGAACGCCCCCGGGGGCGTTTCGGATGGGCGGTCGCCGCCGTTGTCACGGCCACGGTCGTCGCGTCCGTCATGATCGTGCCCCGGCTGGGGTCGGACATCGCACCCCGGGCCGGAGGGCCGGGAGGGACGTTGGAGGCGGTGGCGGACCGGGCGGCGGCGAGACCGGAGCCGGTCGAGGGTTCCTACTGGCGGACGACCACCGAGATCTTCCTGCGGATGCGGATCGACGGCTACGTCGTCAGTGATTGGGGCCGTCAGACGCTCTGGTACAGCCCTGCCCTGCCCGCGGTGCGCGAATGGACCCGGCTCGGCACGGTGCCGACCACGGAGAAGGACCGCGCCGCGTGGGAGCGCGCGGGTTCGCCGGAGCTCTGCGCGTCGCGCGGAGGCTGTGACGACTTCCCGCCGGTCGACCGGACCCTCGTCGTGCCGGACCCCCCGAACCGGCCGGTACGTCCCCTGGGCGTCTTCGAGGTTCCCCTGGGCCTGAAGGAGATCATGGAACTGCCGGAGGAGCCGGGAGGTCTCAGGGCCAGACTCCTCACGTACTGGCCCGCGTACAGCAGGGTGAAGCCCAAAGGACCTGATGAGACGGCGGACGACTGGCTCTGGTCGGTGGGGTCCTCCCTCCTGTGGGACGCGCCGATCTCGCCGGGCACGGGCGCGGCCGTCTACCGGATGCTGGCGGCCCTCCCCGGTGCCCGGGTTGTCGACAGGGCCGAGGGGCCCTACGGGCGCGCGGCGATCGCGCTGGCACGCACATCCCTGTTCGAGGGCACCGAGAGCCGGATCTTGGTCGACCCCCTCACCGGCGACCCGCTCGGCCTCCGCAAAGCACTGGTGACGGCCAGGGACGGCATGCCAGCCGGCACCGTGATCACCACGATCACCGCCGGGAAGCCCGGCTGGACCACCACGTCGCCTCACGTACCCAAGGGCTGCACGTCGGACGACGCCGAGAGGTGTGTCCGCTGACGATCGACGTGCGCCGAACCGGCCGGTCCCGCCCCTCGCCGGCTCGTGGTCATGCGGAAGGATCACGGCATGTCGATACAGGGATCGGCCCGCGAGTTCTGGTCGCGGTTGGACGAGCCGTGGCGGGCGGCTGTGGAGATGGCCTGGGAGTCCTACCGTCACGGCGGGGTCGCCGTCGGCGCGGTGCTCACCGACGGGACGGGGAACGTGGTCGGTCGGGGACGCAACCGGCGTTTCACATCGGAATCGCCACGAGGTCTTCTCGCTCACGCGGAGATGGAGGCGCTGGCGGCGCTTCCGGCGCTTCCGGCGCGGAAGGACCGCTCCCGTGACAGCGTGCTCTACACGACCTTGCATCCGTGCCCGATGTGCCTGGGAGCCATGGTCGTGGCACGGATCGGCCGGTTCCACTTCGGCGCGTTCGACCCGGCCTGGCTGGGAATCGAGCGGATGCCGCAGCTCAACGATGAGGTGCGGCGCCGGTGGCCGGAGGTCACGGGACCGTTCACCGGACCGCTCGGCGAGTGGTTCGCGGTGTTGCCGTGCCTGAACACCGACGGAGCCCTGATGCGAGCGATGGAGGCGACGGCACCGCGACGGGCGGAGCTCGCCCGAGCCGTCGCACATCGGCTCGGAGGCGCCGCCGATCTTCCCGCGACCCCGGAGCGGGCTCTGGAACAGGTCTGGGATCTGCTGATCGAACCCCCTTAGCGGGGCCGTCGCGGGCCGGTTGATGGCCCAAGCTTGGGCAAGGCCGGGGGACTGTTTGACCTTGGTACGGGATCGGGGGCGGTAGACCGGAAATATCGCGGCATGTGCCCGCATATCGGGTACGGCTGCGCGATCTCGGGGAGACCGCTGATGGCCGACGACAAGGTTCCAGAGGAGATGCTCGGGCGGGGACGGCCCGGGGTTCCGGCGCGGGGGCGGGGCCCCAACACCGGGGAGCCCTTCTCCAGGCGCGACTACCGGCACCCGGCGGCGGGCTGGGGGGCCGCGCTCAGCGTCGGGAGGGTGCTGGCCAGGACGCGGGAGCCGGTCGAGGGGACGCGGGCGATCTTCCGGATGAACCACGAGAACTACGGCTTCGACTGCCCGGGGTGCGCGTGGCCGGACAGCACCAAGGGCCTGCGCCTGGACATCTGCGAGAACGGCATCAAGCACGTCACCTGGGAGATGACCCCCAAGCGGGTCGGACGCGCGTTCTTCGACGCGCACACCGTCACCGAGCTGTCGGGCTGGACCGACTTCGCGCTGGAGGACCAGGGCAGGCTGACCGAGCCGATGGTCTACGACCCGCACTTCGACAGGTATCTGCCGATCTCCTGGCCGGACGCGTTCGAGCTGGTCGGCGCGGAGCTCGGGAAGCTGGACAGCCCGGACGAGGCGTCGTTCTACACCTCGGGGCGGCTGAGCAACGAGGCCACGTTCCTCTACCAGCTGTGGGCCCGCGAGTTCGGCACCAACAACCTGCCCGACTGCTCGAACATGTGCCACGAGGCGAGCGGCCGGGCACTCACCGCCGCGCTGGGCACCGCCAAGGGGACCGTCGACCTGGACGACTGGGGCAAGACCGACGCGCTCTTCGTCATCGGCGCCAACGCGGCCTCCAACGCGCCGCGCATGCTCACCTCGCTGGCCGAGGCGTACCGGCGCGGCGCCCAGCTCGTGCACATCAACCCGATGGTCGAGGCCGCGGCGGGAAGCACGATCGTGCCGCACGACTTCCTGGCGATGGGGACCTTCCACGCCACCAAGATCGGCACCCTCAACGTGCGGCCGAGGATCGGCGGCGACCTGGCCCTGCTGCGCGGGGTCGGGAAGGTCGTGCTGGAGGCCGCGGAGACCGACCCGAAGGCGGTCGACCGGGAGTTCGTCGACCGCCACACGCACGGCTTCGAGGACTACCGGCGGGCGTGCGCCGAGGCCACCTGGCCGGAGCTGGAGTTCCAGTCAGGCGTGGACGAGGCCCGGATCCGCGAGCTCGCCCGCGTCTACATGCGGTCCGACCGCACCGTCATCAGCTGGTGCCTGGGCATCACCCAGCAGGAACACGGCGTCGACACCGTACGCGAGATCGTCAACCTGCTGCTGCTGCGCGGCAACATCGGCCGCGAGGGCGCGGGCCCGTGCCCCATCCGGGGGCACAGCAACGTCCAGGGCAACCGCACCTGCGGCGTCACCCACCGCCCGAGCGAGCACCTGCTGTCCCGGCTGGCCGAGGTGTGCGGCATCGACCCGCCGCGGGCCCACGGCCTGGACACCGTCGGCACCGTCGCGGCGATGCACCGCGGCGACGTCAAGGTGTTCGTGGGCATGGGCGGAAACTTCGCGCTGGCCGCGCCCGACACCGCGTACACCTTCCAGGCGCTCCGCAACTGCGAGCTGACCGTGCAGGTCAGCACCAAGCTCAACCGCGGCCACCTGGTGCACGGCAGGAAGGCGCTGATCCTGCCCTGCCTCGGCCGTACCGAGAAGGACCGCCAGCGCGGCGGCCTGCAGGGCGTCACGGTCGAGGACTCGATGAGCATGGTGCACATGTCGCTCGGCATGAGGGCCCCCGCCTCCCGGAACCTGCTGTCCGAACCGGCGATCATCGCCGGGATGGCACGGGCGACCCTGCCGCACAGCGCCACGCCCTGGCAGGAGTACGTCGACGACTACGACCGCATCCGGGACACCATGGCCCAGGTCCTCGACGGGTTCGAGGACTTCAACCGCCGGGCCAGGCTCCCGCTGGGCTTCCGGATCCACCAGCCCGCCCGCGAGCTGGTCTTCCTCACCGAGTCCGGCCGCGCCGAGTTCTCGAACGCCCCGATCCCGGACGTCGTCCCGGCGGCGGGCCGCCTGACGCTGGGCACGATGCGCTCCCACGACCAGTGGAACACCACCATCTACTCCGACGACGACCGCTACCGGGGCGTCAAGAACCTGCGCACCCTGGTCCTGATGAACCGCGACGACATGCGCGAACGGGGCCTCGCCGAGGCGGACCTCGTCGACATCACGAGCATCGCCAGGGACGGCAGCAGGCGCACCGTGTACGGCTACCGCGCCTTCGGCTACGACATCCCGCGCGGCAGCGCGGCCGGATACATGCCCGAGCTGAACCTGCTCTGCGGGATCGGCGACTTCAGCCCGCAGAGCGGGCAGCCGCTGACCAAGCACCTCACCGTCGAGATCACCCCGGTGACGGCCCGCGCGGCGGGCCCGCGGCGGCGCGGTCCGGAGCGGGAACGGGTGCCCAGGAGAGGCGGCGACACCACGGACGGCTGAATACGGCTGAGTACGGCCAGAACGGCTGGGTACGGCCAGGACGGCTGAGTACGGCTAGTGCCGCAGGGCGCGGCGGATCAGCCAGGCGAGCAGGACGATGCCCGTCAGGGCGGCGACCAGGGGGGCGACGCGCTTGAGCAGCGGCAGGCCCGCGACCTCCAGGAGGTTCAGGGCCTCCTCGTCGGGGCTGAGCGAGGTGCGCGAGGTGCCCGCCGGGTGGCTCTGGCGGGACTCCGCCTCCTCGCCGACGACGAGGCCGGGCGGCGTCGGCACCGCGCTGAGGTGACGTCCCGGCCCACCCGGGATCTCGGGGCCGTTCAGGCTCTCCGGCCCGCCGGGGCCGCCCAGTCCGAACGCCGCCGCGCCCGGGGCCGTGCCGCCGGAGGCCGCCGTGCCCTCGTGGCCTTCCGGGCCGTGTCCCGTCGAGCCCGCGGGGCCGGGGAACGCCGAGCCGGTGGTGCCGGGGCTCTCCGCGCCGGAGGCCGTCGAACCCGCGGGACCGGTGGACGCGGCTGGTGCGGCGGGCACGGTCTCGGAGCCGGCGGAATCGGCGGAGTCAGTGGAGTCAGTGGAGCCGGTGGGCTCGCGTGAGCTGTCCGCGTCGGCCGGGCGTGCCGGGCCGGGGCCCCAGGTATCCGAGATCGCCGGAACGTCGTCGTCGCCCGGTCCCGTGGAAGCCGGCCCCGTGGACGCGGGTTCCTGGACCGGGGGCGCGCTCCAGCCGCCCACACCGGCCGTCCCGGCGGTCGTCTCGTCGGCCGTCTCCACGCCGGGCCCCTCGCCCAGCAGGCGGGAGAGGTTGGCCGCGAACCTGTCGACCAGCTTCCCGCCGACCTCGGCCATCACGCCCCGGCCGAACTGGGCCGGGCGCCCGGTCACGTTGAGGGAGGTGTCGACGGTGACCCGGGTGTTCCGGCCGTCGGGGTGCAGGCGCGCGACGACCGTGACCCCCGCCGTGCCCGGCCCCCTGGCCTCCTTGCCGGAGGCCCTGATGGTCATGGAACGGGTGTCCTCGTCCACCTTCTCGAAGGCGGCCCGGCCCTGGTACGTCACCGTGATCGGCCCGATCCTCATCTTCATCCGGCCGGTGAAGGAGTCATCCTCGATCTTGTCCACGGCGGCTCCGGGCAGGCAGGGCGCGATCCGCTCGACATCGAGCAGCACCGGCCACGCCTGATCGACAGGCACCGGAACCGTGAACTCGTGCTCGAATCGCATCGCCATCGCTCCGCTCCTCACCGGTCGGCCGCTGTCGCGACATTACGACTACACGGGGGCGTATTGCCAGTATGCCGCCCTGGAGCCAGGTCGGGCCTCCCGTGACGGTCCGTGTCCGTGCGGTCCGCACGGTCCGCACGCCAGATCTGTGCCCGCTCTTGGTACTGCCCTCGTTGGCGGGGACGATGCGCCGATCCGTGCCGCGCCCTCAGACCGGCGGGTTGTGGCGGGAGTATTCCGCGAGCCTCCAGCGGAGCGGGCTGGCTCCCCGTACGCGGACGAGCCGGTCCAGCTCGAACCGGACCAGCCGCTGCGCGCCCGGGACGTCTCCGGGATCCCAGTCGACGCGGGCCCGCCCGGTCAGGTGCAGGGCGTCGCCCCCCTCCCAGTCGAGGAAGAGCAGGCCGCAGCCGTCGTCCAGCTCCAGGTTTCCCAGCGTCATGTACATGGAGTTGCCCACGTAATCCGGCCAGACCAGCCGCCGGTCGTCCAGCACCCGGACGAACCCGGGGTTGCCGCCCCGGTGCGACAGGTCGGCTCCGAGACCGGGCGCGGAGGTGGCGACGAAGAACGTGTCGGCGCCTTCGATCCACGCCCGGTCGTCGTCGTTCAACGCCGTCGCGGAGGAGAAACCGGTGGAGCCGAAGGATTCGGTGGATCCGGGGGATCCGGGGGATCCGGGGGAGCCCGCCGGTCCCGGTTCCAGCCCCGGTCCCGGTCTTGCTCCCGGTCCTGGCTTCGGTCCCAGCTCCGGTCCCGGCTCTGTGACGAGCTCTCGCGCCTGGATGTACTTGGGGCAGTTGGCGTACGTCTGCTCGGTGCGGACGACCAGCCGCCCGTCCTCCCGCGAGACCGTGCCGTTCACCCGCATCCTGCGCCTGCTCAGCGGCTCGATCGCGAGCATGCCGATCCGGCCCCCGTCCAGCCCCGCCAGCGGGTCGCGCTCGCCCGGCACCGCGTCGATCACGACCGTCCGCTCGTCCACCGCCTCGGCGAACCCCTCGGGCCCGGTCAGGACGGACGCCCACAGGTGGCCGTCCCGTCCCGTCGCCCCGATCAGCAGCATCCGCTGTCGCGCCAGGAACTCGGCCGCCACCGCCGGGATCTCCGCCCGGGTCCTGGCCGAACCCAGCCCCGCCACGCGTACTCCGGCCCTTCGCTGGACCGCGATCTCTCCTGCGTGTTCCATGATTGCCTAGAAGAAGCCGCAGGTGGGGGCGGTGGCCACCGGTGCGGGGGAGCCTTCTGCCCCGGTGGGCGTGTAGATCTCCAGCCGGATCCCGTCGGGGTCCTCGAAGAACACGCCGCCCGAGGACGCGCCCTCGCGGTGCGCCACCACGCCGTCGTGGTGGAGCGTGGCACCCGCCTCCCTGATCGCGGCCTCCGCCCGGCGGACCGTCTCGATGTCCGGGACCTGGAACGACAGGTGGTGCAGGCCGGGCAGGCCGGTGGCGAAGAGGCCCTCGCTCTGCTGCCAGAGGGTGAGCACCAGGGTGCCGTCGAGGCCGAGGAAGGCGTACCGGCGGTCCGCCTCGCCGGACTCGGCGAGGACCTCGAAGCCGAAGATCTTGAGATAGAAGTCCCTGGACCTGTCGAGGTCGGAGACGTTGAGGCCGACGTGGCCGGTCTGGAAGGTCATCTGGTCTCTCCCGTCGGGCTTTCTAACGGGTCGTCCCGTTAGTTTGACCGCAGGACCCAAACCTAACGCATAAAAACCGTGTTTCCCATTATAAATAAGTGATGTAAGTCACACTGGAAAGAGTCCTGGCTCAAGAGACGTAATGAAGTGCGGGCGGGGTCAGACGTCGCGGTGCTGGTGGTAGTGACGGGCCGCGCGGGCCCGGTTGCCGCAGCCGACCGAGCACCACTCCTGCCGGGCGTGCTCCTTGAGGAAGTAGAGCACGCAGCGCGGCGCGGGGCAGGTGCGCAGCCGCTCGCGCCGCGGCCCGGCCAGCAGCTCGATCGCCGACGTCGCGAGGGCCGCCCGGATCCGCGCGGACTCCGCGGTCCCGTCGCCGGGGACGGCCCGCGCCCGGGGAGCGCCCCCGGCGGGCCATTCCAGCCGCGCGGCCAGCGGCACGGCGAGCGCCGCGGCGTTGACCAGGTCGAGGGACTCGGCGAATCCGGGGAGCCGGTGCGCGTCCGCGCCGCTCGCGGCTCCCGGTTCCACCGCCCTGGCGAAGAGCGCCCGTACGGCCTGCCGCAGCTCCACCACCTCGCGCCGCAGCTCCTCCGTGGCGACGAAGCCCGGGTCGACGCCCAGCTGGGCGGCGTGCGCCCGGCCCCACGCGGTCATGCCCTCGACGTCGGCGAGCGTGTCGGTCGGACCGGCCCGCGTCGCGCGGACGGTGCTGACGAACTCCAGGGCGGACATACCCCGACTCTAATGCCCGATCCAGTCTTTTGCCGTTAGGTCTCTTCGGTCCCGTCCCGTACGCGGTGAGCCCTAGCGCCGGATGAGCCTGGCCAGGATGGCGATCAGGCCCGCGAAGCCCAGGCCGCCCACCAGGACTATGAGCATGACCATCGGCTGGACGGACGGCTCGCTGATGAAGACGATGCCGATCGCGATGAACACCATGCCGCTGAGCAGGGCCATCCAGTCGGTACGGTGCACGAGACGGCGCTCGGTCCTGTCGACGTCAGGCCGCACGGCGCACCTCCACGTCCCCGATTCCGGCCTTGATGTTCAGCACGATCGTCGCCGCGTCGCCCTTGGGGGTCACCTCGGGCTCCAGGATCCTGTTGTGCTCGATGTCGGCCCCTCCCTCCACCACGTGGTCGATCTTGACGTCGCCGAACCTGGTGGAGCCGTTCACCTCGACCCGCGCCGTCGAGGGCAGGATCACGATCATCTCGCCGACCGAGACCGAGGCGTCCACGATGGTCCGCGAGCCCGGCGGCAGGACCAGGTCGCCCAGGTCGAGCCTGCCCTCTCCCACGCCCACCGAGTAGGTGCGCGCCACCTCGGACAGGGTGGCGGGCTCCCAGGCGTAGTTGCCGAACCTCTTCGGTATGCCGCCCAGCGTGGACCCCGCGATCAGGGCGATCGACAGGACCGTGCCGGTCGCGACCAGCCCCGCTCCCCGGCCGAACCAGGTGGCGATCAGCAGGCCGGCGCCGACGACGACGAGTGCCGCGCCGCCGACGACCGTCATGTTGACCGGTCCCGATGCGGACTGGATCGCCACGATGATCCCTCCAACGATGATGGCCAGGCTGATGGTGAAGCTCCCGACGAGCGACCTGCGCCGCGGCGGCCTGGGCGGCGCCACCACCGTCCCGCCGTAAACGGACGGGTCGTAGGGGGAGTACGGCTGCTGCCGCCTCCGGGGGTCCAGGGGCTGGTAGGGCCCGTACGGGGAGAAGGGCTCGCCGGAGGAGTCGAACACCGGCCTCGCGGCGCCGTACGGGCCGGTCGGGGCGTTCCGCGGCCCGTACTCCGGCGGCCGTCCGAAGGGGCCCGGGGGCATGCCCGGCGCCTGCCCGGCACGGTTGCCCGAGGCAGGCGGGGCCTGGGGCCCGGGGGCGGGGGGCGGGGGGACCGGCGCGGATCCCGGTCCGGTCGCGGGGGCGTACCGCTCCGTGACCGTCTCGGCGCCCGGCCGGGAGGACGCGTGGGCGGCGGGAGACGCGGCGGCGTGACCGACCGGGTCCCGATCACCGACCGGATCCCGATCACCGGCAGGGTCCCGATCACCGACCGGATTCCGCTCGCCGACGGGGCGCTGCCCGGCGGCGGTGCCCGGCGCGGAGGCGGACGGGCCGGGCCACTGACCGGCCGAGGAAGAGGACGAGGGCGGGGACGAGGGGGAGGACGGGGCGCGGCGCCTGCGCAGCCGTTCGGGCAGCGACCTCGCCACGGCCAGCAGGTCGACCCCGCGGGAATGGGCGGCGAGCAGGGCGATGGCGAACACCGTGCCGACCACGACCGTGCCGGTGCCGATGCCGTCCGAGGAGATGTTGACGATCAGTCCGAGGGCGAACAGGCCGGTCAGCAGGGTCAGGACCGTCTCGCCGTCGAAGTCGCGCCGGATCCACTGCTCCAGGTAGCCGGGACCGCCGTCGGTCTCGCGCATCAGCAGGAACGCCGCGATGTAGAGCATGATCCCGATCCCGGAACCGAGCACCAGCACCGCGAAACCGACCCTGAGCACCACGGGGTCGATCCCGGCGTACCTCCCCAGACCGGCGCAGACGCCCGTGAGCATGCGCCCCTCGTTGCTGCGTCCCAGGCCGCGCTCCTCGAAGCGCTCCTCCGGACGCTCCTGGAAGCGCTCCTCGAAGGGGGAGGAGGCGGACGGCGAGCTCGCCGGATCCTGGGCCCGCCCGGTGTCGTTCATGTCCTCATCGTGGCCTTTCCCGGTCCGCGATGCATCCGGGAGACCCCTGAGTCGTCCCGGAGAGGGTAGGTCTCTCTCAGGGTCGCTTCAGGGGAACGCCTGATGCACTGGCAGGCTGGTTCATGTGACGATGCTGACGATATGGCTGACCGACAGACAGTTCGTGACGCGGCGCCCGTGACGACCGAGGACGCCCCCTTCCCCCGCCTGGTGAGGCCGGTGGAGGGGCGGCTGGTCGCCGGCGTGGCCCAGGGGGCCGCCGCCCAGCTCCGGCTCGACCCGGTCGTGCTGCGGCTGGCCTTCGTGCTGCTCACCGTCCCGAACGGCTTCGGCGCCCTGGCGTACGCCGCCCTGTGGATGTTCACCCCGCGCGAGCCGTACGAGGGCAGGGAGCCCGGGAGGGACTGGAGCCAGCTCGCCGCGTACGGCGCGATCGGGATGGCGCTGACGGCCCTGGGCTGGCTCACCGGCACCTCGGGCACCGGGATCGGGGCCTGGCCGATCGCGGTGGGCGGCATCGGCTCGCTGATCCTGTGGCAGCAGGCCGACCCCGACCGGCGGCAGCGCTGGATGAGCAACACCGTCGGGCAGGTCCGCCGCAACCGGGTCCGTACCTTCCTCGGGCTCGTGCTCGTCGTGGTCGGCGCGATCGGCTTCCTGGTGGCCAACGACGAGCTGGGCAACGCCCGTCCGGGCATCGTGTTCACCCTGGTGGTCGTGGGCGGTGTCGCGCTGATCGCGGCGCCCTGGCTGGCCGCCCTGTGGAAGGAGCTGCAGCGCGAGCGCCGCGAGCGCATCCGGCAGGAGGAACGCGCCGAGGTGGCCGCGCACGTGCACGACTCGGTGCTGCACACGCTCACGCTGATCCAGCGCAACGCCCAGGACCCGCGCGAGGTGATGCGGCTGGCCCGCTCCCAGGAGCGGGAGCTGCGCAACTGGCTCTACCAGCCCCAGCAGGACGCCGACGCTTCGGTGGCCGCGGCCGTGCGGCGGGTCGCGGCCGAGGAGGAGGACGCGCACGGGGTGCCGATCGAGGTCGTCTGCGTCGGCGACGGCCCGCTCACCCCCGAGCTGTCCGCGATGATGCAGGCCGCGCGGCAGGCCATGGTCAACGCCGCGAAGTACTCCGGCTCCGAGGTCGTCTCCGTGTACGCCGAGACCGAGCCGGACGAGGTCACCGTCTTCGTCCGGGACCGGGGGATCGGGTTCGACATGGGCGACGTGCCCGAGGATCGTATGGGTATCCGCCAGTCGATCATCGGCAGGATGGAGCGCCACGGGGGCAGCGCCCGTGTGCGGACCGAGCCCGGCGAGGGCACGGAAGTGATGCTGACCATGAAGCTGGAGAAGACGTGAGCGGCGAGCGGGCCACGACACGGCGAACCGGGGCCCCGCCCCCGGGATCGCGGCGAGCCGGGAAGCGGATCCCGGAATGCCTCTCGGGATCGCCACGGCGGGCCGAGGAACGGATCTTGGGGTCGCGGCGGGCCGGGGTCCTGCGCGTAGGATCACGGCGAGGATCGCGGCGGGCAGGTGAGCGACCCTCGGGACCGCGAGGGGAAGAAGTCCGATGAGTGTGGTGAAGGTCCTGATCGTCGACGACCACCGCCTGTTCCGCTCCGGCGTACGGGCCGAGCTGGGCGACTCCATCGAGGTGATCGGGGAGGCCGAGGACGTGGAGTCCGCGGTCAAGGCGATCGCCGCGCTGGGGCCCGACGTGGTCCTGCTCGACGTGCACATGCCCGGAGGCGGCGGCCAGGAGGTGCTGCGCCGGGTCCTCGGCGCCGGTTCCACGGTCCGCTTCCTCGCCCTGTCGGTCTCCGACGCGGCCGAGGACGTCATCGGCGTGATCCGGGGCGGTGCCAGGGGATACGTGACCAAGAACATCAGCGGGCGCGAGCTCACCGACGCGATCCGCCGGGTCGCCGAGGGCGACGCGGTCTTCTCCCCGAGGCTGGCCGGGTTCGTGCTGGACGCGTTCGCCTCCAGCGAGGCCCCGCCGATCGACCCCGAGCTCGACTCGCTCACCCAGCGCGAGCGCGAGGTGCTGCGGCTGATCGCCCGCGGCTACGCGTACAAGGAGATCGCCAAGGAGCTGTTCATCTCGGTCAAGACGGTGGAGACCCACGTCTCGTCCGTGCTGCGCAAGCTGCAGCTCTCCAACCGTCACGAGCTGTCCCGCTGGGCCACGGCGCGGCGCCTGGTCTGAGCCTTCGCGCGTCCGGCCTCACGGGCTTTCGCGCAATCCGTCACCCGCGGGCTTCTGTACGAGTAGTTACTTCTGTGCGACTCTGCGAAGTATGGGACGCGATGTACCTGCGATGGTGTTCAGCCGCGAGGACCGGCGGCGCTACCGGGACAAGGTCCGCCGGTGCCTTGACGTCTTCGCGCAGATGCTGCGCGAGTCCAGATTCGAGTTCGACGAGCCCAAGGCCGGGCTGGAGATCGAGCTCAACCTCGTGGACGAGCGCGGCGAGGCGGCCATGAAGAACACCGAGGTGCTGGAGGCGATCGCCCAGCCCGACTGGGCGACCGAGCTCGGCCAGTTCAACGTGGAGATCAACGTCCTGCCCGAGTCCCTGGACGGCGACGGCGCGGCCCGGCTGGAGAGGGTGATCAGGGACCGCCTCAACCACGCCGAGGAACGGGCCCGCACCGTCGGCGGGCACATGGTGATGGTCGGCATCCTGCCCACGCTGCGGGAGAGCGACGTACACGAGGGCACGCTGTCGGCCAACCCCCGCTACAAGCTCCTCAACGAGCAGATCTTCGCGGCCAGGGGCGAGGACCTGCACCTCTCGATCGAGGGCGAGGAGTTCCTGGAGACCTACGCCGACAGCATCACCCCCGAGGCCGCCTGCACGAGTCTCCAGCTCCACCTCCAGGTCAGCCCGGAGGCGTTCGCCGCCAACTGGAACGCCGCCCAGGCCATCGCGGGCCCCCAGGTGGCGCTGGCGGCCAACTCGCCGTTCCTGTTCGGCCGCAGGCTCTGGCAGGAGACCAGGATCCCGCTGTTCGAGCAGGCCACCGACACCCGCCCGGTGGAGCTGAAGACCCAGGGCGTACGGCCCAGGGTGTGGTTCGGCGAACGGTGGATCACCTCGGTCTTCGACCTCTTCGAGGAGAACGCCCGCTACTTCCCCGCCCTGCTGCCCCTGTGCGACGAGGAGGACCCGCGCGAGGAGCTGGCGCGCGGGATCACCCCGCAGCTCGGCGAGCTGACCCTGCACAACGGCACCGTCTACCGGTGGAACCGGCCGGTCTACGCGGTCGTGGACGGCATCCCGCACCTGCGGGTGGAGAACCGGGTGCTGCCCGCGGGGCCCTCGGTGGCGGACGTCGCCGCCAACGCCGCCTTCTACTACGGGCTCATGCGCGTCCTCCCGTACGCCGAACGCCCGGTGTGGACGCGCATGTCGTTCGCCGCGGCCGAGGACAACCTGCACGCCGCCGCCCGGTACGGCCTGGACGCCCGGCTCTTCTGGCCGGGACTCGGCGAGGTCGTCGCGTCCGAGCTGGTCCTGCGCCGCCTGCTGCCGCTCGCGTACGAGGGACTCGACCTGTGGGGGGTGGACCCCGGCGCCAGGGACCGGCTGCTGGGGATCGTCGAGCAGCGCTGCCTGACGGGCACGACGGGGGCGAGCTGGCAGATCGACGCGGTGAACGCGCTCGGCGACCTCGACAGGCACGAGGCGCTGCGCCGGATGACCCTGCGCTACATCGAGAACATGCACACCAACGAGCCCGTCCACACCTGGCCGTCCCTGTGAGCTCGCTTCTACCCCCGCTTTCGCGCCGGACGGTTCCCGGTCGCGCCGATCCCTCGCGCGAGGGCCGCGGACTCCGTCACGATGGGCCCATGAGAGCGTCAGCCTTTTTCCTGGCCTTGGTCCTGGCCGCCGTCACCGCCTGCGGGAGCGTGGGGGAGGGCACGGAACCGGAAGCGGGCCCCACCGGTGAGACCGGCGAGACCGGTGAGGAGGCCACGCCCAGCGCGCGCGGGCAGACGTTCGAGTCGGACGTCGAGCTGGCCAGGGAGCTCACCGAGGCCTACTGGAAGCAGACCTTCTCCGCCGCCGGGCTGACCTACCGCCCGGTCACCGAGTTCGTCGCCTACCAGGGAGAGGACGGGCCCGACTGCGGCGGGCAGCCTTCGGTGCCGAACAACGCCTTCTACTGCCCGGTGGGACACTTCATCGCCTACGACGCGCAGTGGATGAACGGCCTCTACGAGCGGATGGGCGACGGCTCGGTCTACGTGATCATCCCGCACGAGTTCGGGCACGCGGTGCAGGCGCAGCTGAACACGGCGTTCCGCCTGAACATCGAGCAGGAGCTCCAGGCCGACTGCTACGCCGGGGGGACCCTGGGGGCGCTCGTCAAGGGCGGCTCGCTGCAGACCGAGCCCGGCGACGAGGACGAACTCCTGATCAACCTCGCCGCGGCGGGCGACCCCACCGACGACTGGCTGCGCCCGGACGCCCACGGCACGGCGGGCCAGCGCCAGCAACTGTTCGCCAAGGGATACAACCAGGGGACGACCGCCTGCTGAGGCCTGGTCCCGGGACTTCGTCACACGGTGGCGGACGCCGAAGCGGGCCACGGGGGCGCGCGGGGGCCTCACGGGCGCCGCGCGGGGTGTCGCGAGGGTGTCACGGAGGTCCACGGGAACGGCGCGAGCGTCGCGGGAGTTCACGGGAGCGGCGCGCCGCCGGAGTACGCCCCGATGAGGGAGGACGCCACCACAAGGAAGTACGCCGCGATGAGTACGGGTGAATCCGTCAAGAGGCTGATGTCCGGCCCCCGAGGCCGACCTAGTCTGGCTGAGGACGGTGAGCCACCAGGGGGCGATGTCATGCGGATGACGGTGCGGGAGATCGGCTGGGCTTCACGGGGTGCCTGCGCTACGAGCGACCCCGAGCTGTTCTTCCCGCTGACGCAGTCGCCCGAGCACGAGGCGCGGGCGAAGGCGGTCTGCGAGCGGTGCCCGGTGCTGAAGGAGTGCCGGGCCTACGCGCTCCGCGCGGCCGAGCCCGAGGGGATCTGGGGCGGCCTGACGGTGCGGGAACGCCGTAGCCTGCGCTTCCCCACCGGCTGGCGCCAGGCGTCCGCGGGCCGAGCCCCCGTCGCGTAGCCTCGAACCGGATTCGAGGGGACCCGAAGATCACGGTCCCCGGCGCGGCCCGGCACGCGGGGCGCGAGACGGTGTCCGAGGGAGTCGTGGCAGTCGTGGGCATGGAGCGCGAGCCGGGGCGAGCCGCCCGTACCGGACCCGAGGGGGTGTCCGGGGTGTCCGCGGGTGTGCTGACGGGCGCGGTGGCCGTGCTGGTGGCGGCCAACGTGCTCAACAACCGCCTCGCGCCGAGGCTGGCACCGCTGACCTCGGCCGCGGCCACCGGCGCGCTGGTCGTGATGGCCCGCCGTTCCGGGCTCTCCTGGGCCGAGCTGGGATTCCACCGGCGCGCGCGGGGCCTGCGGATCGGCGGCGCGCTCGTCTCCGCCGTGGCCGCCGCCTACACCGTGGGCATCGCCGTCCCGGCCACCCGCCGGTTCTTCCGCGACGAGCGCGCTCTGTCCCTGTCGCGCGCCCGCGCGCTGGAGGAGGCCCTGCTCCAGGTGCCGGTCGGCACGGTCCTGCTCGAGGAGGTCGGCTTCCGCGGGGTGCTGCACGCCCTCGTCGCCCGCTCCCACGGCCACGGTACGGCGACCGCGGTCTCCTCGGTCCTCTTCGGCCTCTGGCACATCCTGCCCGCCGTCGACATGATGGCCGCCAACCCCGCCCTGAGCCGCCTGGCCGCGGGGGAGTCCCTTGAGTCCCTCGACGCTCCGGCCGCCCGCGACACCGGCATTGAGGGCACGGGGAGCGCGGGGAGCACGGGGAGAGGCCCCGGGGCCGGGTCGGCGAGCGGTCCTGGAGACGGGTCGGTGAGCAGCGGGCTCGGCGGGGGGCCGGAGAGCGAGCGCCCCGGCGCGCCGTACACGCCCACCGGATCGGACACGCCTCCCGGATCGGACGCGCAGGCCACACAAGGCGCGCGGAGCGGGCAAGGCACGCAGGGCGGGCAAAGCGCGCAAGGAGCGCAGGGCGGGCAAGGCGCGCCGGACACGCAGGAAACGCAAGGTAAGCAGGGCACACAAGGCGCGCAGGGCGGGCAAAGCGTGCAGGAAACGCAAGGTAAGCAGGGCACGCCGGACGCGTTGGATGTGCGGGCTGTGCGGGCCGCGCGAGGCGCGCCGGGGGTCTCCGGAGGCCCGGGGAAGGCGCCCGCGTGGCAGGTGGCGCGGGTCGTGGCCGGGTCGGTGGTCACGACGGGCCTCGCCGGGGTGCTCTTCACCGAGCTGCGCAGGAGGGGAGGCCTGGCCGCTCCCGCGATGTTCCACGTCGCGACCAACTCCCTGGGCTACCTGTTCGCCCGCCTGGCCCCGCCGAACCGCCCTCGTCCGGCCCGTCCGGCCCGTTCAGACGATCTGGTCCAGCCGGTCCATCCGGTCCAGCCGGTCCACCTGAGCCGTCCGGCCCGTCCGACCCGCCCGGCCCCGCCGGAGGAGCCCGCCCCGGGCCGCTGACCGTCGCCGAAGAGGCCGCGGGCGGCGAGCTCGACCGTGACGACCACGGCCACCGCCTCCGCGGCCAGCAGCGCGACCAGCACGACGAGCTGCACCACTCCGGCCTGGAGCGGGCCGGCCCCGCCCAGCAGCATTCCCACGAAGGCGCCGGGTAGCGTGACCAGGCCCACGGTTCCCGTCTGGTCCAGGGCGGGCACCAGCGCCTGCGCCGCGGGCGGGCGGCAGATCTCCAGCGCCGCGTCCCGCTCGGAGAAGCCCAGCGAGAGCGCCGCCTCCACCTCGCCGCGCCGGTGGGTCAGCTCGTCCAGGGCCCGCCGTCCCGCGAGGGCCGTGGCCGTCAGGCACCCGCCCAGCAGGATGCCCGCGATCGGGATCAGCGTGATGCCCAGGGGCGGGACGACGCCGCTGCCGAACAGCAGCGCCAGCACCGGTACGGTCCCGGCAGCGATGGGCGCCGCGGCCCACCGGACGGCGGGACCCGAGGTGATCCTGCGTCCCGCGGTCACGCTCGCCACCCCGTACATGACCAGCACGAAGACCGTCACCGCGAGCGCGCGTTCGACGGCCCACACGATGATCAGGGACACGACGCCGAGCTGGGCGGCGGCGCGCAGGCACGCCACGAGCACCGCGGGCGCGTGCCCGAGGCGGCCGAGCCAGGCGACGGCGGCGGCTCCGACGGCGAGCAGGACGACGACGACGGCGGTGGCGAGCGACAGGTGGATGCTGTTCAACGGCGCGGACTTCCCGTCGGGTGCCTTCGGGATTCCCAGGTTCCCAGGTGCCCCGGCGCCGACGGTGAGGGGGGTCCGGCCCCCGGCGGTGCCCTCGGGAGGGTCAGGCGGTGGAGACCCGCTGGAAGGCCTCCACGTAGCGGCCCTCGCCGAAGCCCGCCTCGGCGGCGATCTGCGAGAAGCGGCCCCGCAGGAAGTCCTCGAAGTCCTCCAGGTGGCCGATCTGGCTGGCGTGGGCGCGCAGGGCGGCGAGCTTGCGGTCGAAGGTGTCGGTGACGTCCACGTGGTGGTCGGGCGCCGGGCCGCCGTTGAGCCAGACCTCGCGGACGGTCCACGCCTCCAGCCCCTCGTCGAGCAGCAGCGACGGGAAGGTGTACGGGTTGCGCGCGTCGGGGTAGACGGCGTCGAGGGCGGAACCCCCGACCGCGCGGTGGTCGGGGTGGCTGGGGGCGATGAACCGGTAGTTGCGCTCGGGGCTGTGGGTGATCACCAGGTCGGGCTTGACCTGGCGGATGACCCGGGTGATGTCGCGCCGCAGCTCCAGGCTCTGCACCACGGTCCCGTCGTGGTGGCCGAGATAGCGGACGTCGGTCACGCCTACGGCCTTGGCGGCGTTGGACTGCTCGGCCCGGCGCAACTCGGCCATGCCGCCGTTGTCCAGCTCGCGGTCGAAGCCGCCCGCGTCACCGTCGGTGACCACGCAGTACGTCACCTCGACGCCTCGGTCGGTGAACAGCGCGATCGTGCCCGCGGCGGCGAAGTCGACGTCGTCGGGGTGCGCGGTTATCGCGAGTACGCGGCTGATCTCGTTCTCAGAAAGCATGGAAGCCCCTCCGTTGTCCCCGTACCGCTCCGTCATCACAACCGTGAGCGAGTCCACCCGCATTCCTTTGCGGTGGCTGGACCCGGTTGTCGGTCGGTCGTTCTAACCTAGGGGACGTGTCGATCCCAGCCTCTTCCCTGACCCATCCGTTGCTCGACGGGCTCAACCCCCAGCAGCGCGAGGCCGTCGTGCACCACGGCAGCCCCCTGCTCATCGTCGCGGGCGCGGGTTCCGGCAAGACCCGGGTGCTGACCCACCGCATCGCCTACCTGCTGGGCGAGCGGGGCGTGCAGCCGCAGGAGATCCTGGCGATCACCTTCACCAACAAGGCCGCGAGGGAGATGAAGGACCGGGTCGACCGGCTCATCGGCCCGCGTTCGGCGGCGATGTGGGTGATGACCTTCCACAGCGCGTGCGTGCGGATCCTGCGCCGCGAGGCCAAGCGCCTGGGCTTCCCCACGAGCTTCTCCATCTACGACCAGGCCGACTCCCAGCGGCTGATGGCGATGGTCTGCCGCGAGATGGACCTCGATCCCAAGCGCTACCCGCCGAGGTCGTTCTCCGCCCAGGTCAGCAACTTCAAGAACGAGCTGATCGACTACGAGACGGCGTCGGCCCAGGCGTCCACCCACCTGGAGCGCAAGCTCGCCGAGGCGTACCGCAACTACCAGCAGAAGCTCACCGAGGCCGGAGCGATGGACTTCGACGACCTCATCATGCTGACGGTGACGCTGTTCCAGATCTTCCCCGACGTGGCCGAGCACTACCGGCTCCGCTGGCGCCACATCCTGGTCGACGAGTACCAGGACACCAACCACGCCCAGTACACCCTGATCCGCGAGATCGCCGGCCGTCCCGAGCTCCGCACCGCCGACGGGGACCTGGTCAGGGAGGGCACGGAGGGCGGGGTCGCCCCGGCCGAGCTGTGCGTGGTCGGTGACGCCGACCAGTCGATCTACGCCTTCCGCGGCGCGACGATCCGCAACATCCTGGAGTTCGAGCGCGACTACCCGGAGGCCAGGACGATCCTGCTGGAGCAGAACTACCGCTCCACCCAGACGATCCTGTCCGCCGCCAACGCGGTGATCTCGCGCAACGCGAGCCGCAAGCCCAAGAACCTCTGGTCCGACCAGGGCGCCGGGTCGAAGATCACCGGCTATGTCGCCGACAACGAGCACGACGAGGCCATGTTCGTCGCGCAGGAGGTCGACAGGCTCACCGACCACGAGGACGTCGTGCCCGGCCAGGTCGCGGTCTTCTACCGGACCAACGCCGCCTCCCGGGTGTTCGAGGAGATCTTCATCCGGACCGGCCTGCCGTACAAGGTGGTGGGCGGGGTGCGCTTCTACGAGCGCAAGGAGGTCCGCGACCTGCTCGCCTACCTGCGCTTCCTGTCCAACCCGAACGACGTGGTGTCGCTGCGCCGCATCCTCAACGTGCCCAAGCGCGGCATCGGCGAGCGCGCCGAGGCGATGATCGAGGCGTTCGCCGCCAGGGAGCGGATCCCCTACTGGGAGGGGCTCCGCCGGGCCGACGACGCGCCGGGCATGGCCACCCGCTCGCTCAAGGCGATCAAGGAGTTCGTCGCGCTGATGGACGAGCTCATGGTGAGGGCCGACGACATGACGCCCTCGGAGCTCGCCCAGGAGGTGCTGGCGAGCACCGGCTACCGCCTGGAGCTCACGGCCTCCAACGACCCGCAGGACGAGAGCCGCCTGGAGAACCTGGACGAGATGGTCTCGGTCGCCTCCGAGTTCGAGGAGGCCAACCCCGAGGGCACGCTGGTGGAGTTCCTGGAGCAGGTCTCCCTGGTCGCCGACGCCGACCAGATCCCGGCGGCCGACGGCGGCCAGGGCGTGGTGACGCTGATGACGCTGCACACCGCGAAGGGGCTGGAGTTCCCGGTGGTGTTCCTCACCGGCATGGAAGACGGCGTCTTCCCGCACATGCGCTCGCTCGGCGAGCCCAAGGAGCTGGAGGAGGAGCGCCGCCTCGCCTACGTCGGCATCACCCGGGCCGAGCAGCGTCTGTACATCTCCAGAGCGGCCGTCCGCAGCTCCTGGGGCTCGCCCGCGTTCAACCCGGCCTCCCGGTTCGTCGCCGAGATCCCGTCCGACCTGGTCGACTGGCGCAGCGACCCGGAGAAGAGCGCCTGGAGCGCCGCCACCCGCCGCGACTCCCGCCCCGCCCCGGCGAGGAAGCCCGGCGGCAGGCAGATCCCCAACCTCACCCCCGGCGACCGGATCACCCACGACCAGTTCGGCCTGGGCACGGTCGTGTCCGTCGACGGCGTCGCGGAGAAGACCAAGGTCAAGATCGACTTCGGTGGCGGCGGGGAGAAGACCCTGCTGCTGGCGTACGCGCCCCTGGAGAAGCTCTGATCTCGGGGTGGGCATCCGGGGAGGCTCTGATCTCGGGGTGAGCGTCCGGGAAGGCTCTGGCCTCCGGGGGTGAGCGTCCGGGAAGGCTCTGATCTCGGGATGAGTGTCCAGGGAGGCTCCGACCTCCGGGTGAGTGTCCGGGGAAGCCGGGAAGGGCCCGGGGAGCGGTCGCTCTCCGGGCCCTTCCCGTGTCCGTCGTGCCTTCCCGGGCGCCATGGGCCGGTTCGGTCCATGAGGCCCATGAGTCGGCGCGGGCCGGTTCAGCCCTTGAAGATCTCCCCGATGGGGTCCTCCGGCCGGGTGGTGTCACCGATGAGCTCGTCGAAGTCGGCCACCTGGTCGGCGGGCGGCGCCTTGATCGTGACCTTGGTGCCCCAGCCGGTGTAGCGGGTGTCGTTGACGTAGGTCAGCTCGGTGCTGTTCAGGCCCCGGGTGGACTCCGTGTACGACGACACGACCCGGCGGACCAGCTGGTCGGAGCCGAGATAGATCTTCCAGGTCACCGGGAGCGTCGCGGACCTGCCGACGGGCTTCCTGCCCAGCATCGTGCGTACCGCGGGAGAGACCCTGAAGAGCTCGGCCAGCGTGATCGTGCCCGAGTGGACCGTGGTCCGGGTGCCGTCCCACGTCCCGCCGGGACGCTTGGCGCGGGTGTGGGCGAGGGTCGCCCTGAGCGTGCCGGGCTCGACGGTGCTGATGATCTGCTGGACGGCGCTGACCAGGGAGACCGCGTCACCGGGCGTGCGCAGCCACTTCTTGCCCTCGGGCATGGACTCGGCGAAGACGCCGCCCGAGGTGTAGCTGACGCCCTTCAGCGAGAGCGTCCGTGACGGGGTGAACAGGCCCTTGAGCTCGTTGTCCGGGAGGGGCAGGTTGAACTTGGTGGTCAGGTCCGAGGCGACCAGGCCGCTCCTGCCGAACTCCAGCACGCCGCTCCGGCGGGTGAAGATCACCCGGCTCTTCTTGCCCTCGCCGACGATTTTCGTGTTCTCGGTGAGCTTCACGCCCCGGTGGGTCCTGAACTGGCGCTTCAGTGCCGAGACCGGGTCGGCCGCGGTGGTCGCGGTGGCCTGGGTGGTCCGGACGGCCTCGGCGCTCGCCGGGGCGACGGTCACCAGCGTGGGAACGATCAGGGCTGCCATGGTGGCGCCGGTCAGGGTGGCGATGATTCGCCTCATCGAGGGGGGTCCTCCCGTATGGTCCTCGCGTCGTCGCGGAGGGTGGACCAAGATTCTTACCTATATCCCGAAATGTCGGATCAAGAATCGCCGGAAGCGCCGGGACCGGGCGCCACGGGTGTCCGTCGCTCCGGGCAGTGGGGAACTCCTCCTACAGGCCGGATCCCGTACGGAGCGAAGAACGCCGCGAGCCGCGCCCGGCGGGTGAGCCTGCCGGGCGCGGCTCGGGTGGTGCGAGATGTGATCAGCGCGGGACGATCAGCGCCATGTGATCAGCGCCATGTGATCAGGGCCGTGTGATCAGGGCCGTGTGATCAGGGCCGTGTGATCCGGGCCGTGTGATCAGCGCGGGGTGATCAGCTGCCGCCGCTCAGCAGGGGGATGGGGGCGTTGACGTCCACGCCCTCTTCCAGATCCTCCGGCTTGGCGACCTGATCGGCCGGCGGAGCCTTGACCGTCACCTTGGATCCCCAGCCGGTGTAGCGGGTCTCGACCGATATGGTCATCCCCGGCGCGGTGGACAGGGCGCTCGCGGGATAGGAAGTGGTCAGGCTCCTCGCGAGCAGGTCGGAGCCGAGAACCAGCTTCCACTGCACCACGGTCTTCGACTGCTTGGCGGTCGGGGGGACGAAGATGCCGGCCCGGAACCACGGTGAGACCTTGTAGAGCTCACCGAAAGTGATCTTCCCGGAGTAGGCGGTCGGACGCTTGACCGTGGCGCGTGCGAGCAGGGCCTTGAGCGTCGCGGGTTCGGCCGGGTTGACGAGCTGGCTCAACCGGCCGGTGTTGCCCAGATTGCCCACGGGCAATTTCATCCACGTTTTGTCCTCGGGCAGGAATTGGCCGAAGATGCCGCCGGAGATGTAAGAGGTGTTCTTGACGCGGATCACCCGCTCGGGCTTGGCCAGGCCGGCCAGCAGTTTGGCCTCCTCCTCGCTCGCCTGCTCGGAAATCGCCGCGATGTCGCTAGCCTTGATGCGCAGCTTGGTGGTCTGGTCGGACGCGCCGATTCCGGAGGCACCGAACTGGAGCACCCCCTTGCGCTGAGCCACGACCGCACTGCCGTACGAGGCACGCCCCTTCGTGGTGTCGACGTACGTGACGCCACGACCGTTTTTGAACTGCTTCTTCAGTGCGCTGATCGGATCGGCGGCCTGGGCGTGCGCGGTCGATGCCAGCGCCGGAACGCCCAGCACGGCCGTTGCGGCGCATGCCAGCCCGGCGATGTATCGCTTCAAAGGGAAGTCCTCCTGATTGATCCCTCCGCCCCGCTGGGGGAGGGACGACACATTCTTGTGTGACAAGATCACGGAATGGTAGCGCATTTGGACGATTGCCTTGAATTAATCGTGCACATTCGGTGCAGAGATGTCCTGCCGGTCTTTGGTACGCCGTCGTCTGCTATTCCGGGAACACGGATTGGTTCCTGAACAATCACGGACGGTTAGTTTCCCTTTTTTTGCGGAACCTCGGTTCCCCGCGTATTCCGGCCCGTTCGGGCGGGGTGCGGCGGGCGGGGAGACGGGCCGTGGCGCCGTACGGAAAGGCGGGGGAATTCTTACCGCTGTACCGTGGTTCGCGGTGGCCCGCCGAGCCCGGCGCGGCGCGGCCGGTTACGCTGCGGACAGCTCCCACGTCGCGAGGGGAGCGCAGACAAGGAGGTCTGGATGGATGCCGTGTCAAGGATCCGCGTCGTCATCGCCAAGCCGGGGCTGGACGGTCACGACAGGGGCGTGAAGATCGTGGCGCGGGCGCTGCGGGACGCCGGGATGGAGGTCGTCTACACCGGCCTGCACCAGACGCCCGAGCAGATCGTGCGCACCGCGATCCAGGAGGACGCCGCGGCGATCGGGATGTCCATCCTGTCCGGCGCGCACATGACGCTCTTCGCCAAGGTGCTGGAGCTGCTGAAGGAGAACGACGCGGCCGACATCGTGGTGTTCGGCGGCGGGATCATCCCCGAGGCCGACATGCCCGCGCTCCAGGAGATGGGCGTCGCGCGCGTCTTCACCCCGGGCGCCACCACCCAGGAGATCGTCGACTGGGTGCGGAGCGCGATCCCCTCACCCGTCTGACGATCCCGTCACCCGTCTGACAAGCCCCTCGTCCACCTGCCGGTTCTCCACTCGCCTGACGCCCCCGCTCGTCCGGCGGGTCTCTCGCCGTACCTCTCCTCGGCCCCCTCGCCTGTCTGACGAACCTCTGACAGATCGTCCGTCAGCGCGGTGAGGCGGCCCCGGGACCGGTGGCCGGGACGGCCGGTTCGGCGCGAACAGCATTCGGGGCGTACGATCTGGAACCCGGTTACCTGGTCATGCCATGAGGCGGGCTAGGCTTCATTGGCGCAAAACCGCCGGGCTCCCCCTTGGATCATGGAGTCGGCCCGCTCACATCTGTACACCAGCCGGACAAGCAAGGACGGACCCTCGTGGACCTGTTCGAACATCAGGCGAAGGAGCTCTTCGCGGAGTACGGCATCCCGGTGCCGCGCGGCGTGGTCGCGCACACCGTGGAGGAGGCACGGGCGGCAGCCGAGCAGCTGACCGGCCGTGTCGTTGTCAAGGCCCAGGTCAAGACCGGTGGTCGAGGCAAGGCCGGTGGCGTGAAGGTCGCCGACGACGCCGCCGACGCCGAACGGAAGGCCACCGACATCCTCGGCATGGACATCAAGGGCCACACGGTCCACAAGGTCCTGATCGAGGAGGCGAGCGCGATCGCGGAGGAGTACTACTTCTCCTTCCTGCTCGACCGCGCCAACCGTACGTTCCTCGCCATCTGCTCGGCGGCGGGCGGCATGGACATCGAAGAGGTCGCGCACAGCGCCCCCGAGAAGGTCGCCAAGGTCCCGGTCTCCCCGCTGGACGGCGTCGACCGGGCCAAGGCCCGTGAGATCGCCCAGGCCGGAGGGCTGCCGGAGGCCGCGCTCGACGGCGCCGCCGAGCTCATCGAGAAGCTCTGGTGCGCCTTCGTCGACGAGGACGCCTCCCTCGTCGAGGTCAACCCGATGATCCTGTCCGCCGACGGCCAGGTGAAGGCCCTCGACGGCAAGGTCACCCTCGACGACAACGCGTCCTTCCGCCAGACGGACCACGCGGCCTTCGAGGACAAGGACGCCGAGGACCCGCTGGAGGCCGCGGCCAAGGCCAAGGACCTCAACTACGTCAAGCTCGACGGTTCCGTCGGCATCATCGGCAACGGCGCCGGCCTGGTCATGTCGACCCTGGACGTCGTCGCCTACGCGGGCGAGGCGTTCCCCGGACAGCCCAAGCCCGCCAACTTCCTCGACATCGGCGGCGGCGCCTCGGCCGAGGTGATGGCGGCCGGCCTGGAGATCATCATCTCCGACCCCGCGGTGAAGTCGATCTTCGTCAACGTCTTCGGCGGCATCACCGCCTGTGACGCGGTCGCCAACGGCATCGTCTCGGCCTTCCAACTGCTGGACGCCCGCGGGGAGAGCGTGAGCCGCCCGCTCGTCGTCCGTCTGGACGGCAACAACGCCGAACTCGGGCGTCAGATTCTCTCCGACGCCAAGCTCTCCGGCGTCGAACTGGTGGACACCATGGACGATGCGGCCAAGCGCGCCGCCGAGCTCGCCGCGGTAGGTGCGTAATGGCCATCTGGCTGAACGAGAACAGCAAGATCATCGTCCAGGGCATGACCGGCGGTGAGGGCACCAAGCACACCCGCCGGATGCTCGCCTCCGGCGCCCGCGTCGTCGGCGGCGTGAACGCCCGCAAGGCGGGCACCGTCCACGAGGGCCTGCCCGTGTTCGGCACCGTCGCCGAGGCGATCAAGGACACCGGCGCCGATGTGTCGGTCGTTTTTGTGCCCCCGGCGTTCACCAAGGACGCCGTCAAGGAGGCCATCGACGCCGAGATCCCGCTCTGCGTGGTCATCACCGAGGGCGTCCCGATCCACGACACCACCGAGTTCTGGGCGTACGCGATCGCCAAGGGCGGCAAGACCCGGATCATCGGGCCCAACTGCCCCGGCATCGCCTCGCCCGGCGCCTCCAACGCGGGGATCATCCCGGCCGACATCACCAGCGCGGGCCGCATCGGCCTGGTCTCGAAGTCGGGCACGCTGACCTACCAGCT